>DASZHK010000097.1:0-10674 GCA_035937905.1 Acidimicrobiales bacterium
ATCGGTCGAGAGATCGAACATAAGTACGGCTACCTTACCCAAACCGTCAGATGGTACTCGCTACGTTGGCACACCGAAATGTCAATTTGTCATTCGACGCAAGTCTTCTGTCGGTCGCTTCACCTCGAAAGATGAATCGGCGTTGAATTGTCCAGCCCCAGCAACGAGCGAGCCAACACGATCAACGATCGATGCGCGTCGCGCAACAAAAACGTTTTTTCAAAAATAATCATCTCGCCTCGCCACCTCATCCAACGAATGAAGTGCCACTCTCATCTTCGCGACGAGATCGTTTTCTCACGCCTGGCTGAACTATTTTCACTGAGTAGTCCGCATTCTCACTCAACGTACGAACAACGATTTATTACTCGAAAACTGAGATGTTGTTGTTCGAATGTTTACGACTAGGTGACAAACTCTAAGGAGAAACTAAACCTGTCGATTGACGCATGTTGAATAAGCGGAGGAAAGCAGTGCTATTTCAGGACGAATCGGCCAGGACAACGACGGAAGAGTCAAGTGCCGCGAGTGCCGACCACTTGTGGACACAGTTTTTTCGAAGCCGTTCAATCGAGGATAGAAATCGCCTCGTTCTTTTTTACGCGCCGCTGGTGCGACTCGTGGCGAATCGACTCTCCAAGCGCATGCGCTCGTTTCAGTCGATGGAGGAACTCTGCTCGTGTGGCCAGTTTGGACTCATTGACGCGATTGAAAAGTTCGACAACTCCGCAGGTTTCCAATTCTCGACGTACGCGACCACCAGAATTCAGGGCGCGATCATCGACGAATTGCGGCGTGATGACATTCTTCCTAAGAGAATGCGTGCGCGAGTGCGTACTTACCAAGTCGCTCGAGAGTCGCTCGAAGCGGATCTTCGTCGGACGCCAACGTTGAATGAGGTAGCTGAGTACCTTGGAACGTCGTTGCGAGAGATCGTCGAGCTAGCCGACTTGGCGACGACGTCAAGTTACCTGGTCCCGCTCTCAATTTCGGGAGAAGGTCCGATTCGCTCGATGGCCAGTACGAGGGCCGAACCCAGCGAGGGCGCGGAGTCGGCGTCGATGCGCGAGACCGTGAAAGCGGCATTGCTTCGCCTCACCGAGCGTCAGCGCCAAGTGCTCGTACTCCACTACCTTGAGGGCTTTCAAAAGAGTGAGGTCGCTGACGCCCTCGGCATCGATCGATCACGGGTGACTCAATTGATCCATCAAGGTCTCTACAACCTTGGGTTCGAACTCAAGGACCTAGAGATCTAGAGAAACGCGTTACGACGAAGGTGGCTTCGCCTTCGCGTTGGCGCGACGTGCGCCGTACGAAGCCCACGCGGCGGCGTCAACCGTAATCTCCGGTGTGGCGTTCGCGGATTCCAAGTTTTCAATGCGGATGCGGTCGAGCACTTCTTCACGGTCGATACGAATCTGTTTCGGCGCTTCGATGCCGAGCCGAACGCGGCCGTTCGCCGATACCGAGATCACGGTGACGATGACGTCATCACCGATGACTATCTTCTCTCCGACTTCGCGCGTTAATGACAGCACGAGAACTCAGTCGTCTCGATCAAGAGGCAACGGCGTCGCGACGCTCCAGCCGACCTCTTGCTCCGTAACCGACGGCACGAACTGATCGGCGAGGCCCGTTCGGCGATTGATGACGATCGGCGAGTAGAGATTCGCGGTCGAAGCCGAAAGTGGACGACGCGGATGAATGATGACGAGCATCGCGATGTCGTCAACGGAAGTGAGATCGAGGTCCTCGACCATGGTCTCATCGACGTGAACCGAGTACTCCCGCCACAAAATCCCCGGTGACGTCACCAGGAACGAAAGGTTCTCGAGCGGCGTTGAATTCTTCACGTAGACGGTGTCGGTGCAGCGAAGGCGAGCGAAGACGCCTTCGCCGAGGCCCTCGAGCGGCTCGACCACGAAGTGATTCGCCCCTTTGAATCCCGGCAGGCCGCGATGGAACTTCAACTCCATCCCGGTGACGGGGATCTGGGCCGTTGCGGTAGGCATCGCTCACTCTCCAGTTCGTTCGAGATGATGGTGGGCTCGTGTGCTGCAAAAGGTTAGCGGCCACGCACGCCCGACGCGAAGCGTCATGGAACGAGGAACTTCATCAAGGTGTTAGGAATCGACTGCTGTGCAACCCAGAGGGCAGCCTGATAGTTCGCCGTCTCCATCTGTAACTGCGTCGACGCCACCGCGACGTTCACGTCCTCCAACGTCGCCTGACTCGACTGGACGCTCGCGAGCTGGTTCGTCAGATTCGACGCGACGCTCGCGACGGCTTGGGAGGCGTTACCTAAGGTCGCGCTCGCGGTCTGCGCGGTGGACATATTGGCCGCGAGCGCGGTGATCGCCGTTGAGATCGTGGCCGAGGATGGTGTACCGGACAGCAGCGACGTCGCCATCGTCGACAAGGTCGAAAACACGTTGGCGGCACCAGTCCCGAACATCGCGGTGCCCGGCACCGAGAGTCCTACAGTTTGACCCGCGCCGGCGCCCGGGCCGATGACCGCGGTGGGGACGTCGGAGTTGCCGAGGTACGTGCCGCTGGCGTCGTAGGCCTGAGGCGACGCTGACGTCCCGGCGAAGATCGCGCGTCCTTCGAACTGCGTGTTGGCGAGCGAGAGCAGGTTACTAACGATGCCCTGGAGCTGGCTGCCCAGCGCTTTGTACGTGGTGGGGTCCTGCGCTCCCTGGTTGGCGGCTTGAAGGAGCAGCGTCTGCGCCGACTGCATGGCCGTGAGGACGCTGTTCGCCGTTCCGTTCGCCGTACCGAGCCACGACGTCGCGGTATCAGAGTTGGTCTGCCAACTGGTGAGCTGACTCGCTTGGCTGGAAAGGGCCAACACTTGTGTTACCGCGGTCGGATTGTCCGACGGCTTGCTGAGCACCTGGCCCGACGAGAGTTGACCTTGGAGTTGGGCAATGTTGTTGGTCTGCGTGACCAGTTGATCGGAGAGCGTCTGGACGAGCGCGAGGTTAGAGACGTCCATCTCACACCGCCTGAAGCAGAGATTGGAAACTCTGATTAATGGCGTTGATGACTTGTGAGCTCGCTTGGAAGGCTTGTTGGGCCGACATGATGTCCATCTCCTGTGTGTTTTGATTGACGCCCGATACCGCTGACAGATTGTTTGACGCGGTGGTCGCTTGCGCCGCCGCCATCGTGGCGCTCGCCGTGGCCCCCGATGACTGCGTGCCGAGGCCGCCAATCAGCGTCGAATAGAGGCTGTCCGCCCCCGTCGTTGACGACGCGAGGGCCGCCATCTTTTGGGCGTTCGATCCGTCGAGCGTGGGCTGTCCCACGACGTTGGCATTGCTCGCGCTGGGTGCTGAGGCGGTCGCGATCATCGTTGGCGACGTCAGCAGCGTTGGTGAGACGGCGATCGTGGCCGCTCCAGAGAACCCGGCTGCGCTCGCGGTGTAGGTGGACGACGATCCAGCGTTGACGAAGATATCCGGCAACACCGTTCCAGTACCGGGACCGGGAACGCTCGACCCAGGGTCACCCTTCGAATCCAAACCTGAGGCCTGCAGTGCGTTCACGCTGCTCGCGAGCGTGTCCGCGACAGAGTTGAGCTGCGTCAGGTAATCGGGAACGGTCGTGTTGACGGCGGTCAAGTTAGCGCCAATCTGTCCCCCCGCTTTCACCACCACGCCCGACGCCGTCGTGACACTGAGATTGGTGGTCGCGGCCGAACCCGAGACGCTAAGCTGCTGCGCGACCGTGCCACTGACGAGTTGCACGCCATTGATCGACAGTGTCGTCGTCCCGTTCGTCGCCGTCGTCGCGCTCACGCCGATGAGCGACGCAAGTTGATTGACGTCAGCGGTACTTTGGTCACTGAGGGCGTTCGCGTTCTGACCACCAGCCGGACCGGCTTCGATACCCGCGTTGAGACTCGCGACTTGGGAGAGGAGGCTGTTCACCTGGCTCAAGAGTCCCCCGTCGCCAGATCCCGAGCCGATTTGGCTCTGCAGTGACGAGGACAGTTGACTGAGTTGGCTGTAGCTACCACTGAGTGAAGAGGCCAGGGTCTGGGCGGCGCCCACCACCGTCTGGGCCGCGCCCACTTGGTTGGGGTTCGACGCCAACGTGGACAGCGCCGACCAAAGATTGGTGAGTTGGGACGCTACGCCGTTGCTACTGGGCTCGGGGAATATAGCCTCGACGGAACTCATCACCGTGGCGAACTGTTTTGCCGAACTACTTGTACCTTGCGCGGAGACGTTCGCGGCGCCGAGCACGGCGTCCGTCAATCGAGAGACACTACCAATCATGACGCCTTGACCGACGCCGTACGCGCCCGCCGCGGTCAACGGAGAGAGATTGACCTTCTCGGCGGCGTAACCGGCAGAGCTCGCGTTGGCCAGGTTGTTCGACGCGGTGTCGATCAGGGCCATATCAGCCGCGAGACCTGTGCCCGCAATGGAAAGGCCTAAGTCACTCATAGTGTTCCTTCTACGAGAAGTCCACCGCGTGGACCCGAACGGTTATAGGTGGCGGCGCCTTCGCCACGAAGGAACGACAGTGCCTCTTCCGCCAACGCCACGCGGCGGCCCACGGCGGCGCCGACGGTATGGGAGAGACTCTGGACGCCGGTCACGGCAATGATCAACGTCCGGCGACGCTCGAGGAGGACTTCGCCCCAGACGTCGGTCGCGCGGGAGGCTAAATCGTCGATTCGAGGCGTCGCGTCCAGATCGAACTCTTGGGCGATCTGCGCCGTGGTCGACGCACGAACGAGGTCCGCGACGCGAAGAGACTCATACGCGAGCTCGATTTCGCGAACCGCCATCGGCAGCGAGGGACCCTGATCGGCCCCGGCCAGGGCCCCGAGCACGATCAGGCGATAGTGAAGCAGCTCGAGCAGCTCGAGGTCGCGGTCGAGTGCCTCGACAAGTTGCACAAAGAGTTCGTCTACGTTCACCTCTTAAAGTAACGGACCGGTGAAGAGGTAAATTGAGGGGTCAGCGTTGGAATTGACCAGTTTCGCCATCGTCCACTGATGACGCCGATTGCACTTTCGCGTAGTGCACCAGGACGGCCGACACCACCCAGACCAGGACACTTGCGATCGCGAGCGCCTCAACCAATCGCTGAAGGACCGTCGTCGCGGAGAGTCCCCGCGTGAGCATTTCTACGTAACTTGGCAACATCACAAGAACGGTGAGCAGGACCGTCACCAAGGGACGAAACCTGCGGACGTCCATCAAGAAACCTTGAGCGTCGCCTCGCTTCACGGCTCTCGCCCTTCCACCGCTTCCAAGAGCAAGATCATCCATCGAATCGTCGAGGCACGACGTCCGTCGACGAACATGATGGGCAACGTTCCCATGAGTTCGGCCGGCGAGGCGGTGGCGCTCCAGCGCGAAAGTGCGAGTGCGTCGACGCGACCGAGTTGTATTCGCCAGTGATCCACGTCCGTTCGCTTCAGCGTTGCCGGAATCGCACCAACGACGTAGTCGGGCCGCAGGTTCTCCAATCGTGTCGCACTCTCACCAAGCTCTCGGTTGCGCGGCGACGCTTCGAGGACCAAGACACTGAGTCTCTTCGACGACCGTCGGCGCGTGACGCGTTGACGACACGTGGCCGTGTCCTCGAACACAATGAGATCAGCGTCCGTGAGTTCGAGATTCTCGATGAGTCGCTTGGCGACCAGCAGCGCGTCGCGCCGTGAACCCACGACGACGATCAGTGATCCTTCGGCCGTTGGAAGGGTCGCCGGAACCGGGAGCTTGTCGAGTGCCCGCGTCACGCCGTCGAGCGTCAGCACGGTCTCATCCGGCCGGAACTCACTCGGTACGCCAAAGGTGACGAGCGCGTCGAGAAGTTGCTCGGCGACACGGGACTCGTTCGCCACCGGTCTCACACCGAGCGCGTCGAGGACTCGTTCAGAGTTCACGTCAAGAACTCGTTCAGCGATCTCGACACGATCGACGAGTGCCGCCTCGGCTTCCGCTAACACGTCAATGAAGGCTGCTTCCGAGACGAGCACACCGTCGACCGTCAGTTCATCGCGCGTGGCCGCGACGAGGTCCGCCAACATCGGTTGCGGCTCGGGGCCAGCGAACTCTCGAACGTCCAACGTCGCGTCATCAAACCATTGACCGCCCGCGTTCGACTTGATCGACCTCTCGCTCTTCGACGCTTTGAGCGCACCCGCCGGTTCGCTCACACCGGCGACGAAGATCTCCTTCGAGAAAAATCCGAGCACCCCACCGCGCCTCGTCTTCCAGCATCGCACCGGTGCGTCACTGCCGAGGACGATACGAGCTCGCTGCACCGCCTCTTCGGCGGTGAGTCCCTGGAACTCCGTGGGCATTGACTCAGACGGTTGTAGAAACTTCACGGCTCACGCTCCCAATGGTTGCAACTTTCACGCTTGATCCAACTTCTGCGGTGCCAAGAACACCGAGACGACCCAAACTTGGGCGAAGGAGTCGGCGAACGGCCGGACGAAGGCGCGTCGAGCACAACACCACCGGCCCGTTGCCCTCGGCTTCAGACTCTCGAGCGAGACGGCCAACCTCACGAACGATGGCCTCGGCCTCTTCGGCGCTCGTGCCAATCGTTCGCCGACCGTGGTCGCCGATACGCAGGGATCCAAGGAGTCCCTGTTCGAGCGCCGGATCGAACGTAATGACGTAGAGCGTGCCCTCCTTCTCGAACTGCGCGGTGATGGTGTTGGCGAGGGCCACTCTCGCCGCCTCGAGCAGGCTGTCCGCGTCTTTCTGTTGGCTCCTCGCCTGTTCGGTGAGCGCTTCGATGATGCGAACGAGGTCACGCACGGGCACGCTTTCGAGCAAGAGCCCCCGAAGGACGCCCTGGACGTCCCCTAACGTCAGATTCGCGGTCGTCATCTCCTCGAGCACCACGGGATTCGCCTTCTTCAGGGCGTCGAGTAGGAGTTTCGTATCTTGGCGCGACACGAGGTCGCCCGCGTGGTCGCGCACGACTTCCGCCAAGTGCGTCGTCACGACCGCCGATCGGTCGACCACCGTGATGCCAGCGACCGCCGCCTGGTGGCTCAAGCCAACGGCGATCCACTTCGCTCGTCCCCCAAAGGCCGGGTCACGGGTGTCGATGCCTTCGAGCCCGTCGAGGTTCTCGCCGATAGCGAGCAACTTGCCCCGAGGAGCCTGGCCCCTCGCGACTTCGACACCACGAACCTTGATGCAGTACTCCGAGCTGGGCAGGTCCAGGTCGTCGCGCGTGTGCACACGGGGCATCACGATGCCGAGCTGCATGGCGACGTTTCGTCGAAGGACCTTGACGCGATCGAGCAAGTCGCCACCCCGGTCGGGCTGGACGAGATCGATGAGATCGATGCCGAGCTCGAGACTGATCGGCTCAACCGCCATGCCGGCGGCGAGTGTCTCGGGCGACTCCTCGATGACGGCGAGTGGGGCGACCACGCTGTCCGTCTTCTCGTCGGCGCCCTCCTGCTTCAGGCGCGATCCCATGAAGAGCACGAGACCCCCCACCACGACGAAGGGCAACTTGGGCAGTCCGGGCACGATGGCCAAAATGATGACGATGAAGCCGGTGGCGCGAACGATTCGACGAAAGCGCGACAGCTGGGTGATCACGTCATGGCCGAGATCGTGTTCCGTCGCTGAACGAGTGACGATGATGCCGGTCGACAGCGACAGCAACAGTGCCGGAATCTGTGAGACCAGTCCGTCACCCACGGACAACAGGCTGTACGTGTCAATGGCCTGACTCGCGACGAGGTGACGCTGAAAGATGCCGATGGCGAGTCCGCCGATGAGGTTGACCATCGTGATCACGGTTGCCGCGATTGAGTCACCTCGAACGAACTTTGAGGCACCGTCCATGGCACCGTAGAAGTCGGCTTCGTCGGCGATCTCGCGGCGACGGCGGCGGGCCTCGTGTTCGTCAATGGCGCCCGAAGCACGGTCCGCGTCGATCGCCATCTGCTTTCCGGGCATGGCGTCCAGCGTGAATCGCGCGGCCACTTCCGCGACACGCCCCGATCCCGCGGTGATGACGACGAACTGAATGATGATGAGGATCAAGAACACGACGAGGCCAACAACGATCGAGCCGCCGATGACGAAGTGACCGAAACTCTCGACGACGACGCCGGCGTAACCGTGCAACAGCACTTGACGAGTGACCGCCACGTTGAGCGCCAATCGGAACATCGTCGCCAAGAGCACCAGGGTTGGAAAGACCGAGAAGTCAAGGGGTCGCTTCACCTGCATGGCGGTGAGGAGCACCAACACCGAACCCGTGATGTTGGCGGTGATCAACATATCGATCAACACCGTGGGTAACGGAATGATCAACACGACGACGATGGAGACGACCGAGAGCGGCACCGCCATGCGCGTGGCGGAGCTGAACCTCTCGGTACGGGCTTTGCGAGGTCTAGCCACGGTGGCACCGCTCTGGATCTATGTGCACAGCAACCTCCACGGACGACTACGTCGTCTTCGCCCGTCCGTGGGTGTGTTTCGGCCAGCCTGGCCCCTAGTGATGACGTCCACAGTGGCGCCAGAATTGAGGGGCGCCAGCACTTTTCGCGGTCTAGGACGCCATCACGTGCACGTCGCGGAACGTCTTTGCGGTCGGCGTCAGCGAATAGACGAAGGCTAAGAGGCGCGCCACCGACGCGTAGAGGGCCGGCGAGACGATATCGTCGACTTCGCAGGTGGCGTACAGAGTCCGTGCCAATAATGGATTCTCGACGATGACGACCCCGCACTCACGGGCCCGCTCCTTGATCGCCGCCGCGATGAGATCGCCCCCCTTGGCGACGACCCTCGGCGCGCGGTCCGTGGTGCGGTCGTAGGCGATGGCGACGGCGAAGTGCGTCGGATTGGTCACGACGACGTCGGCCCGGGCCACGGCCGCCATCATCTGCTGGCGAGAGAGCTTTCGGGCTCGACCTCGCTGCGCTCGGCGCATTTCGGGCGAACCGTCACTCTGGCGATGCTCGTCCTTCACCTCTTGTTTGGTCATGCGCAGGTCTTGTTGATACTTACGACGCTGAAAGAAGTAGTCGCCGATCGCGAGCGCGAGTGCGAGGGCGCCGATCATCCGCATGAGTCCCCCGACGGTCGACGCCCCAGCGCTCAAGGTGTCTTGGAGAGGCAGCGTGGCGCCGCCCATCACGGAGTGGACCAACTGGCGCAAGATGAGGTAGCCCACGACCGCGAGGATGACCATCTTGAGGAGGGTCTTGACGAGTGACCACAGACCTTCGCTCGAAACGATCCTCTTGATACCCGTCTTGGGTGAGAGTCGAGAGAACTTGAATTTGAAGGCCTTCGGCGTAAAGCGAAGCCCCACTTGCGCGACGGCAACCGACGTCGCCGCGAGCGTACCCACGAGAAGGACGGGTAGCGCCGCGAACGCCGTCGTCGCGAGGCCCTGGGCCAAAATGGCGATCGCCGTCACGAGGCTCGGGTGCCCCATCGCCTCGATGGTGTTTTGAAGAAAGCCATTCACTCGATTGGCGGCGAGTCCTCCCAGCCAGGGCAAGAGTGACGCCACGACCAAGAAACTGGCCCATCCACTGAGTTCGGCCGAACGCGCCACCGACCCCTTTTCTCGCATCTCCTTGCGATGTTTGACCGTGCCCTTTTCGGTCTTCTGATATTTGTCGGCCACCGCTACCCCCCGAACAACTGCGCCATGGCCCGTCCGACGAGGTTCATCACGTCACTGGGCAGGGCAATGATGGCCACACCAACGCCCAGCAGTGCCACGAGTATCTGCAGGGGCATCCCGAGGACAAAGACGTTGACCTGCGGCGCGGCTTTGGCCAGCAAGGCGAGCAGGATCTGCGTGCAAAAGAGTACGACCACGAGTGGTGCCGCCATCTCGAGCGCCGCCGCGAAGAAGGTCACGACGTCCGAGGTGATGATCTGGGCCAAGTCGGCCAGTGACGTCGAGGGAAGGCTCGTGCCAACCGATTGAAACGACTTGACGAAACCTTCGACGATCACCACGACCGAACCGGTCGTAAAGAGCAACGCCATGAGGAGAAGGTTGTAGAACTGACCGAAGATCTTGGTCTGCTGCTGGGACAGCGGGTCGATGGCCTGGGGTAAGTTCAACCCCGCGAAGAGGTCGATCAAGCTGCCCGCGCCGACGACCGTCGTCACGAACAGCGACACCACGAAGCCGAGCACGACGCCCACCGTGGCTTGGATGACGATTTCCACGATCAGCTGCACGTCACCTTGGGGCAAGACGTCGTGTTGGAGCGTGCCGGCGGCGAACACCGAGATGGCGCCGGCGAATCCGATCTTGGAGATAGTGGGTATGGACGCGTTCGAGAACGGCGGACAGACCGACACGAACGCGACCGATCGCACGAACGCCAGCGCCAACGCGATGACGAAGGGAGCCGAGACAGTGAACGTCATTTCGACCCTGAGAGCACTCCGGTGATCGATCCGTACAGATGATCGGTGTACGCGACCATGCTGCCGAGCATCCAGTGACCGAGGAGCATCAGCACGAGGGCGATAGCCACCACCTTGGGTAAGAAGGTCAGCGTGAACTCTTGGATTGACGTCACGGCCTGGAAGAGCGCGACGACCAGTCCAATCACGAGGCTCACGATCAACACCGGCCCCGCGAGTTCGGTGATCAACAGAAGCGCTTGCGAGGCGAGATTGAGGACGGTGG
>DASZHK010000098.1:0-2932 GCA_035937905.1 Acidimicrobiales bacterium
CCCGAACACGTGTGATTACAGAGTCCAGTGTCGGTGCCGGTGAAGTACTGGATGAAGCCCGTCGAGGGGTCGGCCATGACCGAGAGATCGGGCACCATCCGGCGCGTGGCCGTCGCGGTGTTGATACCGGGACCGACCTGCCACGACGGGCGACTCCAGAGCGTGGACACACCACCACCACCGGATCCACAGCCCTGCGCTGTGCAGTTGTCGTTCCAAACGGTCTGGCTGAGGGGAGAGATGTTCGAGACGGTGAGGCCGCCCACGCCCGTCACGTAGGGCTGGGACGCGGGGTCGTCGACCGCGAGGGCCTTCGCAGGCTGAGGCGTCCCTTCGCAGTCCGAGGATCCACTGTCACCGGCCGCGGCGACGACGGTCTGTCCTTGGGCCGCCATCTCTTCGAAGATCGTCTGTTCGGCGAGCGCGGCGCCGGCGGTCTGCGCTTCGCAGATGCCCCACGAGGTCGTGATGATGGTGGCGGTGTTGTCACTCGCCATCTGAGAGTAGATGTCGGTGGGGCCGTTCGCGTTCTGCGTTCCTTGGTAGACCTCGATCGCGGCACCCGGCGCGAGGGCCGCGGCCTCTTCGACGTCCAACGTCGCTTCGTCGGGCGCGTTGTCCGCGTTATCCGCGGTCACCGGTCCGCCGTCGACGTTGATCTGCGTGATCGTCGGCGAGAGTCCGTAACACGTGAAGAACGTCTTGACGTCGCCCGCGTCGTAGTTGGCGAGTTCGTAGACGCCGATCGTCTGGCCGACGCCCGTGTCGCCCGCGACCCACGCGGAAGCGAGACCGTAGAGCTGCGCTTGTTGTTGCACGGTGTAACCACCCACGGAGTTGGGCGTCGTCCCCGCTGAGCTGCCCGCCGACGAGCAACTCGTCGGCGCGGTGCTGGCGTTGGGCGTCGACGCGAGTGGCGCCGAGAGGCTCGTCGTTTCGGGCTGCACGGTCGACAGGCCCGCGACGGCGGTGACGTCCTTCGCGAGCGACTCGGGAAGGGTGGCGGCGACGGTGAAGTGCGCGTGCAGTGAACCGTCGCTGAGTCGTATCGTCTCGACGGGCGCGTCGAAGGCGTGCGCGATGTTGGACGACGATCCCGTGACGCGAAGGATGTTACGGCCCTTGCTGAGCGAGTCGATCGTGAGACCGTACTGCTCGAGATAGTTCGCCACGTCACTCACCGTCGTCGACGTCGCGCCGTAGGCACGCGCGTACTCGCTCGGCGTGAGATAGTGGTGAAAGTCCGGTGACGCGGTGTTGGAGAGACTCGCAATGAACGCCGTGAGCGCGCGTTGATGTGTTTGGCTGAGCGCGAGGTCGAAGGACGTCGTGATCGACTTATTCACGACGACGTCATTGGTCGCGAGCGGTGTCAAGCCCGCGACGACGACGCGCGCGTCACTCGCGCCGGCGGTCAACGAGGTTGCGGGGAGCGCCAGGGCGACGAGAGCCGAGCTGAGGGCGAGGAGACGCCACTGAGAGCGGTTTCGAAGACGGGGCATAGTCGTCAGCCTAGAGAAGAGTCGGCCAGGTCACGTAGGCGGTTCTATAAGAAGCGGTGTGCTACTTCTTGACTTCGAAGCCGGCGCGGCGATAGCGGGCGGCGAGGTCCCCGCACTCGGCACACACTGACTCGGGCACGACGCCCGCACGAATGAGCCAACCAAAGACGGTGCACCCGAGGCAGATACCGAAGAATCCCTCGAGCGACGCCGCGGCGATAAGAGGTAGGAGGATCCATCGCGCGTCGAGCCACCCTGCGGTGAGCCACGTGACCAGCGTTGCGGAGGAAAAGGCCAGTCCCATAGCCTGCGCGAAGCGTTTTGCCGGTCCGGGCACCGACTTTTGCCAGCGCCTGAGTCGTGGGGCACTCACGTGCACGGCGAACCATCCGAGCGGTGAGATCTTCGGTCCCGCCGCGACGCGGGCGGCAAAGCCGTAGGTCAAGGGGATGAGGAGCCACGCGTAGCCGGTCACGAACGTGATGACCGAGAGAAGCACGACGCCGAGGGCCACGGATCGGGCCGCGGCGTCGTTGACGGGATTCGGGAAGGAGAAGAATCTCTTCATCCACGAAGTCTAGAGAAATTGTCAGAAAATTGACCTTACGCAGTCGCGAGCTTCACGGTCGTGACGACGCCAACGCAGATGACGAGCACGCGCACCAGCGTGGGCGACAATCGCACCATCAACAGCGCGCCGAGCCAACCGCCGACGAGCGATCCGATGAGCAACATCGACACCGCCGCGACGGCCAAGTGACCGTGCGCCAAGAAGATGAGTGCGGCCGAGGCGTTGATGATCATGGAAAGGGCGTTTCTTAGCACTTGCAAGGCGTGGATCTCGAGTGGCAGCGCGAGCGCCATCACGGCGAGGAGCACGATGCCGAGGCCCGCGCCGAAGTACCCGCCGTACACGGAGACGAGGAAGACCGCCGCCCGCAGTGACCAGCGTCGCGCGGGGTGATCGCGATCGACAGTGGCTAGTCGACGGGTTATCAGCGGCGCGAGCGCGAACAGTACGGTGCCGGCGCCGATCAGCCACGGGACGACCGAGCGAAACGTCGAGGGCGACCCTTCAAGTAACAGTGTGCAGCCGGTCGCAGTACCGAGCACGCACGAGGGCACCAACGTGACGATGAGTCGACGGTGTGGCGTGAGCTGACGACGAAAGACGCGCAGTGATCCGACGTAACTGGGCACGACGCCGACGGTCGCGGAGAGATTGGCCTGCAGCGCCGGCACCCCCGTCGCCAAGAGGGTCGGGAACGTCACGAACTGACCACCGCCCGCGACGCCGTTCACCACACCCGCGCCCACGCCCGCGAGAAAAAATATTGTCAAGCGCCACCCAAGTGGAAGGGTCGCGATCAACATTGTCACTACTCTACGTACGATGGATTTATTGACCTTGACGACGTGTAATCCCCGAT
>DASZHK010000099.1:0-9400 GCA_035937905.1 Acidimicrobiales bacterium
CAGCAACGGACATGACTGAGGTGGCGATCCAGTACGTTCGCTATCATCCCCTGATCTCGTCCAGCCAGCCGGTGGGGGTTGCGAGTAGTCCTCCGGTTGCTTGCTGGGGAGGCGACTCGATTACGGCTATTCCCGTGATTAACGGCGTCCAGGTCGCCGTCTGGTGCACCACGGTATGGAACCCGTTGAGCTACGTGACGAGGGACGTGACGCTTGACGCGTGCCCTATTAGCGTCTCCGCTACGTCGTGCCAAGGCAGTAACGCGTTATTGGAAGTAGAAGTGAGATTCGACGACTATCCGCCGGCACCGGCTCGCAGTGCCCCTATCCAGGACCTGTGCTCGGTCTGGTGCGGATCGGGTATGACCATCGTGAGCTGGGAGTGGGGCTCTTCTTCCGCGTCGGGGTCGATTACCGGCGTCGCGGCCTCAATGACCTTCACCAACGAACCATCCGACACCAGCGCCGGCGCAACGACGCAGGCGTCGGTGACCGTCCTTGACTCAAGCGGCAATCCAGTGGCGGGTGACACCGTCTCGCTCGTGCAACAGAGCGGACCGAGTTCTGGCTCGCCCTCGGTGCCCGGCATTTCCGCGCCCACGAGCACGCTCACAGCCGTCACGGACACGTCGGGCGTGGCCGACTTCTCGTCAATCGTGCCCCAACTTACAGGAAGCTACACGGTGACCGCAGTCGACGGTACCGCGACGGCGACGTCGTCGAGTTTCGCGGTTTCGACGAGAAAGAGCGTCATCAGCGTGACCTCGACCGCTCCTACCAACGCCACGAAGGGGGGTACGACGTACGGCCCAGTGACCGCTACCGCAACGACCGGCGACGCCGTGGCGATCACGTCGGCGACGGCGAGCGTGTGCACCATATCTGGAAATGTCGTTAGTTTCGTCGGTGTCGGTACGTGCACGCTTGACTTCAATGATCCCGCGACAGGAAATCCCAATTACTCGGCGGCGGTCCAGGTGACCCAGAGTTTCCCCGTGGGAGGTCTGGCGGCAACGAAGGTCGCCATCGTTCTCAGCACGACAACCCCGACGGCAAGCGCGACGACGAATACGACAATCACGTTGACGTTGGAGAACGCTGTCGGGGCAACCGTGAACAGTAGTGGTACGACGACCGTTGTACTGAGCGACATCGGGAGCGGCTACTTCTCCGCGTCGAATGGCGCGGCGGGCGCGCCTTCGCTTGACGTAAGTTTCGCGAATGGCGTCAGCAGCGCAACGGCGTACTTCGGCGACCAGAACACGGGCACCAACACCGTGTCGGCGATCAACGGAACTACGAACTGGGGTACCGCCAACCTGACGGTTCAAGGCGGCGCAGCGGCGCAGGTGGCCATCACGCCGAGCACCACGTCACCGGGCGTGTCGTCGACCACCAACACCACGTTCGCCCTGCAGCTGGAAGATAAGTGGGGTAACCCGACCGTCAGTAGCGGGACCACAACGCTGACGCTGAGCGATTCTGACAGCGGATTCTTCGCGGCGTCCAATGGGACGGCGGGCACGTCGACGATGAACGTCGCGTTCTTGGACAAGATCGGCACCGCGACGGTCTACTACGGCAATAAGACCTCGGGGCCTGACGTCGTGACAGCGAAGAACGCGACGAATGTCTGGGGGACGTCTGCCTTGACGCTCGGGGCGGGTATCGCGACCACGGTGCAGGTCACTCTGAATCCGACGGCTCCTGCGAAGAGCAACTCAACGAACACGACGGTGACACTGCAACTACTGGATCAATTTGGGAACAACGTCACGACGAGCGGCGTTTCGCTCACCCTGACCAACTCGGGAAGCGGCTTCTTTGCGACGAAGTCGGGCGTCACGGTTCTCGGAGGTGCTGGTCCAAACCTGACACTCACCACGAATGCTTCGGGTGTCGCAACGGGCTATTTCGGTGATGGCGTCGTGCAGTCCGACACCATCACCGCGACGGGATCTGGCATCACGGCCACGACACCATCGTTCAACGTTTGATCTCATTTCGGTCTTCGGTCGGGTGGCCGGACCGGACAGATCGTCAATTGGAAGTGCTTGACGATCATCGCTACAAAGTCAACGCTTTCGACGAACATGAATGGCTCTGATACGGCCGACGAACTCTAAATTCGTCGAAAAGAATTAATAAAGAAGTTCTAAACGCCAACGTCGAGCGTTAGCTGAGACTGGCTTCGCGTCAAAGACAGTGATGGCGCACGGTTCACTACGTTCTGTTGACCTTTTTTGAGAATCTGATTACCGATTCTCGTCTTCAACGTCTGAATGCAGAACATTTCGACCCTCGTCGTGGGTCACGCTGACGTTTTGTCCAGCGCTCGGGTGGGTAAATTGTGCGAAGGAGGCCTTTCGTGAATTCGACGAGAGAGGAGGCCTGGTGCCCCCTGAGAAGTCAATTCATCGACATCTCGTGTGCACCATCGCCACGCCAAATTATCTTGGTCAACTTCTGGTGCTCGGACGGTCGCTGGCGATAGCCATGCCAACGACGGAGTTTCGCGTGCTCGTGCTCCAGGACTGTGTCGAGGTTGGACCAATACAGAGACGCATCGACGACTATCTCGCGGAAGTAGGTAGTGCAGCTCGCCACGAAGCAGTGGTCATTGACGCCTGCGATTGGGGTGGTTTTGACGTCGAATCCGCGGCCCTGTTTTACAGCGTTCTCGAGTTCGCGACGTCAGTCAAGCCCGCGCTCCTACGGTCATTTCTGCGCGAGGGTTGGGATCGCGTCACGTACCTCGATCCCGACATCCAAGTGTTCGACGACTTCACGACGCTGCTCGATGATGACGCGTCCGTGTCGCTGACGCCGCACTTCCTCTCTGACATACCCGACGACGGCTTCAGACCTTCGACGAGCGACATCTTGAAGGCTGGGTTCTTCAACCTCGGGTTCTGTTCCGTGCGACCGAGCGCGGCTCCGTTCCTCAACTGGTGGAGCGAGCGACTTCAGTTCGACTGTCTCGCGAATCACGACGGCGGTTACTTCACGGATCAGAAGATCGTCGACCTGGCTCCTCTCAAGACCACGGTGCAGACAGTTGAAGAACCTGGCTGCAACGTGGCGTACTGGAACCTCCATGAACGAAAAGTCGTTTCAGATGAAGGGACGTGGCGCGTCGTCCACAATTCGACTCGCCGTACTCTCTACTTCTTTCATTTCAGCGGTTTTGTTCTCTCAGGGACGCCCACGCTCTCTAAGCACGCGACGCGCCGCGTGTTGGGCGAGGCCGTTCCACGGTCCTTTGCGACTCAGTATTCTCGACAGCTCTCGGCGACTGAGAATGAGGACGCGATTGACTACAGCCTCGCCGGGGCGAGAGGGCTGCGACCTGTTCCAACGGAGTGGCACACGACGTTGCGCGAGGACGCGCGCACTCACGTACGAGCCGGGTTTACCCTTCGAGAGGTTCGTGAGGAGATTTACAAGCCTGAGTCTGGTCCGTGGACGACCTGTCCGACGTGTGGCGAGGAGCACGAAAATTTTGGTTCACGAGTTCGTTCCTTCCTTGCGGGGTGGGCGTGCCACCCCTCCCTGCTCGGGACTCCTAACGCCATCGGATCGTTCTTTCGTGACGTGAACTACCAACATCGCGAGGCGGCGTTCGAGCAGATGGGCTGGGCCGGACGGCACTTGGCCGACAACGTGGCGCTCGGACATGAGGAACTCGTCGAAGCGGTGCTCGACGCTGCCGAGGACGCGATACGCAATACCGTCGATCTTCGACTCGTCGGCTACTTCACTTACCAGGCGGGCATCGGACGAATTGCACGCTGGACGCTCGCGATCCTCGATGACGCCGGCGTCCATCCAGCGATCGACTGTGTCACCGTGGGCAGAGACTCGTACGAGTACCTGTCGGCGCTGTTGCGTCGTAACAATCCCATGAGCGCGTCGAGCGCGTCGGTCTTATGTTTCATCAACGCCGATCAGTGGCAGAGTCACGTCATCGATCCGGGCCGAGTCAATACGTCCGTCGCGCACGTCGAGGCCGCGTGGGCATGGGAACTTGAGCACATTCCTGAACAGATGCGCGAGATCGTGGTCACGGGGGAGATCGAGCGGGTGCACGCGCTGTCATCGTGGAGCGTACGGGCAATGGCGGAGGTTCTTTCCGTTCCCGTACAACGCTTGGCCCCGTTCGACGTGGGCCTCTTCGACGTACTTAAGCATCACGTGCCGGAATTCAGTGAGGGAGCGTCGACGGGCCGCTATATCCTCACCACCTTTGACGCGAAGAGTTTTCTGAGTCGTAAGAATCCCGAGGCGGTCCTCGAGTTGTGGCGCCGGGTGCAGGACGACTATCCGGACTGTCAACTCACGATCAAGTGCAGCGACCTACGGGAGTTCGCCCCAGCAGAACTTCTCGACGCGATTGACGCGTCGCCGAGAACGCAACTGATCGACGAGTATCTCGACGACGACCGTTACCTCGACGTCCTCCAGGGTTGTGACGTGTACCTCACGCTGCATCGTTCGGAAGGAATGGGACTCACGCCGATCGAGGCGGGGCTGTGCGGTGTGCCGGTCGTCTACACCAACTACGGCGGCGTCACGGACTTCCTCGAAGACGGATTCTTCCCCGTCTCGTACACGTCCGCCATGGTCGGTGATAGTTCCCACGAATCAGGTCCCTACGATCGCGCGGCGTGGTGGGCCGAACCCGACCTCGACGACGCGGAGCGCCAACTGCGCGCTGCACTCGAGCTAGCGCGCGAGGACACGCGCGTGTCAGTACTTGCTCCCGACGTGAAGCGTCTTCAAGAGAACCTCCTCACCGCGCAGGTTGAAGTCGTCAGCACGGGAAAGAGGTTGGTCGAACAAGCTCGAGTGCGTGCGCGCAGTGACACTCGAACGGTGAGAGTTCAGCCCGAAGACTCGGATCTCGATGCTCTCGCCGAGCGTCCTAATCCCCTCGTCTACCAGCTGCTCGTCGCCCCCTATCGTGGCTATCGAATCTTGCCGAAGTCGCTTCGTCGACAGTTCAATCTGGTGCTGAATAAGTTGCGTGAGCAACAGGAAGATCAGCGGAGGTAATTCTTGGCTCCAGTGGAGGGGAACGCCGAAGGGCACGTACCAGTACCGGTGGCGAGTTGGATCTCGGTTGCTGACAGCACGTTGAAGGAGTAATACTCGTCTTTCTGCGTGCCAGCAACGCAGTGTCGCGTTCCAACGCAGGTGATGTATACTTACATCATGCAAAGGACGCAGATTTCCCTCACCGCGGAGGAACGACACGCCTTGGACGCAGAAGTCGCGCGTACGGGCAAGTCCCTCTCTGCTCTCATTCGAGAAGCGGTCGAGAAAGTGTACGGAATCTCGCGTTCCAGTGCAGAAGACCTCGAACTCATGCGTCAATCCTTCGGTTCGTGGGCTGAGCACGATGAGGATGGTGTTTCCCTCGTCGAGAGACTTCGCTCAGGATCTCGCACTACTCATAACGCAGAGTGACAGCCCTTGTTGACACCTCGGTGATCATCGATTACCTGAGGGGTCACCCTGGTGCCGAGGAGGTTCTCGAACGCGAGAGATCGAGTGCTCCGCTGCACGCAAGCGAGATCACTCGACTTGAGGTGCTCGCGGGCATGAGGACAAACGAGGTCGGGGGCACGCGGTCGTTCCTTTCGATCTTTGTTTGGCATCCTGTCGACGCGTTGATCGCAGAGCGCGCGGGCGCACTTGGGCGAAGGTGGCTGCCGAGCCATCGATCGATCGATGGCGCCGATCTCGCAATCGCGGCAACGGCGCTGGTCACCGGATGCGAGTTGTTGACATGCAACGTCAAGCACTTCCCCATGTTCACCGAATTGACGAAGCCGTACTGAGCGACAACCCCCAGTCGGACACCATCCCAAGGATGGATCTCTGGGCGCGAACGGCGAAGTTCTTTACTAAGCCCGCTCTGTTCCCCTCCACGTTTCGTGGGTCTATATTTGGGCAGCATGCCACTGACCTTCGGACGAGCGCCTTCTTCCACGACCCACCTTCCTCGGGGGCACCAGCGACGTCCGTCGTCGCGTCAACGCGCAAGATGATTCGGGTTTGCAGACCCGCTCCGCGCTCCTAGGCGTTTGAAAATGGTGTCGTCACTCAATCTGGTCACGCTGTGCACTGGAAACGTCGCGAGGTCGGTGATGCTGGGCTACATGTTCGAGAGTCTCGCCGAAGCGGGCGGTTTTGACTGGAGCGTTCGAACCGCTGGGACGCTCGTTATCGAGGGCAACGCGATGAGTTCACGCACTCGCGACGCCTTGCTCGCGTTGAGTGACATGGGCGAGCATCACTACAGCGGTCACCGAAGCCACCAACTCTCGACGAACGACGTCATGTGGGCCGACGCGATACTTACGAGTGAGGCGAATCAGGTCGACTTCGTTCGGTCGAACTTTCCAGCAGCCGGCTCCAAGACGGTGCAACTTCACCAGTTCGTCCGTGAAGCGCCGCTCGACGTTCCCTTCGATGAGCAACTTGCCTTCGTGGCGTCACGCGAACCACTCACGATGTTCGACGTCGAAGATCCCGCAGGCGGTGGCCAGGCGACGTACAACGCGTGCGCGACGAAACTTTGGGAATTAGCCCAGGCCTTCTCGACAATCGTGAGCGGCGAAGAGCGTTAGTCGAGTTCGACGGTGCGCAGTCCGCCCCAAGCGAGGGTGGCGCTTCGTGAGGCGAGGCGTTCGGCGACACCGGGCGTGGGTGTTGGCCAGCCCTTGCCCTCTTGTTGGATGAGCCACGCCGTCGCGGCGCCTTCGGCAATGCCGACGACGCCCGCGGCGAGTTGACGACGGTGGTCGGGCTTTATCCGTACGGCGATGAGCGGCTCTAAGAAGGAGACGAGACCCAGTTCAACGGCGCGCAAGTCACCTCTCGTCTCACCCTCGTGCGAGTGGATGAACAGGATGCGAAAGGCGTCGGTCTCGCTGACCACCATTTCGAAGTAGACGCGAAACGCGACCTCGATCTTCGTGCGTGGTGAATCCACTGCCGCGACCGCGTCACGAAGTGACGTGAGGAGCTTCTGAGCGGTCTGGTTCACTATCTCGCGGTAGAGCTCGGTCTTCGACTCGAAATACTGGTAGAGAATCGGCTTCGTGAAGCCCGCTTCTTTGGCGATGTCGTCCATCGTGGTGGCTTGAAAACCGCGTTCAGCGAAGATCGCCCGGGCTACGAGGAGCAGCTGGTCGCGGCGCTCTGCGTGAGGCGTGCGCTCGCTTTGAGAAGATCGCTCGTCATTGATCACCATCAACGAGAGCCTAGTTGGGTTCCTTTCACGCTCAACGACGCCAGGAGCGGGGCCAAGCGTGAGGGAAGGTCCGCCACGTTGAAGTTCGCGCGCGCGATCTGGACGTTGTGTTCCAAGAGATCGCCGTCGGGTTTCGCAAAAAACGCGTTGACGCCTTCGACGTCGTCGAGTGCAAAAAAACGAAAGCCGAACGACTCGATCTCGTGCAAGACCGGGTAAGGGTAGACCGCGAGCGGTCGGCGATGCGTGACCGATTCGAGGACGGGATTGCCGAATCCTTCCCACGTCGAGGGCATCACCACGACGTCCGAGGCCGCGTAGGCGTCGTGCACGTCGATCCCTTCGGGGAGGCCTCGGATGACGGGGACCGGAGAATCGTTGAACAACGCGTCGAGCGTCGGACCGTAGCCGTCCTCGGCCGGTCCGAGCAGCCAGAGCGTTGCGCCAACGGACGCCGCAAAGGCGATGGCACCTTGCACGTTCTTTCGAGGAATTGCGCGTGACGGCATGAGCGCGACACGTTCGTTGTTCACGCCGAGCGCGTGACGCGTCTCGTCACGCCTTCCCTTGGGCGGATCGCAGTCAAAGGCGTTTCGAATGGTGAGTGCGGTCACGCCACGCGTTTCGAGTTCGTTGCGGGAGAGGTCGTTGATCGTGACGTGACGCCACTGTCGTTGATCGCGGGGAACGTCATCATCGTGCCAGTGCGCTCGCTGCCACGCGAGGTCGTGATGGCGAAAGAGCGCGGGTCGCTCATCAAGTGCTTGGTAGAGCACGTCGCGCGCCGCGACGTTCAGTGGAAGTGAGACGACGTTCTCAACCACGACGAGGTCGGCGTCGCAAAGGACGCGCGCTACGTCATCGAGTTGTGGTGCGACCGTCGCGCGAATGGCCAGTTCGGGCATCACCACGTCCGCGTCGCCTTCTCCGGCAACCGTCGTGACGCGGTGACCCATCGTCTCGAAGGCTTCGATCCACTTCGCGGCTTCAATGCTCACGCCGTCGGTGCCGCCCAGGCGAAAACTCACGACAACGAGGTGGGCCACGCGCCAAGGCTAGGGCGAGAGACCATATTTGGCCCCAGTAGTAGAGTTAGCCGCGGTAGTGACCCCCCGTCAGTGCCCCTGTTATGGAGGAACCTTCGTGGCGAAACGCGCGTTGATTACGGGCATTACGGGCCAAGACGGTTCCTACCTGGCCGAACTCCTCCTCGCAAAGGGTTACGACGTCATCGGTCTGATGCGCCGAAGTTCCACGGTCAATATCGAGCGCATCAGTCATATCCAGGAGCGGCTGACGTTGGTGTCGGGTGACTTGATGGACGAGGTGTCGCTCATCAACGTCTTGCGTGACTATCGCCCAAGTGAGGTCTATAACCTCGCGGCTCAGAGTTTCGTCCAGGCTTCCTGGGCTCAACCGGTCTTAACTGGCGAGGCGACGGCGCTCGGGGTGACACGCATGCTTGACGCGATTCGTATCGTGGACCCCGAAATCCGTTTCTACCAGGCCAGTTCCTCAGAGATGTTCGGAAAGGTTCGTGCCGTTCCCCAGGACGAGTCCACGTCCTTCTATCCCCGCAGCCCCTACGGCGTGGCGAAGGTGTACGGCCACTGGATCACCGTGAACTACCGCGAGAGCTACCAACTCCACGCGTCGAGTGGGATTCTGTTCAACCACGAGTCGCCTCGTCGCGGCATCGAGTTCGTTACGCGCAAGATCACCCACGGCGTGGCGCGAATCAAGGCCGGTCACGACAGTGAGTTGCGTCTTGGGAACCTCGAGGCCCAACGCGACTGGGGTTACGCCGAGGACTACGTGCGCGCGATGTGGCTGATGCTCCAACGCGACGAACCCGATGACTTCGTCATTGCAACCGGTAAAACGCACACGGTGCGTGAGCTCTGCGAAGTCGCCTTCTCGAGTGCCGAGTTGAACTACGAAGAGTTCGTCAAGATCGACGACGCCTTCATTCGTCCCGCGGAAGTCGACCTACTGGTCGGCGACGCGTCCAAGGCGGAGAACGTCCTCGGTTGGAAGTGCGAGACGGACTTCTACGCGTTGGTCGAGATGATGGTCGAAGCGGACCTCAAAGCAATACAGCGTTGACCTTGTTTGATGAGTAGTCCCTCGCCCGAAGTG
>DASZHK010000100.1:0-17112 GCA_035937905.1 Acidimicrobiales bacterium
CGAGATTCCAAAGGACTCCGACGTGGACGTGCTCATGGACATGTTGTACGGCCCCGCGTACCACCGGTTGCTCCAAGGTCACCTCCCCCTCACGGTGGGCTTCGCTCACCAAGTCGTCGCCGTCGTCGTCGCTGGCGCGAAGGCCGGCGGCGCGATTCCGCCAAAGGATCTCGCGGACTGAGCCACAAGTCGTCACCGCTTGAGTAGGGCGACCTACTACCCCCCCGTTTCGATCCTCGTAGTCATCCCACGGTTCACCGAGGAAGTCCGAGCACTTCCGGTCCGGGCGCTGCGTAGCGTAACGATTGAAAGGGAGTTCCATGGTTCGTTTCATCGATCGTCGCGACGCCGGACGCCAACTAGCCGCGAAATTAGTGAGTCGTCCTGCTCTCGAAGGCTCAATCGTCTTCGGGCTTCCTCGAGGTGGCGTACCCGTTGCCTACGAAGTGGCTGTCTCCCTGACGTTGCCACTTGACGTGCTCGTCGTGAGGAAGATCGGCGTGCCGACCCAGCCTGAGTTAGCGATGGGCGCACTCGCTGAAGCGGACGTCGTGGTGGTCGACCGTGAAGTTATGGCGATGGCCCACGTCTCGCCTATGGAGTTCGCGGCCGTTGAAACGCGTGAACGTACCGAGCTCGAGCGAAGGATCGCGCTGTTTCGAGGCGACCGAACGCTGCGACCACTCGATGGCTTGCGCGTGATCATCGTCGACGACGGCGTCGCCACCGGCGCAACCAGTCGAGCGGCCTGCCGAGTGGCTCGTGTTCGCGGCGCGGCTCACGTCCTACTGGCCGTCCCCGTGACGTCGGCGAGGACGGTGGACAGTCTTCGCCTCGAGGCCGATGAGATTTTCTCGCTCGTCGTGGTCGAGGGTTCGTTTTCCGTTGGCCAGTCGTATCGACACTTCGATCAGACTTCAGACGAAGAAGTCGTCGCGTGTCTGAGCCAGGCGAGTCTTCGCGGTCCCCCCTTCAGTTAGCTCAAGGCTGACTGACGGCCCGTCCGTGGCCGACGGGTTGTCAGTCACGTCTCGTTACCAGCCCGACAGGGTCTGGTCCTCTCGCGCGTCACGAGTCGCGATTGAAATGGTCGAGACGCCAGATCCCGGTCAACTCGTAGTCGCAGAGCGACGACGTCAACGTGCACATCACGTCGAGCACGAGTTCGGCCGACGTCGTGGGTGGAACGTCCAGAAGAAGACCGCGGTGACTGTGGTCTTGGCGAGTCGTAAACGGAGCACCCCCTAGAAGTGAGGCAATCCGCTCGCGTCCGAGTCGTCCTCGGGCGTGCAACAGGCCAAGTGAAGAGGGCTGCGCCTCGCCGTTTCGAGGAGGTGACGTGACGAATGACGCCACCGTGATGCCGTGATTCATCCAGAGGCCAAACGTGCTGACTTTGAGTTCCTCGACGTCCTCTCGGACTTCAGGAACGACGTTGCACCAGCCCTTACCCGATCCGATCGATTCGATCTCTCTGACGGCGCGAGTTCGATCCGTGGAGAATTCGAGTCGGCTACGCGTACTCACGCGGGCCCCTCGGGTCGCGCAACATTCGAAGAGCCGCTCACTAGGCCCAACCCAATTCCTTGAGTCGAGGGTCACTGATGCCAAAATGATGCGCCACCTCGTGCAGGACCGTCTTTCGAATCTGAGCCTTCACCTCTTCTTCGTTGGTGCAGTAACGACAGATGGTCGTCTGGTACAAGGTGATCCGATCCGGCATGACGGCGCTGTAGCTCGTCGGGCTTCGCTTGGTGAGGGGAATGCCCTCGTAGAGGCCAAACAGATTGCCCCCCGGCGCTTGATTTTCGACGATGATCGCCAGATTCTCTATTTGAGATGAGAGCTCTTCTGGCAACTCCTTCAGCGCTTCTTCGGCTAAGGCTTCAAAGCGTTCGTTAGACAGTTCGAACATCAACGAAGCGTACCGGCCACTCGTCCGATGTCGACCCCAGAGGATCCTCCGCGACGGCCGGTCGATTGAGAAATCTGAGTAAGCGATCAAGAAAGCACGGGCAGTTCTCTACTTTGATTTCTTTGTCAACTCTTTGTAGCGGAAGCAGTCGGTCACGTGGTCGTTCACCAGCCCCGCCGCCTGCATGAACGCGTAACAGGTGGTCGGTCCGACGAACTTGAAGTCGCGCTTCTTCATGTCCTTGCTCATCGCCACGGCTTCGGGACTCTGTGCTGGAATGTGACCACCGTCGCTCCACGCGCTCACTATTGGACTGCCGTCGACGAACTGCCATAGATACGTGTCGAGTGAACCGATCTCCTTTTGCACCTTGAGGGTCGCTTTGGCGTTCGCGATCGCGGCAACGATTTTCAGACGATTACGGATTATTCCTTCGTTGAGCATCAGTCGCTCAAATTTCTTATCGCTGTACTTCGAGATCTTTGCGATGTCGAAGCCGTCGAATGCCTTCTCGAAGTTCTCGCGCTTGTATAAGACAGTGCGCCAACTCAATCCCGCTTGCATGGCGTCAAGCACAAGGAACTCGAAGAGCTTCGGATCGTCGTGCAGCGGTACGCCCCACTCGGTGTCGTGATAGGTGACCATGAGCGGGTCACTTCCGGGCCAGGCGCAGCGCAGTTGGTTCATGAACGCTCATCGTAGGACGACGTTGTTACACGCGCCTCGTAGTTCACGTCGAGCGGCCAACGTCGGCCAGACCTACGAGACCTTCCACGATGGGTACGTTCGAAGCAACCTCACTCTTCGAAGGAATTCGAAGCGAACACCTCGATGCGGTTCTTCCCGTTCTTCTTTGCGGCGTACATGGCGGCATCGGCATCGGCGAGTCCCCGCGCGGCCCGTGCCGAACCTGAGCCGCTTGTCGCCTTCGTCGAAGGATGGGCGAGTCCAATGCTGACGGTAACCACGTGGTCGACACCATTAACGACGAAGGGCTCCGCGATTGCGCGAACGACCCGATTGGCGACTTCCATACTGAAATCCCGACTTTGAAGGTTGCTCCCTCCAGCTGTTGGAGTTCCTCCTACGCTGCTGCGATTCCACGGCTCAACGACGACCACAAATTCGTCACCTCCGACACGGGCAACGGTGTCGCCTTCACGCACCGCGCTGAGAAGTCGTCTCGCTACTTCAACGAGCACGACGTCACCCGAAGCGTGTCCGGCAGTGTCGTTGACCTCTTTGAAGCCATCGAGGTCGCAGTAGAGAATCGCGATCTCACTGTCGTCGCGCGAAGAGCGCACCAGTGCCGCTTCCAGTCGGTCAAGCAGCAGAGAACGATTGGGCAGGCCCGTGAGCGAGTCGTGCAATGCCCCGTGGATGAGTTGTTCCTCCGCGTTGACGACGTCGGTGATGTCGCGTAACACGCCGAGAACCTCGACCACCAATCCCGATTCATCGCGTCGAAAAGGAACGACGTGTCGACTCATCCAGTGCCACTGCCCGTCGGCGTGTCGCAGTCGATAGCGCATCTCTAAGACGTGTCCGTCATCCAGTCGTGTCGCTTCGTCGTTCATCGCGAGCAGCGCCTCTTGATCCTCGGGATGCACGATCACCTCGATCGCGCGCGATCCCATTGACTCCGACGTTCCGCTGTCACGACCCAGGAGGTCTCGATCCCGTGAACCGAAGACCATGGCACCGGTCTTCACGTTGGTGATGAAGGTGAAGTCTGGTGACGCGATGAGTACCGCGTTCATGAAGTTGTTCGCCTCGATGACCCGCGCCTCGGCCAGTATCTGTTCGGTGACGTCCGCTACTGCGCCGACGAGTCGCACCAACGAGCCGTTCTCAAACACACCGTGCGCGCGCGAGTCGAACCAGCGAATCTCGCCGTCACTAGCACGATGGACTCGGTATCGAAACTGCACCGGCTCGTCTCGACGACAGGACTCCATGGCTTCGTCAACGAGCTGACGATCATCAGCGTGCACGCGCGAGGCCGCCTGGGCGTACCCCTCCTCGAAGTCAATGCGCTCAAGGCCGTGCAGCGCGAAGAGTCCCTCAGACCAGGTGATGACGTTGTCCACGGTGTCCCACTCCCACGAACCGGAGTGGCCAATCAACTCCGCGTCGTGAAGTCGCCGTCGTTGGGCGAGCAGAAGCTTCTCGGACTCTCGGAGTGCCGACTCCGCGTGTCGGACTTCGGTGACGTCGAGCGCAAAGCCGATGCCCGCCACGATGACACCGTCACCAACGACGAGGGGCGCTATCCGGTGGGAGAACGTCATACCGCCAAACTCGATGTCGAGGGTCGCTTCTCGACCCTCGAGTGCGCGACGATACGGTCCTTCAAGGGCCGACGAGACTTCCGGAGGGAAGACCTCATAAATGGTCTTCCCCTCGATCATCTCTTGGGTGAGTCCGACGATGGAGAGACCTTGTCCGCCGGCGCAGAGGTAACGGAGATCCTCGTCAAAGACAACGATGGCGCCTTCGGGAAACCCTTGGACCACCGGATTGGTGCCGGCACTTCGCAACGCGTTGAGCGCGCGCTCGATGGTTCGCGAGTCCTCCTTCGGCATCACAGGATCGGTCTCACGTTCTCGATCCCGGCGCGACCTCGAATTGGATAATAAATCCTGATCAACGGCGGAACGGTGCTCACGTCTCGAGTATAGAAATCGCCTGCGGCCTTGTGAATCGTTCCCAGAGGTGGCATCACTGATGGCGCGTCGATAGTCAGAGGGCGCCAACGTGTAACGCAAACGGGTGCTGCTCATACTATGAAAATGCGCAGTGAGAAGCCGTCGACGAGATGCCCAAGCGATGTCGAGCATGAAGATAAAGGGCGACGACCGACGGTGGCGGCGCGTCGTGCGTCGGCGAAGCCACCGAGCGTGACCGCAGTGAGAAGTGTGAGCCGAGCAACGAAAAGAGATTCAAGTGACCGAAAAGTACGAAAAGAAACCCGAGGCCGTAGAAC
The DNA here is from genome assembly GCA_035937905.1 of Acidimicrobiales bacterium. Taxonomy (GTDB): domain Bacteria; phylum Actinomycetota; class Acidimicrobiia; order Acidimicrobiales; family RAAP-2; genus RAAP-2. Next base: position 4,902 of record DASZHK010000100.1, read on the forward strand.
GTCTCACGCCACGTCAGTACGACGTCACCCAGGAGGCGGCGACCGAGCCGGCGTTCGACAACGAGTTCTGGGACCATAAGGAGGCGGGCCTCTACGTGGACGTCGTGTCGGGCGAGCCCCTCTTTGCCTCCACCAAGAAGTTCGACAGCGGGTGTGGATGGCCGAGCTTCACCGCGCCTCTGGAATCGACCAACGTCGCCGAAAAGGAGGACCGCAGTCACGGGATGGTCCGAACTGAGGTCCGCTCCACGCACGGAGACTCGCACCTCGGCCACTTGTTCAATGACGGACCCGTCGACGAGGGTGGACTTCGCTACTGCATCAATTCCGCGGCGTTACGATTCGTGCCGTACGAGGAACTTGAGAACGAAGGTTACGGCGAGTACCTCACGGTTTTCGACGAGGCTTCGAAGAAGGGACTGGAGTAATGACGACGAGCGAAAAGGCCGTACTGGCCGGAGGATGTTTCTGGGGAATGCAGGATCTCATCCGAAAGCGCCCGGGCATCCTCTCGACGCGCGTCGGCTACACGGGCGGCGACGTCGCGAACGCGACCTACCGCCATCACGGAAGTCACGCGGAAGCGATCGAAATAACCTTCGACCCCGAACAGACCTCCTACCGTGATCTCCTCGAGTTCTTCTTCCAGATTCACGATCCGACGACCGTGAATCGTCAAGGTAATGACAAGGGCACTAGTTATCGTTCCGCGATCTTCTACCTCGACGACGGGCAACGTCGCGTCGCCGAGGACACGATTGCCGACGTGGAAGCCTCGGGACTCTGGCCTGGAAAGGTTGTCACCGAAGTCGCGCTCGCGGGACCCTTCTGGGAGGCCGAGCCCGAACATCAGGACTACCTCGAGCACTACCCGAACGGTTACACCTGCCACTTCCCGCGTGCCGGTTGGGTTCTGCCCCGTCGGAGCGACAACGCCGTGCACTAACCCGCATCTTCTCAGGACTCCTCGAGATCGCTTACGCGTGGAGTTGTGATAATCGAAGGTTGAGGATTACTGCGGTTATCGCTGGTCGTAGTTCCTGCGCTGCTGCGCATTCTTGCATCTACCCAGTTTCGGTGCTTCTCCCATCACTTTGTGAGCTATCACAACGCCGCATGAGGGGCGAGGTCAGTACCTCTCCGACGCTTCGTGGGCGAACGTGGCTCAACCATTGAAACCCTTCTGGCAGGCGGAGCGATGCAGCCCCTTCACGTCGACTGTGAAAGGCTCGACTCCATGGCCACCACGTCAACGTTGCGACTTGCACGCTCGCCTCGTCTGTCAAGTCACTCTGATCGCGCACGAGTTTGGCAGGTCATGATTGACGGGGTCGTGGCCGGTTCGATTCCCAACCAACGGACGCTCGAGTTTCCTGTGGAGCCGGGCGAGCATCGCTTACGCGTGAGGTCGATGCCCTACCTCTACAGCCCGGAAGTGATCTTTGAGGCGGCGCCCGGGAAGGTAATTCGATTCATATGTCATCCACGATCACTCAGTCCCCTCATCTTGACGCGATGGTTCGTGTGGCTACTCATCTCCCTCGTTCGACACGATCTTTGGATCGAACTCAAACCCGACCACTCGTACGCGAGCGACGAAGGTGACACGCGGGTCACCGCGCCGATGAGGGTTTCGCAGCGCGAGCCTGACGAGGGCGCGACTCACTCAAGTCCGCCCAGAACGTTCGCGCGTCTTCGAGATGAGACCAGCTCCACGGCCCCAGTTCGCCGGAGCACGGTTTCGACGTCCGCGCTCGTGGTGAGCAACTTAACCAAACGGTTCGGCGAGCGAACTGCCTTCTCCAATGTCTCCTTCGACGTCGGCTACGGCGAGGTCTTCGGGTTCCTTGGTCCTAACGGTGCGGGCAAGACCACGACGGTTCGTACCCTCGGCACCTTGATCGCCCCCACGTCGGGTTCGGCGACGGTGGCTGGCATTCCACTGAGTCCTGATAACGGCGTCGAGATCCGCCAGCGCATCGCCATCATGCCCGAGTCGCCCGGGCTCTACCTACGTTTGACCGTGACCGAGAACTTGGAGTACTTCGCCGGACTGTACGGTCAGCGACACGCCAAACAGCGCATAGGAGAAGCGCTCGAGTCCGTCAACCTGAGCGACCGTGCGTCGGAACTGTGCGGCAGTCTGTCCAAAGGTCTCCGCCAGCGGGTGGGACTAGCGCGCACGTTGCTGAGTGACCCGGCGATCTTGTTCCTCGACGAACCGACCTCGGGCCTCGACCCCGTCGCCTCGCTCGAGGTGCACAACTTGATCATTGGCTTGCGAGAGAGGGGTGTGACGATCTTTCTTACGACACACCGACTCGACGAGGCGGAAAAACTATGCGACCGCGTCGCCTTCTTGAACACGACACTTCGCACCGTTGGCAGAACCGCGGAGTTACGAGATCAACTCTTCAAGAGATCAGTCGTGGTGAAAACGCGAGCGCCGCTCAGTGATCCGGAGAAGTTCTTTGCCCGGGTTACCGCCGTCGAAGAATGGCGGTCCGATGGTCCGAACTCGTACGTGCTCACGGTATCCGATCCCGACCTCGCCACGCCCGACGTGACTCGTAACCTCGTCGGTGCGGGCGCTGACGTTCTTTTCGTTGGCGAATCGCAGCATTCGCTCGAGGACGTCTACCTCGAACTCATCGATGACGACGTCGAGGCCCACCAACCATGACACGGCTCGACGCCACGCGAATCCGGGCCGTCGTCCGCAAGGAGTTACTGGACTACCGACGTAAACGGTCGATCGTCGTCTCCATGGTCCTTCTGCCGGTCGTCTTCCTCATCGAGCCGGTCGTGACGATCTTCGTCGCCAACCCAGCTGAGTCGACGTCGGCACTTGACAACTTCGTCGTCCTGCCCCTTTTGTACATGCTCTTGATCGCGGTCATCATGCCGAGCACCCTCGCCGCGTTCACCGTCGTGGGCGAGCGTGACCAGGGCACACTGGAGCCACTTCTGACCACCCCACTTCGCGAACAGGAGTTCATCGTGGGCAAGGCCGCGGCTGTCATCATCCCCTCGGTAATCCTCTCCTATATCGTGTACGGACTCTTTCTCTGTGCCGTCGCGCTGTTCGCTCATGCCAGGATGGCCAATGCCGTCTTTCACAACGGTCCCACGCTGCTCGCGCTCTTCCTCTTCGCTCCCCTCGTGGCGGGTTGGTCTGTCGTCGTGGGAATGGCGGTCTCGGTCCGGGCGAGCGAGGTCCGTGTCGCCCAACAGCTGGGGACGCTCGCGAGCCTGCCGATCGTTGGTGTGGTGCTGCTGTTGGCGACGGGCATTATCCACCCGACTTTTCCCATCGCCATCGAGTTCGCCGTCGGACTCCTCGTGATCGACGTGGTCGCCCTACGTCTGGTGTCACGGATGTTCGATCGTGAGCGGCTCGTCACCGGGACGAAAGCGACGCGACGCTAACCGGACGAGACGCGGTTCCGTGAAACTCGTAAGTCTGAGAGTGAGAGCCGAAGGAGGCGCCACGACGTGAGGTTCGAGCCGTCCGTCAGCCCACCACGTCGAAGGGGTTCGCGACGACGTTGACCCCGAAGATTGTCGGGTCAAATATGCTGACACCAGAGAACACATGCAACGCCGGTTCATGAACCGCAGTGATAGAAGGCGTCTCACGTTCGTACGTCGTCGTGAGCAGACGGAAAGACGGAACAATGGAACTTCGAATATTCACCGAACCTCAGCAGGGCGCGTCCTACGACCAGATCCTTGCGATGGCACTCGCCGCGGAAGAAGGCGGCTTTGGCGCGTTCTTCCGTTCCGATCACTACCTCAAGATGGGCGCCGTGAGCGGCCTGCCGGGTCCCACCGACGCGTGGATCACCCTGGCGGGACTGGCCCGTGACACGAAGCGAATCCGACTCGGCACGTTGCTCACCGCGGCCACGTTCCGTTATCCCGGATCGCTCGCGATCGCCGTCGCTGAAGTCGACGCGATGAGTGGCGGCCGGGTCGAACTCGGTCTCGGTGCGGGGTGGTTCGGTGAGGAGCACACCGCCTACGGCATCCCCTTTCCCTCCGTTGGCGAACGATTCGAGAAGTTAGAAGAGCAACTCAATATCATCACGGGACTCTGGGAGACCGAGGTCGGCTCGACCTTCAGCTTCGCGGGCAAGCACTACTCACTGAGCGACAGTCCGGCGCTGCCCAAGCCGACGCAGTCACCGCGCCCACCGATCATCATCGGCGGCCACGGGCGAAAGATCACGCCACGCCTCGCGGCTGCTTTCGCCAACGAATTCAACGTTCCCTTCGCCTCGTACGACGTGACGAAATCCCAGTTCGACGTCGTCGACGAGGCCTGCGCGACGATTGGTCGAGACCCCGGGTCAATGGTCCGTTCCGCTGCCCTGGTCGTCTGTTGCGGTCGCAACGAAAGTGAGATCAAACGCCGCGCGGCGAACATCGGACGTGACGTCAACGAACTCTCCGAGAACGGCCTCGCTGGCACGCCCGAACAGGTCGCAGAAAAGATTCGTGCGTGGGCCGAATTGGGGATCTCTCGTCTGTACTTGCAGATGTTGGACATCGATGACCTAGAGCACGTGGGACTCATCGCTTCAGAGGTTCTGCCAGCAGTCAAGTGACCCGTCACGACATGCGGTCGTGGCGGTAAAACGGAGTTGGTGAAGGCATGCCACGGTGGTGACCGTGGATGCGACCTCGTGTCAATCCTTTTCCAAGATCGCGACGTAGGGCTCGCTCGGACGCTCCCCGAGTACTCGCACTTGGTGCCATCCCGTCCCGCGCACGATCTCACGAAAGTCGCGCCGCGACACAAACAGCCACGGGAACCACTCGCCGACGAAGTACTCGTAGTGGTACCGGAACGTCGCCTGCCCGGGTAGTTTGCCCTGCTCGCGGTTTCGCTGGTAGTACCCTCGATCGATTCCGGGGGCGCCACCGCAGTACGGGTTCGTACTTTCGATGAAGAGTCGCGCTTCGGGTTTCGTCGATTGCGCCCACTGCGTCAACGCCTCACGCGCGCGTTCGGGCGTTCCGAAGATCCCTAAGTTATTGCCAAACAAGACAATGGTGTCGAACGACGCGATCCTTCGCCCCAGTTTTTCGGTCGACGTGCACCAGACTTCGTTGACACCGCGTCGCCTCGCCGCCTTCACCGCCAGACGCGACGAGTCGAGACCGACCACGTCGACGCCGCGACGTTGCAGTTCCAGCGCCACTCTTCCCGCGCCACAGCCCACGTCCAACACACGTCCGCGCATGTGGCGCACGGACTGACGTTCGGCGAGCGGCCAGCCCTTGAAGTCGGACAGGTACACCTCGGGGCCCGCTCCACTCTCGGTGTAACCGTCGTCACGCTCGACGATCTCGGGCGTGGTTCCGCCGTGAGCCCAGGCCAAGAGTGCGCGCCCGAACGCGTCCGTTTCCGATGTCACGCCACGACTCTATTCACGAGTGACCGTCACGTCTGGTAGATCGCTTCGATGCGCCAGCCTTGACCGCGCACGCGAGCTCGGACGTCCCATTTAGTTCATGGCAGTTTCTTCAGTGCTTTCGCGACGACGACTTGGAGTTGCGCGACGTTAACGGGAGGAGGGCTCGCCTCTTCGACGCCCATGACCACGCCACCCTTTCGAACGATGACGATGTCGTTGGTTATCTTCGTACCTTGAATGTCGAGCTTCGCCGTGTACGCGGCGCTCGCGTCCCCGTACGAAGAGATCTTCAGCTTGCCCATCGTGCCGGTGACCTTCTGTTTGCCGCTGAGTCCGCGCACGTGCGAGCAGCTAGAAAGCGTCGCGACGATCTTCTCGTAGGCCGTCACCGCGTTCGAGTACGTCCCGAGCTTCTCCGAGACGAGGGGGAGATTTCCGTTGTAGACGAAGTTGACCGTGGCCTGCGATGTTTGCAGCACACCTTTTGGTTCGAAAAGGCGCGCAAGGCATCCCGGCGCACTTCCGCCCGATTGAACGTCAATACTCCAGCCACTTGGCATCTGGTTGACGCTGAGCAGTTCACTCGACAGTTTGGGTGGCGAAGTCGTTGCTGAGGCGCCTGAACCAAGTAGAGATATTCCGATCACCGCTATCAACGTGACCGACCTTATGTTTCTCAGCACTGCATCCTCGTTGTTCGAAACGCGTGAACGTCCATCTTCGTAGGTCACGACCCGTAGAGACAAGTCACGCGCGAGATCTCCTCAATCGAGACCAACGCTTCGTCACAAGTGAGCGGCGCCGCTCCTTCCTGACGTTGGACGCTTGTCCCCCTTGGTTAGACTTTTAAACATTACGCACAGGAAAGAAACATGGACGATTCACGACTCGTCCCACTGTCTGAGGCTGTCACGGAAGGTTGGTCGATGACGAATTCCGGCGGCTCCCCGTCAAGGAACCCTTGGCGCACCGTGGCCTCCACTCCGAGAACCAAGGCGCAGGTCACGTCAACGTCAAGATCGGTGACCACTCGATCGAAACCTCTTCTCGAGACCAAAACGCGAAGCCGTGGCGCGTCGACGTCGAACGAAAAATCAACTCCCGAGAAGCGCGTCGCACGCAAGACCGTGAGTCGCCTTTCCACCGACCACGTCGGGCCACGACTGCGCGAGCGCCGCGAGGCGCTGGGCGTTTCCCTTCGCCAATTCGCTCGAGAGCTGGAAGTCTCAGCTTCCTTTATCTCCCAGCTCGAGACGGGCAAGGCACGGCCCTCGGTCGCCACTCTTTACGCAATCTGTGAGGCACTCGACTTGTCGGTTGACGATCTCTTTGCCACGGAGACGACAACGGAACCCGTTGCTCGACCAATGGGGGCAGCGACGACGAAAGTTGAGGCGGACCGCCCTTCAACGATTGGCTCCACCAATGGTGCTCGCCGCACCGAACGTGGCGCGAAGGACGAGGAATCTGGCTCCTACCCGCTCGTACGCCCGTCGGAGCGAAAGGCGATCGTCTTGGATTCGGGCGTCACGTGGGAGCGGCTCACCCCCACGACGGGGGCTCAGTCGAACTTTCTCTTCATTCGCTACGAAGTCGGCGCCAGTTCCACGTCCGACGGGAATCTCATCCAACACGCCGGCACGGAGTACTGGTACGTGCTGCGCGGCGCCCTCGAGGTCGTCCTCGGGTTTGAAACGTATCGGGTGAACGCTGGTGACGCCATCACCTTCGACTCGAGTACACCGCATCGATTGGCGAACCCCGGCGATGAACCGGTGGAAGCGATCCGGTTCGACCAGGGACGCGACCACACGTCGCTTGATTGACGAGCGGAGACGTCACGGCTGATGCTGGACAGTCGTAACGAGCGTTTTGTGCGCGACGGGTGCCCCTACCAGGGCTCTAGTTCGGGTGCGTCCCGTCGGCCAATCAACCACTCGACGAGGGCGGCGTGATTCGCACGTCTCGGAAGTTTGTGTAGGGTGCGTCGCATCTCCTCTTCAACGTAGGCCTCGGGCCAATCGGACGCGTCATACGAAGCGTCGAGGTCCACGTGATGCACTTCGACTTCTCGAAGTCGGCGAAAGAGGATGTCCGCCATGGGTCGCTCTCCGACGCCGACAAACGCACGAAAGTCCCACAAGTCGTCGCTCAAGCCGTTCCACGCAACTTCGAGGTCTCGGCACGATCGAGCGAGGTCTTCAAGGAGGTCGTCGCGATCGAGCGTGCTGCCGGCTTCGATGTCGCGCTCCCTCATCCCCACTTCGGGGTACTGACGTCGAGATTCGCCCACCCCTGCTCCCTCGAAGAGCCACGTGTGGCTATCGGCGTTCCGGGCGAGATGCGCGAGCACGTGCGCCCGTGACCATCCGGGCAGACGGCTCGGCGCACGAAGTTCGTCGTCGTTCAACCGAACGGCGGTGGCGAGCAGTCGCTCGTGCGACGCGACACACACGTCAATCAATTCTGTCGGACGCTCCACGCCATGAATCTAACGGAAACGCTGACCTCCGATTGGGGGGTGATTACGTCGAAGACCGGAGAATCGAACGCCCGTCGATCGCTGAACGCGCCCGTTGGCATCGTCGCTTCTTGGTACCGTTACGCGAGACAAATTAGAGGGACCCTATGACTACGGACGAGACGCCCGCGCCAATCGTGTTTGAACCCGACCTCGTTGCGCTCCTCGAACAGGAGTACCCACGCTTCAGCGCGGGCGAACGAGCTCGCCGTCGCCGGGCCGTCGAGGACGTGATGGCGTCGAAATCAGTGAGCCACCTGTTGATCTACGGCATTGGCGGACGTGGTGGCGCCGTGACCTGGCTGTCACAGTGGCTGGTCACCAACGAGGCACAACTCGTCGTGTCGTCGAACGTGCCCGACGCCCTCTTCGTCCAGTACTTCAATCACGTGCCGCTCGCCACCAAGATCGCGAGTGACGCGACCGTGGCGTGGGGAGGCGCGTCGACGATCGGCTCGTCCGTCGACGAGTTGCGACGTCGTGGTGCGACCGAGGGCAGCGTCGGCGTCATCGGGCCACTCCCCCTGGGCGCGGCCCGCGTGCTCGAAAGCGCCTTTGGTCGAGTCGTCGATCTCACGGCTGATTACAACCGACTTCGACTCATCAAGTCAGCTGAAGAACTCGTCTGGTTTCGCCTAGGCGCACGCCTCGCCGATCTCTCTATCGAAGCGCTCGCCACGCAGCTTCGACCTGACCTCAGCGAGCGGGACCTTGTCGGCGTCGTCGAGGCCGCGTATCACTCCTACGGCGGCGTCAACGGCATCCACTACTTCGCCGTGAACGCCATGGCCGATCCGCAGTACTGCGTGCCGCGACAACATCCCTCTACTCGACTGGTGCGCCGTGGCGACGTCCTCAGCACCGAGATAACGACGAACTTCTTCGACTACGGGGGTCAGGTACTTCGGACCTTCAGCATTGGTGAGGAACTCTCGCCACTCTTTCGCGAACTTCACGACGTCGCCGACGCGGCCTACCAAGCGATCAGTCGATGTCTCGTACCGGGCACCCACGTGTCAGAGCTCGTCGAAGCGGCGAGCGTGATCGAAGACGCCGGGTTCACGACGTACGACGACCTCGTCCACGGTTACGGCGGCGGGTACCTCGCACCCATACTCGGCTCAAAAAGCCGAACCAACGAGCCGGTTCCCGACATGGTCTTGGAAGAAGGCATGATGCTCGTCGTCCAACCCAACGTGGTGACCACCGACCACCGGGCCGGCGTCCAGACCGGCGAATGTCTCGTCGTCACGAACGAGGGCCCTGCGCGCCTTCACACGAGTTTCCAGGGCGCACGGCGCGTGGGTGACTAACCGACGAATGCTGACATCTCCCGAGAGACGCTAAAGCGGACGTGCGCGTCGGCGCGCCTCGTCTAGCGACCGAGCGCCGAGTGCTTTCGCGTCCACTTCTTGTCACGGGCGTAGAGACTCGGTAGTTGCGCCGCTCGCGCGCGGTACAGGTCCGCGACGTCCGAGGACGGTTGAAACCTCTGACCTGATACGTGGCCGACACTGTCCTTGAGTTGACGTCGCTTGAGCGCGACGGAGGCGAGGAGCGCAGCGCCACGCATCTGCGCCAGCAGAGGTTCGGGAACTTGCTCCACCTCACGTCCGAGTGTGTCCGCGTAGATCTGACACCACAAGGTCGACTGTGCGCCGCCACCGAGGAGTCGGATGGGTGACAGCGACCGACCAGCGAACTTCTCCACGTACTTGAAGAGCCACGCGCTGTTCGCGGCGACTCCCTCCATCACTGCTCGAACGAGATCAGCGGTCGTCGTCGTCACCGAGAGATTGGTGAAGCCCGCTCGAATCCTCTTGTTGTCGATGGGTGAACGCTCTCCGGCCAACCACGGAGTGAAGAGAACGCCGTGAGCCCCCGGCGGTGACGTCGCCGCCAGCGTCGTCAACTCCTCAAAACTGAGACACGTTCCGCTGCCCGCGAGAACGCCCTGCAACCATTCGAGCGCCTTGGCGCCCGTGTCTTGGCTGTTGATGACGACGTAGGAGTCGTTGGTGAGGCCCGGCACGGCGGCGATGGAGTGATTGACGTCGGTCTTCTTCTTCGGCACCGGGCAACTGATCCACGACGTCGTCGAAAGAGCGAGGTGCGTGTCGTAGAGATTCGTCGCGCCTGCGCCGATGGCCGCCGCGTGGAGATCGGGAATGCCCGTGATGACGACGGCGTCCGGCGCGATGCCGAGCTCTTCAGCCACCGACGACGTAACGGCACCGACGATCGAGCCAAAGGGGAGGAGCGGCGGCAAATACGAGGCGTCGAGGCCAACCAGTGCGAGTAGTTGTCGGTCGTACTCGTACGTCGTGAGATGACGGTTGTCGGTCATCCACGTCGCGAGTCGTGACGCGTGGGTCGCTGATGCTTGACCACTGAAACGCATCGTCAGATAATCGACCGGTTCCATGAACCATCGTGACGCCGCCACGACGTCGGGATGGTCGTGCAACAGCGTCAACATCTGACCAATGGGATCGGCCCCGGCCGTCGACGGGGCACCGCCCGTTTTCTTCACGAAGCGCAGCACCGTTCGCGCCTTGTAGCCGAGAAAGGGTCCTCCGACGGCTTTGCGCGAGTGGTGACCACCTCGAGTATCGAGCCAGGTGAGGCACGGACCGGTCGGGACCCCGTCGGCGTCGACGGGTACGGTCGACGCGTACTGACCGGTCACCGCGACGGCTCTTATCTGAGAAGGCGCAACACTCGACGTCGCGAGGAGTCGCTTCGTGGCGTCGCGGATGATCGCCCACCACTCCTCGGCGTCTTGGGTCGCGGCTCCGTCGTCACCGAAGTGCGTCGTCACGTGATGAACCTCGTGCGCCACGACCTCCCCGTCGAGCGTGACGAGGCCGACCTTCGGTCCTCCGGTGCCCAAGTCGATGCTGAGACAGAGCTCGGTCTCGCCGCTCATTACGAGGGAATTGAGGACTGCTTGTCCATCATGTCGGCCATGAAGAACTTGATGATGGCGTCGGACTCCTCACTAGGACCGCCCTCGACGCCTCCGTAGATAGCGCCCGACTTCGGCGCGTCGTCTTTGTGACTCGTGGCGTACTCCACTGCGTCGGCGAGGTCGACGCGCCACCGTTCGGCGACACCGGGCTGGGTTTGGGGACGCGTGACCGCCATGTGCAGCGCGTTCGGATACTGCTGACCGTTCAATCTCCATCCACGCGTACGTAGGAAATCATTCACTAAGTAGATGTCGAACTCATCGGACGTGAACGAGAAGAGAAAAGTCGGTTTACCCATGAGACGAAGCGAGGGGTGTTCGCGCACCGCCACCTGCATGGCGGCTGACGTTTCGAAGATCTGCTTGGCGTAGCGCAGGTACCCCGCGTGACCGAGATGCACCATCGCGGCCCACGTCGCCGCGAGGAGTCCGCCCGAGCGCGATCCGTCCATTCCCGGGGAGCAGTACTTTCCACCCGACCAGTCAGTGAGGTAGAAGTATTGGTCGTTTCGAAGCGCCTGATCGGCGAAGCAGAGCACGCTGGTGCCTTTCAGCGCGTAACCGTACTTATGGGTGTCAGCGGAGATAGACGTGACCCCGGGTACCGAGAAGTCGAACGGTTCGATGTCGTAGCCGAGCTCGCGGCCGAAGGGCAGGATGAATCCGCCGAGGCAACCGTCGACGTGAAGACCGATGTTGTACTGAAGGGCGAGTGCCCCGAGTTCGCCAATGGGATCGACGGTGCCGTAGCCGTAGTTGCACGCGGATCCAATTAGCGCGATCGTGTTGTCGTCGATGTTCGCTTTCACCCACTCGAGGTCAACCTGCGTGGTCGTCGGATCCACCGGCGCGATCTTCATGTCGACGCCAAAGAGATGTCCCGCCTTCGCGAACGCCGGATGCGCGGTCTCGGGTTTGATGATGTTGGGTCGACCAGTCGTTGGATGATGTTCGCGGTACGCGAGCACGGCGTGGGCGATCGATCCGGATCCCCCGGACGTCACGAGCCCCACCGGCGTCGTGTCGGTGAGCGTGCCCGCCCCTAGAAGATCGAGCGTCATGGCAATGATCTCCGCTTCGAACTTCGTGGCGCTCGGACACATGTCGCGCTGGAGCGAGTTGACGTAGGAGAACTGGGAAAACGCGAGGTTCAAGAAGTCGTAGTGTTCGTGGTCACCGCAGTACATCGTGCCCGAACACTGTCCGCCCTCCCACACGGGATTTTCCGCCTGCGACATCGTCGACAACATCGACAAGATGACGTCTTTGTCCGTGCCGTTCTCGGGGAGCGCTCTA
>DASZHK010000101.1:0-21110 GCA_035937905.1 Acidimicrobiales bacterium
TCCATTTGACGCGAGAACTCTCCCGGTGTCCAGAGCGCGACGCAACCTTCGGTGTTGGGGCTGAGGTGGCCGCCTCGTTCGAACTCGGCTCGAAACTTGGAGGGCAGGATGAGGCGACCCTTCGCGTCAAGGGAGTGTTGAAACTGACCGACGAACCCGAGCATTACTGTCCTTCCGCGGGTTCACCACTCTCCCCCACTTCGTGACACATTACACCACTTCACGCCACTCTCCGCCAAATCTGCTCACTTTTGACCCAATTTTGACGATGGCAAGCCACCGAGGGCGCGTTCGATTCATCGGGAGCGATCACACGTTCGTGGGGAGGAGGTTTAGGAGTCGAGGTCGACGTGGCGAAGAGCCCACGGACCACTGACGAGACGCAGATTTTCGAGAAGAGCACTCGGGTTCACGTGCTCGAGTGACGACAGTGCCTCGTGGTCGAGGGCGTCACGAAGCCCATCTGGAACGACGGCGAGGTAGTCAATCACGTCGCTCGTCGCCTCCGCGTGCAGCACCGTGGAGAGAAAGACGCCTTCGCGCACCCGCCACTGGGTGAGGCCCACCGTTTTACGGTCATCGACGAACACTTCGCCGGGCCCCCTTCCGGCAAAGCACACGACTCGAAACGCGACCTCACCCTCGAGACCCCGTTCGTGCACCGTGACCACGCCACTCACCACGTCGCGCAGCACGCTCGCCCACCACGTCCCCGCCTGGATCGAACTGACGTGAACGTCGCGCGACCAGCGAACGTCGTGCTGTGGTATCCACCAGTCGATCCACAGGTCTTCTGGCCGCAAGAGGACAAGTCCGCCGCCGCCACGACGTCGACGCAGGGTCGTCGAGCCGAGCTTCGTGGCGTCAACGACGTCGTACGACTGACTTCCGCCAAGCACCAGCGTGGGGCGTGACGTACGCGCGACGAACATCGTGGCCTCGTCGACCGTACGAAGAACGCTGTAGTCGTAGAGGTCGTCGACCTCCGTCACGAGGCGCGAGGGAGATACGGCGCCCACAGAGGATCGGGGTCGGGCACGTGGCGCCAGCGCCACCAGGGACCGTCGGGAATCCGCGGCTCAAAGTGCATCCGCCACCCGATCTCTTCGAGGAGTCGGTCACCCTTTTGCATGTTGTGGCGCCGACACGCCGCGACGACGTTCGTCCACTCGTGGCGTCCGCCACGCGAGCGCGGTATGACGTGATCGATGGTGTCGGCGTGTTCGAGGCAGTAGGCGCAGCGATAGCTATCGCGTAGTAACAGCGAGCGTCGAGTGAGAGGCGGCGTTCTGATCTTCGTCGGCAGCTTCACCATCTCGTGCAGCCGCACGATCGCCGGAATCTCCACGACGAGACTCGCGGATCGGCACACGACGGGTTCATCGGGCATGGCGATGGGTTCCGCTCGACCGGCCAACATGAGCACGACGGCGCGACGTTCCGAGACGAGCTGGAGCGGCTCGAACGTGGCGTTGAGTAAGAGAACGCGACCCACGTGCACTACCTAGCGACCCACGCGCTGACGACTCGACCACCGCGCGGCGTCGACAATCTCTCGAGCACTCACGTGGCCCTCGGTCGAACCCGTCGCGGTCATCATCCGAAAATTCCAATAGTGCTCATCGGGTAGCGGGAGGTACGGCGCTCGTCGCCACCAGTACTTGGCGCGAAGTCGCCACGCGGCTCGCACTACGAGCGGCACGAGCTTGGGACGTCGAGCCAGGTACCAAAGGAGGCCTCTCGCGTCAACGCCGTTCACGTCGCACCGCGCGAGAAGACGCAAACCTCATCAAGTAGCGCTACGCTCGCGGCGCCAGTCGTGGCAGTTTCAACCGAGAGAACTCGGCACGGAGACGCGCTGCGCGCGTCTCCGACGTCGGTCATTCGCTTTTATGGCGATGACGCGACAACCAGTCGCGGAGCGAACTGGTGCGAGGACCATAGTTCGCGTGGGCGTCGTCGCCCTGGCCAGAACGAGTGATGTCCTGCCATGAGGCGCGTCCCAAGAGACGAGCGTTTCGCTCAACAACAACGGCGGAGATAAACATCAACGCGACACCCAGAAGGCCGACGAGCACGGAGTGAGAAAAGAACAGGACCAAGATCACGAGACCGACCAAGAAGCCCACGACGCCCCAGCGGACTCGACGTCCACTGTGGGAGTAAATATTCGTCTCACGGACGTTTTTCGCAAAGCGAGGGTCTTGTTTGGAGAGTGACTCTTCCAATTCGGCCAGGACTCGCTGTTCGTGCTCTGACAGCGGCATCGCGTCTCCTTTCCGTTATCCCTAAAGGTACTTTATCTTTCTTCTCGTATCATTCGCACGTCGCGTGTCACGTTTTCACCGACGAAAAGTAAGAACTTCTGGGGAGGTTTGTGCCGCGTCAACTCATTCGAGTCGCCACCATCTGTACTGGCAACATCTGTCGCTCACCCATGGCGGAGGTCGCTCTACGACACATGCTCGCCGAAGACTCTCTTTTGCGAGATCACGTGATCGTCACGAGCGCCGGGACTGCCAACTGGCACGTCGGAAGCCCCATGGACCCTCGCGCCCGTGCCGCCCTGGACCGAGCTGGCTACCTCGACGCTGGGTCGCTCGGCGTCTACGCGGACGCCGACTTCCTTGGCCGTCAAGACCTCGTCGTCGTGATGACCCGAGAGCACCGAGACGACGTAGTGCGCCGACTAAGTGGTGCCGCTACGGACGTCATCCTTTGGCGCGATCTCCTCGATGATGGTCTGGACCTCGACGTGGCGGATCCTTACTACGGCGACGACAACGAGTTCGACGAATGTCTCGCGGTCCTCAGTGTTGGCGCTCAGCGCCTGACGGCGCTTCTACGCACGCGCCTCGACGGGCACGCCCGCGACCATTAGTGGAATTCGACTACTTCGAGAGCGAGCACGAAACGGGCCGCCATGACGACGTCGCCGTTCGACTCACCTGACTAGCCTTTTCACATGACGGGACCCGTAACGTCGCGTGTCTCGTGGGCGCTCGATCACGAGTACAGCGCAGCGATCGTGCTCGCAGTCGGCGTCGTCGCGGCGATGGTGTGGTCGGCCCTGTCATCGTCGACCTACTTCACCTTCTTCACGTCGACGTCGAATTGGCACCTCCTTCACTCGCTGGAGGTCAACTCCCTGCACGACGCCATCGTGAACGGACTCATGGCGATCTTCTTCTTCGCCATGGGACTCGAACTGTCGAGGGACCTCTCAGCGGGAATGTTGACGCACCCGAAACACGCGGTGCCGCCGATCCTTGGCGCCATCGGCGGCATGCTCGTCACGGCTCTCGGCTCCATCCTCCTCGGACACCTGTTGAATTCATCGGCGTTGCGCCGGGGGTGGGGTGTTCCGATGGCGACCGACGTCGCGTTCACGCTGGGTGTCCTCGCCGTCGCGGGTCGACGACTACCGCCTTTGCTGCGCGTGTTTCTTCTCACCCTCGCCATCACGGACGACGTGCTCAGCGTCGTCGTGCTCAGCGTGAGCGGTACGACTCACCTTCGAGTTGGCGGACTCGTCGCCCTTGGCGTCGTCACCCTGTTGGGAGTCGTCGCGTCACGTCGCGCCACGAGCAACGTCGCGAGCGTGCTGCTGCTCATCGTCCTGTGGCTCTGTTTCGCGTGGGCGAACGTCGAACCGGCACTCGCGGGCGTGCTCGCTGGACTGCTGGTGTCGACCCGGGCACCGTTACGCCCACGACTCGAACGTGGTGTCACGCGCACCTCGGTGGGTGCCGTGTTACCTCTCTTCGCCCTCGCCGCGTGCGGTCTTCACTGGAGCAACGTTCACTTCACTGGCGCCGTGGGCACCGTCGTCATCGCGACAATTGGCATTCGACTCGTCGGAAAATCCCTCGGGATCACGGCGGGCGTCGCGCTGGCTCGACTCCTGCGCTTCCGACTCGATCCTTCTCTCACGTGGCCCCTCGTGGTGACGACCGCGCTGCTTTGCGCCATTGGCTTCACGGTGCCCCTGCTCTTTGCGACCAAACTTTTCGGCGCTCAGAGTGCCCTGTACGCGGGCTACGCGTTAGGACTCTTGATCAGCTCGGCGATCGCCGCGCTCCTCGGTAGTGCGCTGCTGCGTCTAAAGCGCCGCGCTGAGTAGTTTGAAGTCACCTCTATGAAGACGCGACTGACGGAACTACTGAAGATCGAACACCCGGTGATGTTGGCTGGAATGGGCGGCGTCTCCTACAGCGCCCTGGCCGCGGCCGTGTCGAACGCCGGAGGGTACGGGTGCCTCGGCGCCTCGACGATGTCGAGTGCCCAGTTGAGCGAAGAGATGGCCTCAACCCGAGCTCTTACGACCAAGCCGTTCGGCGTCGACCTCTTGACGGCCTTTCCCGACACGCTCGTCGCCAACGTCGAACTCCTCATCGAAGGCGGCGCGAGCACCTTCGTCGCGGGACTCGGCGTCCCTCGCCACGTGATCGATCTCTGCCACGATCACCACGTGCTCGTCATCTCGATGTGCGGCAAGGTCGAGCACGCGAAGCGAGCACTCGACGCGGGCTGTGACGTCGTCGTCGCTCAAGGAACCGAAGCGGGCGGCCACACTGGCACCGTCGCGACACTCCCCCTCGTTCCGCTCATCGTCGACGCGGTCGACGGCGCGATTCCCGTCGTTGCGGCAGGTGGCATCTTCGATGGCCGCGGACTTGCGGCCGCCCTCGCTCTTGGCGCCGACGGGGTGTGGATCGGGACACGGTTCATCGCCACGCCCGAGGCCCGTGCCATCCCCGGTTTTCGTGAGAGCATCGTCGCCTCACGTGAAGACGGAACAGTTATCTCTCGAGCCTTCAGTGGAAAGACCATGCGCGTCATTAAGAACGACACGACGGATCGTTACGAGGCGGACCCGACGTTGTTAAAGAAATTCCCCGACCAACTCTTCGTGTCGCACGAGGAAGGCACGTTCCATCTTGGCGGTGACGAGAAGACGGCTGGCGTCGATCCTCGGCGCGAGGGCTACCCGGCCGGTCAGGCGGTGGGGGCGATCAACGAACTCGTGCCGGCGGGCGAACTCGTGGGCCAGATCGTTCGCGACGCGAGTGCCATTCTTCAGAGGCTCTCCACGATCTAGTCCGGAGTGTTCCCGGGACGGACGACAAGCCAACTAACTTGCTTCTCGCTCACGCCGACGTCCCCTTGGGCGCAACCCTTACAGCGCGGCAACGGTGACGACTCACCAAGCTTCGCGCGACGGACCTAGTGTTGAGTCATGGCGAGCGACAGTGCCGACGAGGACGCCATTGCCTCGGTGATTCGAGGCGCCGCCAAACGAGTCACCGTGGCCAAACGAACGGTCGCCGCGGTACTGGTGGGGGCGTCTGGTCACTTGACAGCCGACGAGATCACCGTCGCCGTGCAGCAACGCCAACCCGACGTCAGCCCGTCGACGGTGTATCGAATCCTCGAAGAGTTCGAAGACCTGAACATCGTGGTGCACGCCCATCTGGGTCAACACGCCGCCGTTTACCACCTCGCGGGTGCCGTGCACGGACACTTGACCTGTGACGTCTGTCACGCCACCTTCGAGATTCCCGCCGCCCATTTCGACGCGTTAAGTAGGAATCTGCTCACGAAGTTCGGCTTTCGACTCGATCGCCACCACGTGGCACTGTCGGGAACGTGTGACTACTGCCGGGCGATGACGCACACCGCGTAGCTAGTACCGATGACACGTCGCGAGCGATCATCGTTGCATTCGCTACTCTTCGACAACGCTCCGCGACGAGTCGCGCATTCTCACTAGATTCTTCACCAGGCCCCATGATCAAAATCGAACACCTCACCAAGCGCTACGGGGACACCCTCGCGATCAACGACCTCGACTTCGAGGTCCGGCCAGGTGTGATCACTGGATTCCTCGGTCCGAACGGTTCGGGCAAATCGACCACGATGCGAATCATCCTCGGGCTCGACCATCCGACGAAAGGCCGAGCGACGGTCAAGGGTCAGGACTACGCGAGTCTTCGTGCTCCCCTGCACGAAGTGGGCGCTCTCCTCGACGCCAAGGCGGTGCATCCCGGTCGAAGCGCTCGCAACCACCTTCGCGCCCTCGCGGCTTCGAACCGGATCTCCTTCGCGCGCGTCGACCAAGTCCTCGAATTCACCGGCATCGCCTCCGTCGCGAACAAGAAGGTCGGGAACTTCTCGCTGGGCATGAGCCAACGGCTCGGGATCGCTGGCGCCCTCCTGGGCGATCCTGAGGTTCTTCTCTTCGACGAGCCGGTGAACGGCCTCGACCCCGAGGGCATCCGTTGGATCCGAGACTTCTTCCGTACGCTCGCGAACGAAGGCCGTACCGTCTTCGTTTCCTCCCACCTCATGAGTGAGATGGCGTTGACGGCCGACCAGATCATCGTGATCGGCCGAGGCGCGCTCATCACCCAGGGATCCATTGACTCTCTCACCGCAAACGCGAAGGGCAGCGTCTTCGTACGGGCGTCGGATCACCAAAAGCTGACGGCCGAACTCAAAGCACACGGGGGCGACGTGAGCGACGCCAACGACGAGGCGCTCAGCGTGAGTGATCTCACGTCGGATCAGATCGGCCAGATCGCCTTCGACGCCGACATCGCACTCTTCGAGTTGACCCCGAAGCGCGCGTCACTCGAGGACGTGTTCATGGAACTGACCGCTGACTCGGTCGAATACGGATCGTCTGGTGCGCGAAATGAGCAGTGACCTCTCCTTAGGCTCCGTCGTTCGATCCGAGTGGATCAAGTTCCGCACCGTGCGCTCGACGCGCACCGGCGTGTTCGTGATGTTCGTCTTGACGATCGGCTTGGGTGCCCTCTTCGCCTGGGCGACGCGAAGCCACTGGAGCTCTCTGTCGTCGGGCGAGCAACTGACGTTTGACCCCGTATCAACGAGCTTGGCCGGGATCATCTTTTCGCAATTCGCCGTCGGCGTCATCGGTACGTTACTCATCACGAGTGAGTACGCCACCGGATTGATTCGCACGACGTTAGGGGCGGTACCGAAACGATTGATCCTGGTGTCGGGGAAGATCATCGTCCTGGTGCTTTCCATAGCCGTCGTGACCGAGATCGCGTGTTTCGCGGCTTTCTTCGTTGGTCAAAGTATCTTCTCGGGACTCGTACCCACGGCGTCGCTGAGTAACACGACCGTCGTACGGGCCGTCGTGTTCGCGGGCATCTACCTCACGCTTCTTTGCGTCCTTAGTTTCTCGCTCGGGCTCATCGTTCGCCACAGTGCCGCGACGATCGGCATCTTTGTCACGATCGTCCTCATTCTTCCGCTGATCTCGCTCGCTCTGCCGCAGAGCTGGCGTGACCACATCGTGAAGTTCGAACCTTCCGAGCTGGGCAACGCCATGACGTCCGTCGTGACGCCGTCGGGTGACATGAGCGCCATGAACTCACTCTTGATGCTCGTGTTGTATACCGTCGTCGTGTTGGGCGTGGGATCACTACTATTCCAGCGCCGAGACGCGTAGCGAACACCTTCTCGCTCGCAAGACTTAAGTCTCGAGAAAGACGAGGTCTCGCGGTACTAAAGAACTTTGGAGAGAAAACTCCGAAGACGTTCTGACTTGGGGGCGGTCAACACTTCGCGAGGATTCCCGGACTCCTCGATGACGCCGCCGTCGAGGAAGTAGACCGTGTCCGCGACTTCCTTCGCGAAGTTCATCTCGTGGGTCACGACGATCATCGTCATGCCGCTTCGGGCGAGATCCTTCATGACGTCAAGCACCTCGCCAACGAGTTCGGGGTCAAGGGCCGACGTGGGTTCGTCGAACAACATCAACTTCGGCTCCATGGCGAGCGCGCGAGCGATCGCGACGCGCTGCTGTTGACCGCCGGAAAGCTGGGCCGGATAGTGCGACTCCTTATTCTCTAATCCAACACGCGTGAGCAACTCGCGCGCCTTGGCGCGCGCCGCCTCCGTGGAGATGCCCTTCACCTTTACTTGTCCAATGGTTATGTTCTCGAGAACGGTGAGATGTTGGAAGAGGTTGAATCTTTGAAAGACCATGCCGATGCGCGAGCGTTCCCCACAGATTTGCTTGTCGTTTCGTTCATGGAGTTTCCCGCCGCGCATCTGGTAGCCAACGAGTTCACCGTCGACGCGAAGTTCGCCCGCGTCGTGCTTCTCCAGGTGATTGATGCAGCGAAGGAGAGTGCTCTTGCCCGATCCCGAGGGACCAATGAGGCACGTGACCTCACCGCGTTCGACGGTGAGGTCAACACCTTTGAGCACCTCGACGCCGTTGTAGGACTTGTGAACGGCACGAGCTTCGACCATGTGTTCACTCATCGCAGTGGCTCCAGTGCGCCTCGACGTGTCCGGAACTTGAGGAGGATGCCACGAACGTCTTGACGGACCCGCTGAATGGGGGTCGGCGGTGGCGACCTAAGCGCGCCCTTGGCGAAGTGGCGCTCCAGGTAGAACTGCCCAATCGAGAGAATCGTCGTCACGATCAAGTACCAAAGTGAAGCAACGAGCAAGAGCGGCATAATCTCGTAGTTGCCCGAGTAGATATTCGACGCGGCGCCTAGCAGTTCGACGACGCCGACAAATCCTGCGAGCGATGTCGTTTTCAACATGGAGATGACTTCATTGCCGGTAGGAGGGATTATGACCCTCATCGCCTGGGGCAAAACGACGTAACGCAGCGACTGACGCCGGGTCATCCCGAGTGACGTCGCCGCCTCAATCTGACCCTCGTCTACCGCGATCAATCCGGCGCGCGCGATTTCGGACATGTAGGCCGCCTCGTTGAGACCAAACGCGACGACCGCTGCCGTGAAGGCGCTAAAGAGCGTGACGGTATTGAAGTGGATGAACGTGACGTTGGAAAAGGGGATGCCGAGGGTGAGCGACGGATAGAGGATTGCGATGTTGAACCAAACAAGGAGCTGGACTAACACTGGCGTACCTCGAAAGAACCAGGTGTACGTCCACGCAGCCATCGAGAGAACCCGATTCGGCGAGAGACGCATTACGGCGAGCGTCATACCGAGCACGATGCCCACAATCATCGCCAAAATTGTGAGCTCGACGGTAGTCAAGAGTCCGTGCAGGATCTCCGACGTCGTGAAGTACTGACCGACGATTGTCCAACTGAATCTCCACGTTGATCCCGGGTGACACGCGCGTACGCCGCTGACGAGGTGGCAGACCTTGTGGCCGGTCGGCAATTTTGAAAACAACGTGTGGATCACCATCGCCACCACAAGAATCGCCAAACAAACGGCGACCCAACGACCGTAATGACGAACGGGGACGACCTTGACGGCGTCCCCGTTCGTTGTCATTTCTGTTCTCGGACGACGATGCGCTTAGGAGATGGCTCCGTTGAGCACTATCTTGGCTGAGGCTAAACCACCACTCGCGACGCCCCACTTCGTCAAGATGGCGTTGTAGGTACCGTTGGCGATCAACGTCTTGAGGGCGGCCTGGATGGCCATAGCTAGTCCGTCACCGGCCGTCGTCTTGGACGTCGCGATACCGTACGGGGCGACGTTCACGGCGCTACCTAGCAACTTGAATTTACCGAGCGACGTGGAGGCGATGTAGCCAGCAATCTGACTGTCCACGAAACCAACATTTGCCTGTCCGGAGAGGACCGCCAGGTTGGCCTCAGTCTGATTCGGGAAGGTGATCACCGTCAGCTTCTTCGACTTCGGGCAGGTCTTTGCTGCGGTCTGCGCGTCGGTCTGCTCGACGGTGCCCTTTTCGACCGCGACCTTCCAGCCACAGAAGCTCTTGAAACCCTTGAATTTCAGCGTCGAACTCGACTTGGCGTACACGCCCTCACCGGCCTGGAAGTAGTCGACGAAGTTGACTGACTTTTCGCGCGCCTTGTTGTCAGTGAACGACGAGTTGCCGATCTGGTATCGACCAGAGGTCACACCTGCGATGATGCTGTCGAAAGTCACGTTGTTCTCGTTGATCTTCAGTTTGAGCGTCGTGGCGACCGCCTTCATCAGGTCGACGTCGAAGCCGACCATCGTCGTTCCCTTCATCGACTCGTCGGGCGCGTAGGTGGCGTCGGTGGCGACCTGGAGCGTGACGTTCTTGTAGGACGCCGGCACGAGCTTGGCGTCGGCGGCGTTGTAGGTCCCGGTCGTCGACGCCGCGCCAGCGACGATGCTGGAGGTCAACAGCAGCGAGCCAATGCCCGCCGCGACGAGTACTTGACGAACTCGTGGAATCCGATGCATGAAATCTCCCCAATTTTTCTGCTCCGCCGCGGACGGCGTCAGGCCTCCATTGATACCAGAAATCGGCTTCATTGGAGTTTCGCCCAATGAACAACTCCCTAAACGCGCGCCACTTCGCTCGTTGGCACGACGTGCGACGCGCTCGGGAGTCTCGTGAGGACGAAGACCGCCGCCACGACCGCGGCCACGGAAGCGACGAGGCATCCCCGGTGCAGTCCTTCCATGAAGGCGTTGGTGACTTGGGCGTCGAGGGTGGGACGGAGCGGCGCTGGGAAGTGAGCCACGGTGGCCTGGGCCGCCTGCGTTGAACTCACGGCAACGTGGAGTTGGGCTGTCGTGAGGCCCTTCGACAGGTAGGGCGTCAGTGCCGCGAGGACGCGCGGGCCGAACAGTGACGAGAAGACCGATCCCACCACCGCGACGCCCATGGTGCCCGCGAGCTCTCGCGTCGTCTCGTTGACCGCGGAACCGGCGCCGATCTGTTCGGGGCGGAGCGTCGCCATCAGTGACGCCGTCGAGGGCGCGTTCACGAGCGAGAAGCCGAGGGCGAGGAGCACCATCATGGCGACGACGGGTCCGAAGTACGCCGCGTGCGCGCCAACGACACTCCCCCACGCCAGCGCGGACGCCTCGACCAAGAGACCCGTGGCCACGACCACGCGGGTGCCTAATTTCAACGCGGCCGCCGCGCCGAGCGGCGTCGCGATCATGACGACGCCCGCGAACGGCAACGTGTGCACGCCCGCCGACAGGGCCGAGTAGCCACGGATCAGCTGGAAGTACTGCGTGATGAGAAAGATGAAACCAAAGAGGCAGAAGTAATTGACGGCAATGGCACCCGCGCTGATGGAGAAGTACCGATTCGTGAAGATCCGAACGTCCAGGAGCGGCCCGTCGCGACGTAGTTCGTAGAGCACGAAGTAGACGAGTGACAACGTCGCCGTCACGAAGAGCAGCGTGGTGGCAACGCTGCGCCATCCCCACGCCGGACCTTCGATGATCGCGAGCGTGAGCACCGTCACGCCCACCGTGCCGAGCGCGAGACCGACGAGGTCCACTCGGCGCCGCTGGGGACCTTTCGATTCCGGGACCACGTAGGCCGTCGCCACCAAAGCAACGAGGACGAGTGGCGCGTTGATGATGAAGATTGACCCGTACCAGAAGTGCACCAACAGCGCGCCGCCGACGACGGGTCCGATGGCGATCGCGACGCCGCTGGCGGCACCCCACAGACCGAAGGCCTTCGCCCGCTCGGAGAGATCATCGAACGCGACGGTCAACGTCGACAACGTCGCGGGAAAGATGAAGGCTGCCGACGCGCCCATCAAGGCGCGCGCCACGAGCAACGTCGGCACGCTGCTCGAAAAGGCCGCCAAGAGTGAGAACGCGCCGAAGGACCCGAGCGCGATCTGCATGACGCGTTTGCGTCCGAAGCGGTCCGACAGACCTCCCCCCGCTAAGAGAAGACCGGCGAAGGGCAGGGAGTAGCCGTCGACGATCCACTGCAGTGACGAGTTCGACGCGTGCAGATCGCGCGACAGTACCGGTAGGGCGACGTTGACGATCGTGTTGTCGATGACGACGATCAAGACGGTGAGGCACAGCACACCAAGAATCCACCAGCGTCGATCGTGAACGGAAAGCGGCATCTCGACTCCTATAGAACAATGTTCTATTACTATAGAACATTGTTCTATACTGGTCAAATGGTGAGTCCCACGAATCGAACGCCGTCCAGCAAGGTCGGACCCGAGGTCCTCCTCGCCGCGTTGGCCATCCTGGATGACGAAGGACCTGATGGCTTCACGGTTCGTGCCATCGCGCAGCGAGCCGGCGTCGCTCCGATGGCCATCTACAACCACTTCAACGGCGTGAACGGTGTCCTCGAGGCGTTGTGGACGGAGGGCTTCGTGTCCCTACGTGACGCCATGAGCGTGTACGACCACGCTCCCGAAGTCGACCTCTACGACGCCGGACTCGCCTATCGCGCCTTCGCGCTGGAGAACCGTGGTCTCTACACCATCATGTTCATGCACCGTTTTCGTAACTTCGAGCCCTCGCGGTCGGCGGTGCTGCTCGCCACCGAGGCCTACCAGTCACTCGTCACGCACGTTGAGCGATGTCAGGCGATTGGACGCTTTGGCGACGAGGCCGCGAGTGACACCGCTCAGATCATCTGGTCAGCCTGTCACGGCTACGTCGCGCTAGAACTCTTGGACATCAACATGGCGACGGACCGTGACGCGACGTTTCATCGTCTCTTGGCGAATTTACGAGACGGCTTCAACTAAAGGTTGGTCGCGAAGGTCCTTTGGCCAGTGACCAAGTCGCTCAGGCGTGAGCAGCATGTCCGTGAGATCGCGTCGTAAGTGTTCTTGGCGCCAGACGAGTTGTCGTTGCGCCGCCGCCAGCACTCGCTCCACGTCACGACACTCGGTACGCCACGTCGGGTCAACGGTGAGATCGAAGCAACGGTACGACCCGTCGCCGAACTGCACGTACGCCACGTCGTCGCTGACCGAGACCGCCAAGTTCCGTCGCGCGAGCGTTTGGCCGGATGGAGGTGGCGTCATCGACGCGCCCAACAGCATGAATCGACTGTCCCACTCGTAGTGCGCCGCGTCCCGCCACGGAGCGTCGCGGTCACGAAAGAGCGCACCGAGCGAATGTCCGTCACACTGCACGGGCACGTCCACGCCCAACGCGTCAGCCAAGGTCGGTAAGAGGTCCACGTTCTCCGTGAAGTTGGAGAGCGACGTGCCTCCTCCTTCACGCGGATCACGCCACAGTCCAATGATGTGATAACTCTGCGGAAAGAAACCGAGTTTCTGGATGAGACCGTGATCACCGAGTTGGTCGCCGTGATCGGAGGTCACAACGACGAGCGTGTCGTGCCACTCGCCTCGCTCTTCAAGACCTCGAACGATTCGGCCCAACTGCGCGTCGACTTCGGAGATCATGCCGTAGTACTGCGCCGTGAGGGACCTCATGGCGTCGCGGTCCGTAGGCGCCGCCGCTTGGGTCCACGAGAGCGCCGCTTCGTGCAGAGGATGACGCTGAGCCTTCTCGACGGGGGCGAGGGGCAACTCGACGTCAGCGGGGTCGTAGAGCCGCGCGAACTCCCCCGCCGCCGCGTAGGGCGGGTGCGGTCGCAAGTAGCTGAGGTGCGCGAACCACCCGCTCTCTTGATGGTCGAGCCATTGAAGAAACCGCGTGGTGAGAAAACCACTGAGCGAGTCTTCCGCCGGACGATCAGGCTCACCCCGTAACAAGTCTTCCCACTCGCCCTTGACGTCGTAACCCTTCGCGCGAAGAAACTGCACCCAGCCCGCTTGACTCTCGGGGAGATAGAGACCGACCGACAGACCCGGTAAGACCCCGTCGTAGAAGTCGAGGCGCACGTCCTCGGGACCGTTGGCGCTCGCGGGATCGAGGCCCTGGTCGGTGTAGCCGAAGAGGGTCGGGTCGTACCCGGCGCGACGAGCGACGTAGGCCACGTTGTCGAATCCGCGCGCGAGAGGTGTGCCGTTCGCCACCACTCGATTGTTCATCTGGTACATCCCGGTGTAGATCGCGGCGCGCCCCGGTGCACACGGCGCCGCTTGAGAGTAGTGACGCTCGAGTCGTACGCCCTCCGCGGCTATGCGGTCGAGCGTCGGGGTCGTGACGAGTGGATGACCCGCCGCGCCGTATGAGTCACCGCGAAACTGGTCGAGCGTTACGAAAAGGACGTTCACGCGGGTGGTACGTGCACCAGACGGTGGAGGTGCTCGGCGAAATCATCGACGATGGCCAATGCTTCGGGAATGACGCCGCCCATCTCCAAGAAACCGTGCACCATCCCTTTAGCCTCAAGCAGTTCCACGGGCACGCCAAAGTGTCCAAGGAGTCCGGCGTAAGCCACGCCTTCGTCTCGCAACGGGTCGCACTCGGCCACGACGACGAGGGCGGGCGGCACTCGAGAAAGATCGGTGCACAGTAAAGGGGTCACGCGGGGATCGGTGTGGTCGCCGAACACGCCGAGGTACTGCGCGTAGTCGTAGCGCAGGTCATCGAGGTCCAACAAATACCCCGAGCCGTAGCGGTGCGCCGAGTCCGTGACGAGCTCGGGACCAAGTGTCGGGTAGATCAGCACTTGCGCCGAGATACCGAGTTCCTCATCTCGCAGTTGCGTCGCGGCGACCGTGGCGAGATTGGCTCCGGCGGAGTCACCCATGACGATGAGGCGCGCACCCTCGTCGGCGAAGTCGCTCCGATGAGCAGCCACGAAACGAATCGACTCCAACGCGTCGTCAAGTCCCGCTGGAAACGGGTGTTCGGGCGCTAAGCGATAGTCAACGGCTAGAAGTCGCATGCTCGTGTCGTACGCCAAACGACGACAGAGCCACTCGTGCGTCGTCAGATCTCCGAGGACGAAACTGCCCCCGTGAAAGTAGATGACCAACGCTTGGGTCTCTTCGTTCTCCGGCACGTACAGGCGAGCCTTGAGCGTTCGACCCTCCAGAACGAGTTCTCGGTCCTCCAGAAGCGCCATGGGCGCCATCTCTCCTTGGACCGCGAGCGCGTCCTCTCGAAAGGACTGGCGGCGTTGGTCAGGGGTAACACTTGACGAGGGCGCCTCGGGGTTTTCGCGGGCCTCTCGTAGCAACAATTCAAACGCTGGATGGATCACGGTCACCTCCTGAGGTCAACATTACGCATCACGGAGATTGTCGTGCCGGCGTCGACCGGTTGCCGAGTCACGCGGGGTGAGGCCCTCCTTCTGGCGTGCTCTCAACGACTTCTACAAAGGACAAGCGAAGGGTGAGAAGGAAACGACCGTACGACTACCGGACTTCACGTTCACCCACCGGGAGCGTTCGTAGTACGTCGAGATCACCTCGTAGCGACCGGCGGCCACGTTGAACGAGAACGATCCCGACCACGGTGGCGACGTTGGAAAACGGATGGATTCGCGGGCGTACCGGTGGCCGTCGTGCATCACGGTCACCGTTGCGGGTTTTGGCGATGGTGGCGGGGCCGGAGGTGACTGGACGATGGGACCCGGTCCGCACTCCATGACGTAGCCCGTGATAACGGCGGACTTCACGGCTGCGGCGCTCGATTCCAGACTCGCTCCCGCGACCACGATCGCCGCCAAGCCGAGACAACTGACGAGTACGGCGACTGGCTTTCTCATTGTTCGCCACCCCTTTCGACGAAGTGAACCGTCTACTTGGCTCCTGTCACGCCACTGCTGCTTCTTACCGCGCTGACCATATTTTACGCTTGTACTCGAGGGTTTCGATCGTCGCGCCTATCGAGGCTTCCAGGTCGCGGTCGCGGGATCAAGCAACGCGTTTCGTGCTAGCTCTTCGACGTCGTGAAAGTCAACCTCGACCTCGTCGTGAGGTTCCTCATCGAAGGTCGGCTGGGCGCAGAACAAGATCAACCGATTCGAGTCGAAGACAGCGGCCTGGCCCGCGGCGCGGTTGGCGGCGGTGCCGAGCGCTTCGACGTCGGCGTCGTCAGTGAGTTCTGCGACGAAGACGCTAAAGGAGCCTTCTCCCCCTTCGCCGTCCGCGACGAATCCGAGGCATCCGACCGTTGGCAGGTAGGAACCGGACACGATGAGTGAAAACGACGTCGCCGCCAACTGGTCTTGTCCAATAGGTCCGGTGGCCACACTGTGTGTCGCGTCGAGCGCGTCGGCCAGGCTCACGGCGAGTTGGGCCAGATTGGTCGTCGGGTGGTACTCGACCTGATTGACACCCAAACTTGACGGAGCACCGAAGAGACCGATGGTTGGCGTGTTTCGAAAGATGAGTATCTCAACGAGACCGGTGCCGTAGTTCGTCGAGACCTCGACGAGTTGGCACTGCGACAGTGTGTCGACCCGATCCATCGATTCGACGGCGACCTCTGCCCTTCGCGTCGCCGCGAGATCGGCGACGTCCGCGAAGCGCTCGCTGGTCAGAGCGAGGTCGCCGCCGAGGTAGCGAGTGAGGAACAGCGCCGCCTTGAACCACGATTCCCACGGCACGTCGTGAAGAGCCGGAAGCAGCGCGAAGCCGTCCACTGCTTCGCTGAGTAGTCCGAGTGACGCCTGTCGTCGACCTTGGAGCGTCCGGCGTAGGGAGAAGAGTCGTAGCGTCTCTGACTCAGTCATCCCCAGGCCGTGACGAAACTCCGCGCAGAGTTCGCTTCCCCCGGACGTGACGGCGCGCACGATGGCTGCGACCACCTCGTCGTTGGGGTCCACTCGAAAACGGACCGAGTCCGCCGAGCTCAACGCGTAGGGGTGGGTCGCGAGTTGCTCTCGCCACCCACTGACTCGTGCGTCGACGCTCACGTCAGGTAGCTCGAGGTTTCGACGTCACGTTCGCCCGTTGAG
This sequence comes from Acidimicrobiales bacterium, assembly GCA_035937905.1. Taxonomy (GTDB): domain Bacteria; phylum Actinomycetota; class Acidimicrobiia; order Acidimicrobiales; family RAAP-2; genus RAAP-2. Next base: position 16,588 of record DASZHK010000101.1, read on the forward strand.
CGACGTCTACTTGATGGGACACAGTTGTACTGTACGACGTCGTCCTTGCTCGTCAGATCCGCCGTTGAACTACTGGGAGCGCGTCAAAGAGCATTCAATCAGTCCTCGCGCCCGCGAGTTCATTGAAAAATCCGGTAACGACGTTACGGACCTCGTGTCGGGAAAACTGCTGAGGAGCATCCATCTCAATGCCACCGAGGTGGGTATTTGTGCCAGAACTATTCGACGCTGTTGAAGCCGGTTGCCAATGTAAGTGAGGGAGTGAAAATGAACTGTCAAAAGAAGTGGATTCACACGAGCACGGGAATGCTCATTGTTGTCGCTGTACTGGCTCTATTAGTAGCAATCGGCACCTTGACACCAGCCGTCGTTGCCCAAGCTGCTACGCCATCGCGTCCCGCGTGTCTCGCCTCCAACATCACGGTGACGAACGGCGCCACCGTGACGAACACGACGTACATCGTCAAGACCTCGACGGGTTTACATCAAGTACCTGTGTTCGAAAGGGTCCCCGTGTACTTCTACAATCGGGGCGCTACGTGCCACCTTCTTATGGGTGCACCCGAGGTTCAAGCGGTGCGCAATACGACGAACGTCGCCACCATTTCGTCGCACGACTTGTCCATACCGACCGGGGCCGATAACACCAGGCGTCCGGTAATCGCTCATCATCAGAAGCTCGAAGCTCTCTTCGTCGTCGTGAAGCCCATCGGATCGACTTTCAAGGGCTGTGCTCCGGCAACCACGACGGGCTTGCTCGTGGGCGGCTACGCCAAACCAAGAGGCCATACTCACTTCGTCATTCGCAGACTCCGCGACGTGTGCTTCGACTCCGGTGTGGGTCGAAGCGTTCTGGACTACGGAATCAACTTTCCTCCGGCGTAGCCTCTACGAACAAAGTGATGTTCGGATGCGCGTTCGTCTGCGTGGCCCACTTGACCGGGTTACGTGCGATCGCCAATCAGTGGTAGTGAGAGCGCACACCATAAAATAATTCTTCGCCAAAGAACATATTGACGACAATTACTCACCCCACCACAAACCGCCGACGTATGTTTCGACGAATGGTGACCTACGCAAAAAAGTCTGGCTGTTAGTGTCATCAAGTGCATAAAAGACGCCTCTGGGGGCCGGGCGTCATCATTCTGGTGGCCGTGCTCAGTGTTTTTGCCCTCCCACGGATAGCCCAAGCAACCACCCTCACGCTGTATGACAACTCGGCGCTTGACGGTTCGTGGGCGAGTGCCAGCAACGTCGAGCTGGCCCAGTCCTTCTCAACGGGTGTCGATCCCGTCAATCTCGGCGCCATCAGTTTTCGCTGGCGCAACGCCTCCGTCGACAACACCACCTCTGTGCCGAGCAGCTACACCTTGGAACTCTTCGCCGGCAGCGGCGGGGTGCCGACGTTCCAGATAGCAACGCTCGCGTCGAACATCAGCGAAGGCACGTTCGCTCAAGGTACGGACACCTATTCGCCTGGATCACCGATCGCGCTCGCGCCCAACACCCAGTACTTCGTCGTGGTCAGTGGCAACACCGGCGGGACGATTGGTTGGAAGTTCAACGCGGCGACACCGAACACCGGCGTCGCTCCCCCGCCGAGTCTCCTCTCGCTGGTCTCCGCGGACGGAGGCGCCACCTGGACGCCGCTCGCGGGCAACTTCATTATGTCGGTCGTTGGTACGCAACTCACGATCCCGACGCTCAGTGGTTTTCCTGACGTAAGCGCCACGCCTGGCGAGGCGCCCCTCGTCCTCAACCCACCGACGACGTCGGTTCCCGGCACGTTCGAGTACTCGTCATCGAACTCTGCAGTCGCCGCGATGGCGGAAAATCAAGTCACGTTTGGAACCTTGGGCACGGCTACCATCACCGCGTCCTTCTTCCCCTCCGATCAGACGATGTATTTTCCAACCAGCATTACGGCGACCGTCACGGTGGCGAATCCGCCACCGCCACCCCCGCCTCCCGTCCCGACGACTACTACCACCACGACCACAACCACCACCACGACCACGACAATCGCTCCCCCGATTACTAAGCCACCGTCCACGACCACGACGACAACGAAGTCCGGATCGACCACAACCTCGACGTCGACCACCACGACCACTACGCCAAATTCCGGTTCAACGACCACGACGACGACGCAACCTTCATCCGCGACGTCAACCACGTCGCCGATCGTGCCAACCGCACCCCCCGTACCGGCAAGCACGCCGCCACCGGCGACCTTTCCAGTACCCCTACCGCCAAGCGACAGCACGTTTAGCTCGACCGAAGGCCTTCAGTTCCTTGCTCAGATTGACGCGACGACGAATTCTGCGGTCGCGGGAACCCACGTGACGGTGAGCGCCGTTGCCGGCGACCCTGGCACGGCTGTCACCGTCGAAGTCCATTCAACCCCGCAGATCATCATGAACGGACTCTCGAGCGCCCAGGGAACGTACACGGGCGCGGCGACACTGCCCGACTCACTCCTACCTGGTGCGCACGTGTTGGTCATTCGCGCCATCTATCAAGGACAACCGGTGACGTTGGTCGGAGCCTTCATCAAAACCGCGACGGGGACCTTCGGCACCATCGTGCAACCGGCTCCACTGACGAATTTCTCGGGGATCAACGACCCTCGGCTTCAACGAGCCCTTCGTTTCGGGCTACCGATCTACGACGTCGCGAGTCACTCGCGAACGACCGTCGGTCTCCTCGTCGGCGGCGGATCACTCCTCGCTTTAGCGGGCGCGGGCGGCGGCGCCAGCGGATCTCTCGGTGCCCTCGGGCGACGCAAGTCGCATCACCAGAGCAAAATAGCGAGTGCCGTCACGAAGAAGCTCAAAGCGGTCGGTACGACCCATGAGGCGTGGGGTGATCGTTCGTCCACCTGGCGAAGTCCGCACACCGAACGAATCGACCGTCTGTCACGCGAGCTGCCCGTCACCGTGGGACCCTTCTCCGCGCTTCTCCCGCGTGTGATCGTTGACGGCTCGTGGCTTCGCGCGACGCTGGGTGGTTGGTCGATGTTGTTGTGGGTTCTCGGCCTCGCGCTTGGCGTTCTCAGTGTGTTCTTTCACTCGGCGGCGCCTTTCGTCCCAGCCGTTCCCTTGATCTTCTTGCTCATCGGCCTCGGTATCCTCGACGCGATCGCGTGCACGATCGCCTGGCTCGTCATCGCGGTCGCCTCGCTCGCCGGCGGGTCCCTCCAAGGATGGTCCGACTTTCGAACGCTGCTCGGACTCGGCGTCTTGTTCATCACCGTGCCCCTGTTGGCGCACGCCATACGGCCATTGCGGCGATACATTCTGAGCGACGTGAGCGAACGTTGGGAGCGACTCTTCGACTACGTCATGATGCCGATCTTCGTGGCCTTCGCCGCGGCGTCGATGGCCAAAGCCCTCGACGGGCTCTCCGGGCTCAGCATTCTGAGCGTCGCGAACCTCAATGCCATTCGTTGGCTCGTCGCGATCATGATCGTGGTTCGACTCCTCGGCGAAGACGCCGCGCTCCATTACTACCCCGAGCGGTCCAAGGCCGTGCAGCCCGCGAAGTTGGTGTCAACTCGACCCAAGTACGTCGCGGCGTCGCTGGGCTTTAAGTTCCTACTCTTCCTCGTCGTGATGGATCCGTACTTCGGCTTGACGCTTCGAACGATCATCGCCGCGACGCTGCTCGCCATTCCGGGCGTCTTGAAGATGAGCGAAGAGAAACTTCCAAACGTGAAAGTGCTCCATCGATGGTTGCCGCGAGGACTGACGAGCTTTCTCTTCATGATGATCCTCGGCTCCTTCTTGTCCTTTCACCTCCTCGGTCTGAGTCCGACGCCCAGCACCGTCGACACGATGTTCCTCGTGCTCCTCCTTCCGGGAGTGGTCATCGGCATCCTCGAACTCTTTGGTCGTGAAGGCGTCGACTGGACCAACGTCTGGATGAAGCGTGGGCTGGGCGCGTTGGCGTGGCTCACTGCGGTGGGACTCGTCACGGGCCAGCTCATTCTCTTCAAGTAACGAACAAGTCGTTGCGAACTGAGGAGCCAAGAACTCGCGCCAAAAGCACGATTCCCGGCTCTCGTTGGAGAGACCGGGAATCATGCGCCTACTTCTTTGGAGCGGACGACCGGGCTCGAACCGGCGACCTCGACCTTGGCAAGGTCGCGCTCTACCAACTGAGCTACGTCCGCGTGGTGCTTCAATTGTAGCCGACGCGCGTCGCGCAACCAAGTGCCCTCTACGACGCGGTGGCCTCGATGTACGCCATCGCTTCTTCGAATAGGTAGTCCCGCAGCGTCGAAAGATCATCCATTCGATCGGCGCAGCCGAGTAGTCCGAACTCCAGATTCTCCTCAAAGCCGAGCACGGTGATATTGAGTGAGAACGAACCGAGCAGCGGGCCGAAGGGCGCGGCCGACGTGACGCGATATCCACTCAACCACAGTGGAATCGGCGGTCCGGCGACCGAGGAGATCATCACGTTCGCGACCGGAAGATGATCGAAAAGACCGAACGCCGAGACGACCTTCCCACCGAAGG
>DASZHK010000102.1:0-17876 GCA_035937905.1 Acidimicrobiales bacterium
GCCGACGCGACTGACGTCAAACGACAGCGACTGAAGTCCGACGATCGTGTGCGAGACGACCACCTTTGGTAACGGAGGAGAAGATGTCATGGTCGTGACGCTCGACGCGCGAGGCCACGACGCCGGCCCGCTGCTCGCGGCGTAGACGTTCTGCAGTCGAAGATTCAACCACCACGTCTGATTGGCGCTCAGCCACTGCGACTGGCTTGAAATGTTGGCGACGACGTTCGGCGTACTCGTCAACGCTTCGACCATCGGGCTGTTCTTTATCAGATAGATTCGCCACTGCACGCCGGGCGTGGGCCACTTCTTCGTGGTGGCGATGAGCTTCAACTGGGGGTCGGCCTTCGCCTCCGCGATGACGGACGGCGAAAAAGCCATGTAGTACTTCACGCCGAGCATCTGGAGGTGGCGCACGCCTTCGGCGATGTTGAGCGATCCGTAGTTGAGGCCCACCTGGGGATTACTCGGCCCCGTGCTGAGTTCCGCTTGATCGAGGTAGTGATAGGGCGTCGTCGCCGAGGACTCCATGAGGAGGCCCTCCATCGAATCGACGCAGTTATTCGTCCAGTAGGGCAAGAGCATGAGCGCCTCGGGGGTGCCGAAGCGATTCTCCGACGAGTTGTACTCCCACATCGCGCGACCGCAGCCGTAGCGTTTGGCGACCGTACTCATGGTCGTCATGAGGCCGTGGTACTCGGGCCAGGCCGGTTGCGCCTGGTAGCCCGAGTAGTTGTACTGAGCCCAACTGGTGACCTGGTTACCTCCGGTGGCCAAATGAAGATCGGTCGCGAGGGGCGTGATGAGACCCGGCACCGTGGAGAGAACGCCGAGTAACGCCACGGCGCAGGTGGCGCCGATGACGCGACGCGATCGCCGCGCCGACTCGTCAGGGACCACGGTGACAACCGACTCGGCTGCGAGTTCGTCGGACTCGAGAGGCTCGTCTACGTCGCCGACGTGGTCGATGTTGTCACCCTCGACGAAGAACGACGCCAGCCGCGCGCGAAGTGGCACTCGCGACGCCCAACGCCACGCGACGTAGCCCGCCAGCCAGCCGACGCTCAAGTGAATCGAGATGAACCAGAACGGAATCAGACGTTGGTTCCAGATCGCGCTCTGGGGATCGAGGACGAAGGCGAGAAAGGAGAGCACCGTCAACGTGGCGAGCACCATGCCGAGACGGTCGCGCACGACGAAGGCGAGGATGACCGCTATCAAGCAGAGGACGATGACCCAGCGATCGCCGGCCGCTCCTCCCGTGGCGTTAAACCAACCAAGCGTTGAGAAGATCTCGTGGAGATTAGAAACGGGCACGTTCGTGTAGCCCAGTGAGTCCGAGAGTGACTGGGTCGTCGCGAATGGCAAGAGCCACCACGCCGAGAGGCCGAAGGAGATGACACCGGCCCCGATCGCGAATCGAAAGGGGCGCGCGTAGTCGCCGCGTAGGTGCTCGTCGACGTTCGAGAGCTCTCTCGGATCGCCGAAACCGCGGCGATGAAAGAGCTCAAAGACGACAAGGACACCAATCGCGCCGAGACTGAACAGCCAGGGAAGTACGTGCGACGCCAACGTGGCGCTCAGGGCCATACCCGCCAGCCAGTAACCGCGGCCTGTTCTCATGCCTCGAGCGAACAACCCGATCGTGAGGAGCGCGAGGGCCAAGGAGAGCGAGAACGCGTACTCGCCGGCCATCGTGGAGAAGAGGTTGCCCCCGTCGATGGTGAACGTCGCGTCGAAGAGGAAGGGCAGCGTCGCGAGCGCGAGCGCCACGGGGATGGGCCGTGGCGCTCGAAAAAGTCGGCCCATGGCGTAGGCGGTGATGGGCATCACCACGGAACCGAGGATCGTCGCCAGTTTGATGGCAACGGCGAAACCAATGACGTAGCTCGCGAACGTCGCCAGGACGTCGGGTAGGACGAAGTAGTAGGTGTAGGCGGGCAGGCCGCCGAGCCACCCGGGATACCACGGCGTGAAGTTGAAGACGTTGCCCGTCGTCTTCAGGTACGCGGGCAGCGCGACGTGCGAGCCGGTGTCGCCGCCGGTGATGAGCGTCGAGGAGACGAGCAACTGAGGGTGCAGCGACAAGATCGTGACGAAGATGACGACGAAGACGAGCAACGCGTCCAACGCGCCCAGGGGCGTGACGCGATCTCGAAGACGCCGCATCAGTGACCCGCGCGCTGTGCGATGACCGCGACCAACGCCACGGCGTTGAACGACGCGTGCGTGATGAAACTCGGCACCAAGCGCTTCGTGCGGAACACGATCAGCGCGAGCACCACGCCGAACGCCGTCAAGCCCGCGAACTGCAGTAGCTCGCCGTGGGCCAGACCGAACAGACACGCGCTCACCACGACGCCCACGGTGACGGCCACCCTTGGCGACACGCCTTTCACGCCTTCGGCGATCGCGCGAAAGACGACACCACGAAAGAGCCACTCTTCGAAGAAGGGCGCGATCAGCGTCGTCATGACCGCGATGAGGACGAATCCCGGGCCGTGCGCCGCCTTGAAGAGATGGTTCACGGGATGGTTCAGGCTCTTCAGGTGAAAAGGTGCGTAGACGGCGTCGATGATGAACTGACACGCGACGCCCACGACGACGTAGACGAGGTCGCTCCATCGCGGTCGCCACTGGTCGGGCAAAGCACGCAGGTGGCCCTCGCGGTACGCGTAGTAGATCGCCGCGGCGAAGCCCGTCCACAGTCCTAGGAGGCTGAGCGCGTTCGACCACCACGGCGGGTTGGCGGCCTTTGCGAGCGCGTTCATGCCACCGGGGTAGTGCGTGACGGCGACGCCCACCGTGTTCAAGAGCAGCGCGACGACTTGGCCGGCTAAGAATCCAATAAAGCTCGCGACCAGAATCGGCACGACGCGAGGTCGATCCGCCTGTATTTCCATGGTCGGAGAAGTCAACGCAGTTCCGCTTTCGTTTTGAGGTTACCCACAGGGCGCGACCACTTATCGCTGGTGACCTCTAGATTAGATAAGTGGCTGACGCACCAAACGATCCGACGAACCCAAACGGTTTAAAGAAATTTCTACCAGGCGGTGAGAAGCCCATGGCGCCGCAGGTGCGTCGCCGCATCGTCACCATCGCCATCATCGCGTTCGTCCTGGGTGTCCTGGTCATTCCCAACCTCTTCTCTAACAAACAGATCAAGACCGTCGCGTACTCGGCGTTGATCCAAGACGCCAAGTCGCACAAGGTGCTCTCGGCCGTCATCTCGACTTCAACCGGTGTCATCAGCGGTCAAATGAGCAACGGAACCAACTACACGTCCAACGGCCCAGTACCCGCACTCTCGAACGAAGTCTCCACACTCAGCGGCAACAACGTGATGGTCACCTTCGCCACGCCCTCGAGCCTCGCGAGCCTGCTCCTCCCTTACCTCATCTGGATTCTGATCTTCGGCGCGTTCATGTTCTACGTGAGTCGTCAAGCGCGCGGACAGATGAATGGCATGATGTCGGTCGGACGTTCCAAAGCAAAGCAGTTCAACGAGGACCGCCCGAAGACCACCTTCGACGACGTGGCTGGCTACCTCGGCGTGAAGCAAGAGATCAGCGAAGTGGTCGAGTTCTTGAAGAACCCCCTGCGATATCAGAACATCGGGGCACGCATACCCAAGGGCATCTTGCTCGTCGGCCCCCCAGGGACCGGCAAGACGATGCTCGCGCGCGCCGTGGCCGGTGAGGCGGGCGTGCCCTTCTTCTCGGTCTCGGGATCGGACTTCATGGAGATGTTCGTCGGCGTCGGCGCGAGTCGCGTCCGCGACCTCTTCGCGACCGCCCGCAAGCAGTCTCCCGCCATCGTCTTCGTGGACGAGATCGACTCCATTGGTCGCAAGCGCGGGGCCGGACTTGGTGGCGGTCACGACGAGCGCGAACAGACCCTGAACCAGATGCTCAGCGAGATGGACGGCTTCGAGCCCACCGAGGGCATCGTCGTCATCGCCGCGACGAACCGCCCCGACGTCCTGGACCCGGCGTTGCTCCGTCCCGGTCGCTTCGACCGTCAGATCGTGGTTCCGTTGCCCGATCTTGAAGAGCGTCTGCCCATTCTCGAAGTGCACGCCAAGGGCAAACCTTTGGACCCTTCCGTCGATATGAACATCGTCGCGCGCGGCACGCCCGGCATGAGCGGCGCGGACTTGGCGAACCTCGTCAACGAAGCCGCGCTGCACGCCGTGCGACGAAACTCCGTGACCATTGGCATGGAGGACTTCGAGTCCTCGCGCGACCGCGTCCTCATGGGTCAAGAGCGCGACACCATGGTCCTTCAGGACGACGAGCGTGAACGCATCGCCTTTCACGAGAGTGGACACGCCCTTCTCGCCTACGTACTCGACAAGACCGATCCCCTCCACAAGATCACGATCATTCCGCGCGGCATGGCACTTGGCGTGACGATGACGTTGCCCGAAGAGGATCGCCACATCATGTCGCGCCAACACCTTGAAGACTCGCTCTGCATGCGCATGGGTGGTCGCGTCGCGGAACTCTTGGTCTACGGCGACCTCTCCACGGGCGCGGCGGACGACCTCCAGCGCAACACCGAGCTCGCTCGGCGCATGGTTCGCGAGTGGGGCATGTCCAAGGAGATCGGCCCCATGGCCTGGGGCTCGAACAATCAAGTGTTCCTCGGCGAAGACCTCATGCACACCCGTGACTACTCCGACCACACCTCGAAGGTCATCGATGACGAGATCGAGCGCATCCTGCGTGAGCAGGAGTCGAGGGCCATTGAGGTACTCACCTTGCACCGACGTGGCCTCGAGTCGTTGACGAGAGCGCTCCTCGAGCACGAGACCATCGACGGCGCCGACGCGGCGCGACTGATCGACGAGGCGAACGGCGAGCCCGTGCACCCCGAAGGAACGAAGACCGTCAGCGCCTTGAGTGGCGTTGGCAAGTCGGCGGCCAAGAAGGAAGCGACGCCCGTCGCCCCAGCCGCGGCGACACCAGCCACGCCTCCCGTGCCCGCGACCGCCAACTGGCAGCCGCCGACACTACCTGCCGTCTAGCGGCGTCACCACGTTCACGCCCTTGGGGCGACTCGGTAACGTCATCGACGCGATCAACGCCGGCTTCGACGCCGAGATGAGGAACGCGTCGTGCGTGGTCGCGATGTCGGGGATCAGCGACGAGAGCAGTTCCGTGGCACCCGCCGCGAGTTTCTTACCCCCCGTGACGGTGATGACGTCCGGCGTAGCCGCGTTGAACGACGAGGTCGTCAAGGTGATCGATCGTGTCGAGGTGTTGGTCAACGTCGCCGCGTCAAAGCCCAGACCCGTGAAGTCGCGCACCAGCAACGCGTCGCTCGGCACCTGCGGCGAGGAGAGAGCGATCGACAGTCCGGAACCCGTCGCGAGCGCGGTGACGACGGGGACGTTCGAGTGGACGGTCAAGTTCGCGTAACCGGCCACCGGAATAGCGGGGTTCGGCGTGACCACGATGAGCCCGGTACTGAACGGCGACACGCTGAGCGTCTGGGGTGAGACCGTGTAGGGACGCAAGGAAACGTCGACCGTGACCTCGGCCGCGACGTCGGTGGGATTGGCCACGCGGATCTGCGCAACGGCGGACTGGACCGTCGTGACGTTCGGATACCAGGACTCGCTCGCCGCGTCGCTGACGCCCTGCTCGAACGAGACGGTGCCCGCGGAGCTCTCGACGCCGACGATCTCGAGCGAGCCGCGAAGCACGCGCACGCCGACGCCGACGTTCGACGTGTTGACGACTTGCTTGCCCAGATTGATCTCGGTCTGGGTGTGCGCCGGGACGCTTATGCCCTGGAAGGACGCCGGGGCGTAGAAGCCGGCTGCCGTGAAGATGGACGCGTTGAGTACCGCCGCCGTCGCCGTCGGGTTATAGACGCTCAGGTACGCGCTCGAACCGACCAGGGTGTTGAAGCCCGTTGCGTACCAGCGCGTGACGCCCGACGCACTGCACGGAACCTCCGTGCGACCGGTGCCCGCGACCTCTTCGGCGACGACGCCACCGCCGCTGATCTGCACCGCGACCGCGTACGTCGCGCTCGTGGCGCTCTTGTCCACGACGCCGGGTTCGATCGACTGCGCGGCGTGCGCGGCCAGCTCAATTGAACCGTGGTACAGATTTCCTTTGTCGGAGACGACGCTGATGCTGAGACTTCGACTCGCCGAGGAGGTGTTGAAGAACGTCACGCGTCCCGGCGTGCCGCTCGCGTTCGAGATCCCGGTGCAGTAGAGCGCCGTCGACTCGGCGTCCAACGACACCGAGAGACCGCTCGGTAGTTCCGAGGGATTGACGGGTCGATGGAGCGACGTCACGACTCCGGTCGCCACGAGAGTGACGAGGACCACGAGCAGGACCGGGACGCGACGAAGTTTAAACATCGTCGTCCTTCGGTACGCGGGCCGTCACGACGCGACGGCGTCCGGTGAAGAGCCACTCGAGTCGGTGCACCCACCCGAAGCCGAGCCAGACAATCCCCCACATCCCCAAGGTGAAGAGCGCGATGAGTCCGTTCAACGGGAACTGGTGCAAGACAATGGTGCCCACGGGTCCCGTCGGGGTCGGCGCGACGTTGTAGAAGGGCGTCCAACTTCCCTGCGTCGTTCGTGGCGCCGCCGTGCCGTTGACGTCGAGCGCGAAGGCGCCCGCCGGCGCCAGTCCCGCGACGACGGTCGAACCCGCGGTGAGGGGTCCCGAGAAGGAGTTCGTACTGAAGATCGGCGAGAGCGACGTCGAGCCGGGATTGGTCGCCGCGACGATGCCGTGAAAGAGCGAGTTCGAGAAGACCTCGACCGACGAGGTCTGTAGGTCCAAAGAGAGGTCACTCTGGTTGTTGAGCGCGGTGAGGAGTTCGCCCGGTGGACGGTGCAGGGGCACGTTTTGCACGCCCGAGAGTTCGGGTGCGGAGGAGTTCATCACGACGATGGTGGCGATGCCCGCGGGCGCGAGGAGTTCACCCAAGCGAACGGTGTGACCGGCGAGCGCACTTTGGACGGCCTGCATGATGACGTCACTGGTTCCCGAGTCGGGCGAGTTGAAGAGGTTCGCCCCACCCGGTAGCCCGTTCATGGACGTCGCGGCTTCCAGCCCCGGCGCCACCGACCATCCTGGGAGGGGTACGACGGAAGGATCGCCGAGCCACAGGACACGAAATCCGCCGGCCGTTGAGGGCGTGAGGGCAGACAGCGACTCCGCGACGCTCGTCGTGGGGAGGTCGAAACGACCACTTCCAAAAGTGGCGAGGAACGGCAGCGTCGCCACCAGCAACGTGGCGACGGACAGCCCAGCCACGATTTGGCGCCAGCCGAAACCCGCGTCGCGAAGGTCGTGCTCGAGGGCCGCGATGCCGAGTCCGATGAGCGTCGCGAGCATCACCGCGTAGAGAGCCAAGAGGACGTCGAGGTCGGGCGAGAACGATCCCAACCAGTGCCGTGAGACGACCGCCGCGAGCACCAAGGTCAGGGCCGCGATCACCAGTGCCTTCGAGGCCGCCCGACGTCGATCACCTTTGCAGAGGACGAGGGCGAAGAGAGCCGCCAGTGGCAAGAGCCATCCCCACCACGAGGTTCCGAAGGTGCCATCCACGTCTCGTAGGAGGTAACTGAAGGTCGGCACCGACCAGGGCCCGCGCGCCAGTCCAAAGATCTCCAGCGCGCGCCGTCCGGCGAAGGCGACGTTGATGGTCATCGGGATCAAGAAGATCGCGACGTTCACCAGGAGAGACCCGAGGAACCGGAACGATCCGCGAAACGAAACGTCGGGATCGGGCTCGAAGAGTCGCGCCACCACGACGCCGACGACCACGAGCGCCACCACGACGAGCGTGGCGGGCGCCATCGCCGACACGATGGCGATCAACATGATCAGGACCATGCGCTGGCCCGACTCGGTCGTGCGCCACCCTCGGTGCCCGAAGGGCACGGGTTCGCTGTAGGGAACGGGTCGAAAACCGGGCACGTCCATCAACGCGAAGATCCGTCGCACGATGTAGGGCAGGCCCGCCACGACGACCAAGACGTCGACGCGTCCCTGGCTGATCATGTTGACGCCCAGCGGCATCGCGGCGTAGGCGACGGCGCCAAACACGCGCGCGCGATTCGACGCGCGGTCCTTCAGGATCTGACCAACACCCACCGCGCCAATTGGTACGGCGAGTATCAGCGCCAGGCGCGGTAAGACGCCCATGCGGCCGAACACAAACGTGCCCGCGAAGGCGAGAACGCCGTAGCCGGGCATACCCGGCGAGCCCGAGCCCACGCCGTTGGAGGACCACGACGCGAAGAAGTGACGCCACGTCGACCACCAGGAGTCGAGGGGCGCGAGACGACCCACGAGTGGAAGGTGGATCGCGACGAGGTTCCTCGATCCGATGAGCCACGCAACCGCGACGATCGAGACGACGGTGGCCTGAGAGCGAAACGACGTCATGAATCGAGAAGGGCGCGTGCGGAGCTCCAACAGACCACTTTCGGCGATCTCGTCGAACTCCTCGTCCTCGGAGAAGGCGGCGGCGAAACCAACGCCCGCCGCTTCGGTTTCCTCCTCGAGTTCATGCGTGTCGTCGGGGGGCAGGATGCCGCGCGCCTTGTCGTACCCCTCACGAAGCAACGTGACGAAGAAGTGCTTCAATCGACTGGCTCCGCCGACCTGAAGGCGGTGTAGTTCCGCGTCGGAGAGGACGCGAAGTCGGTGTAGTTGGCGGCGGCGTTGGCGAACGCGACGACGCTGTTTGATCAGCCATCGCCACGATCCGATGATGGCGCCGGCGCGGTCGAGGTCCGCGCTCGCGAGCGAGAGACCGACCTCGAAGACGTCGATGACGAACAGGGTCAGCAACGTCCAGACCACCTGTCGCCGTCCCCAACCCGTGGCGACGACGAGGAGCTGGTGACGGCGTTGGAGGTCTTGACGACTGGCGCCACGCGTGCCGATCGCCGTCACCGAGCGCTCGCCCGTCGCGATGGTCTCTCGGTGGGCCACTTTGGCGAGCGGGGCGACCACGATACGCGCGCCCGCCACTTGGGCGCGCCAGCAGAGGTCGAGGTCCTCGCCGAGGAGGGTGATGAGGGGATCGAATCCGCGCAACGTCGTAAAGAGGTCCGCGCGAACGAGGGTGACCCCGCCGGGCGCCACGAAGACGTCACGTTCGAGGTCCTGTTGACCGTGGTCGATCTCGCCGAGCTCTACGCGCTCGCGCACGACGCCGAATCGGTCGCAGGTCTGACCGGCGTGCAAGAGGACGAGAGGGTCTTCGTAGGCGACGACCTTGGGCGTGACGACGCCCGCGTTCGTGCGGTAGGCCGCTTCCACCATGAGCTGGACCGCGTCCGGTTCGAGACGTACGTCGTCATGACAGAAGAGGAAGAAGGCCGAGCCCTCGATCATGAGCGCCGCTTCGTTGCAGGCGGGCCCGAAGCCCCGATTCTCCTCGAGGATCCGCACGAAGGCGTTCGGCGCGACGGCGGCCACGCGCGCGGGCACGTGCGGAGCATCCCCGTTCGCCACGACGAGCAGGCTTAGTTCCTCGTAGTTCTGGGCCGCCAGGGAAGCCGCGGTGGCTTCGAGGCCCGGCCCGGAACCGGTGGTAACGATGACGGCAACAACGGCCGGGGCACGAGAGTCCATCAGTCCTTCAAGGCTAGTTGGCCCTCACGAGCGATTTTGACGCCGAACACGCCGAAATCCCTTGCGTTGCGCGAATTTCCTAACTCGGCGCACGCCGCGTGACGAGATCGTCGACGACGTCGTGCAGTGAGACCGATAAAGGAATTCTCGGGGACCACCCGGTCGCTTCATTGAGCTTGTCGAAGCTCCCGCGAAAGACCGGCACGTCGTTCGGGCGAAGGAGCGCGGGGTCGACGACGAGCCTCGTCTCGGGTGAGACGAGGCGCACCAGGTCGTTCGCAATGTCGAGTAACGACACGTCGTGTCCGGACGCCACGTTGTACGTCTCTCCTGCGACGCCGAGAAGCGCGAGCAGTCGGTACGCACGGACCACGTCGCGTACGTCACTGAAGTCGCGTCGCGTGGTGAGGTCCCCCACCGGGATCTCACCGTCACCACGTTCGCGCGCGTCCAGGAGTCGACTGACGAGCGCGGGCACCACGAAGTTCGAAGCCTGACCGGGCCCAAGATGATTGAACGGTCGCACCACGATGACGCGCTGCGACCGAGAACGAAGGGCGTCGTGCGCGACCCGTTCGGCTTCGACCTTGCTCGAGGAGTACGGGTTGGCCGGCGCGACGCGAAAGCTCTCTCGGATCGGAAGGTCCTCTTCTCGCACGACACCGTAGACCTCGGACGAACTGACGACCAGCGTCGTCGATTTCGGGTCCGCGGCGAAGGCCGCGTCGAGCACGCGCTGCGTGCCCACCACGTTCACGCGCGTGAACTCACTCGCGTGATCCCACGAATCACCCACGTGCGTAAGCGCCGCGAGGTGGTACGTGACGTCGGGGTGAAACGCGTCGAAGATCTCACGCATGCTGTCGGCGTCCGTGACGTCGCGCTCGCGGTCGATGCCCTCGACTTCATCGCCGCTCAGTCGCAGGTGCGCAATAAGGTGCTTGCCCACGAAACCCTGGGACCCGGTGACGAGCGCGCGCATTAGCGCCCCATCGCCATTTCGTACGTCACGAGATGCTGGGCGACACAGTGCTCCCACGTGAAGTGCTCCGCGCGCTCGCGCGCTCGACGCGCCCACGTTCGCCGCTCGTCGTCACTCGACGCGAGGACGTCATCGAGCGACGTCGCGAGCGCCTGCGCGTCGCCCACGGGGACGAGCCGTGCGCCGTCGCCCGCGATCTCCGCCATCACCGTGTCGCGCGTCGTCACGACCGACGCGCCACAGGCCATCGCCTCCAAGACCGGCAGACCAAAACCTTCGCCGCGCGACGGGTAGGTCACGGCGCGCGCGCGCCGGTAGAGGACGGGCAGTAACGCCTCGTCGACGAAGCCCAGTCGCTGGATACGAGCAAAAAACGGGTGACCCTTGATCTTCGCTTCGATAGGACCTTCGCCCCACCCCGCTTGACCCGCCAGCCACAGTTCGACGTCCGTGTTGTCACGGGCGATCAGTTCAAAGGCGTCGAGCAACACGTCAAGTCCCTTTCGCGGTTCAACGGTACCCACGAAGAATATAAAAGGCACGTCCGTTCGAAGGCCATGGTCGTGAAGAACTGCTCCATCGCCTCGGTCCAGAGGCTGAAAGGTCCCGAGTTCGACGCCAAGTGGCGCGACGACGACCGGCGCGTGGTCGGGGATCAACGTCGCGAGAAGTCGAGCACTGAAATCGCTCACGCTGATCAGCACACGCGCGTGGTGCGCCGAGTACGTGATGGCCCGACGAAAGAAGGCGACCTTCGAGCGCTCGTGCCACTCGGGATTGGTGAAAAACGTGAGGTCGTGGATGGTGACGACGGTGGGTGTCGGTCCCCGACGCGGCATCGTGTAGTGCGGCGCGTGCCACAGGTCCACGTCACGTGCCGTCGCGCTCGTCCCCAACAGCCACGCTTCGTAGGCGAGCCGGGCCGCACGTCCATTCGGGACAAGTCCCTTCACCTGCGCTTGCGGCGACACGCCCTGCCAACGCGTCGCGTCGCCGCGACGGGTCACCAGCGTCGTCGCGACGTCGGCGTCAGGGAGTCGACGCGCGACTTCCGCGACGTAGCGACCGGCGCCCGCGAGCTTGGCCGGGACGGCGGACACGTCGAGAGCGACCTTCATCGCCACGCCGCCAAGTGGTCGAGCGCGGCGTTTCGCCACGTGAGCGATGACACTGAGGCGCGTCGTCGTTGACGATCGGTCTCGTCGTTACCTTCTGACAACGCTCGCACCAACCCCTCGGCGATGGCGTCGACCTCGAGGGGATCGACCCGCACCACCTCGTCGTTACTCAGAACGCTCGGGGTCGTGGTGCTCGCGACGACGCGAGCGCCCGCGTGCAGCGCTTCGACGGGCGGCAGTCCCCACCCTTCGGCGCGCGGAACGTACGCGAACACCGTCGCGTCGCGGTAGAGGCCCTGCAACAGTGATCGCGACACGAGGCCGAGCGCCACGGCGTCTCCGCTGTCGACGTCGCCCCAGCCCGGTGGGCCTACCAAGACCAGTGCTCCCAGTTCGCTAGTGATGGACGAAGCGACGGCGTGCGCCTGAGCGAGGCGTTCCAAGTTCTTCCTCGGTTCGCGCGTCCCAACGTACAAGGTAAAGGGTCCTTCGACGCCCCGCGCCGCCAACGCCACGCGCACTTGATCCTCACTGTCGGGCACGGTACGCGCGTCGTCGACGCCGAGTCGTGACTCGTACACTCGCTCGGGTTCGAAACCGTCGTCGATCAATCGTTGCGCCAATCCGGGCGCCGTGGTGACGACGCGTACGTCACCACGGCGTTTCAGCAACTGGAGCCGTCGCTCGTGGAATTGGATGCCGTGGGGCGTACTCGCGCTCGGCTCGTCTCGCCATAGGAGATCGTGCACACCCGCCGAGTGCACGGCACCGCGCTTGCCTCCGGCGAACGGTCCGGCGACCGACGTCGCGTGCACGACGTCGCTGTACGACGGCACGCCGAGGGGCCAACGCGCCCACAGCCGGGTCAGCACACTGACTGGCGCGTTCGCGCGAACACGTTCGAGCGCGAGGTCCGAGACGTCCTGCGTGGGATTGCCGCGCGGCTCGACACCGAGAAGTCGCAACGACTCGTCGTCCAGCGACGTGAGACCGAAGATGAGTCCGCGGACGTACGTCGCGATGCCGCCGGGTTGAGGTCGGTAGAACTGGTCGAGCGAAATGCTCACGGTGCGCGTCACGGATTCCAGCCTCGCACGACTTCTCGATAGAGCGCGACGTAGGCGCGCGCGGCGGTGGCGGGCGCGAAGTCCTCCGCCCTCGAGCGACCGGCCGCCACCATGATCGCTCGACGTGTCGGACTCTCCCAGAGTTCGCTCAGCATCGGCAGCACCTCCTCGTCGCTCTCGGTCAAGGCCGCCGCGCCACTCAAGAGTTCGCGGTTGATCGTCGTCGCGCGCGCGATGGTCGGCACGCCCGCTGCGAGCGCCGCAATCGCGAACGAGGGAAAGCGCGCGCCGTCCGAAATGTGCAAGACGACCTTCGCCTCCGCGAGCGCGCTTCGCGCGTCGCTCCTTGAACGTAAGTGCACGCCGAGACCCCGTGTCCGGATCCGTTGCGTCATGGCCGTGCTGGTGAGCGCTTCGACGTGGGTTCCGTGACTCTTCGCGAACTCGATCAGCGCGGGCGCCAGGTTGAGAAACGGCTCCAAGACCCCCGTCAGATTCACCACGATCGCCGTGCCCTTGAGCGTTGGCTGGACCAGCGGCACGGCCGGAGGTACTACGACGACCCGGGCACGCTCGACCCCGAGCACGTTTTGCACTTCGTGGCTCGCGCTCCTCGTCGACGCGACGAGTGTCGCCCCGTGGCGAACGGCGCGGCGAAGCTGCGCTATTCGTTGGTGTTCACGAGACTCGCCGCGAAGGGGGCGCAGGTCGTCGACCGAGATGATGAGTGGCGTCGACGTCGTCGGTGGCGTCGTGCGGCCAGCGACGTGCACGACGTCGACGGGATCGAGGAATCGATTGATCGACGGTCCGAGGCTTCGTCGCCACAGTGGCGTCCACAACGAACGAAGCGCGAGACGCGCTTCATTGGGTGAGGAAGGCGCCGAATGCGATCGAAAGCGAACGAGCTCACACTCGCCCGTCGCGTCAAGGGCGTCAGCGAGGTCGATCATCGAGTTTCCGAGTGACTCGAGTGAGCCGTCAAGGTCGAGGCCAACTCGTGGACGATCGGAACTCACGACGTAAGAGCGAGCTTTCTCATCGCGCTCGTCCACTCGGGCCACAGGTCCACGGCCCATCGCCCGAACGGTTCCGTGCTCGTCGCGACCACGCCAATGCCTTCGTGGGCGTTTAAGAGCATCAACGAGCCACTTTGGCCGAAGTGACCAAAACTCTCCGGCGGCCAGTCACCCATCCAGTGTTCCTTGTCCCCGCGCACCTCAGGTCCAATTCCCCACGGACACGGCGTGAATCGCCCGAATCCCGGCACGATGCCCGAGAGGTCGGGTAGGTAGGGCCGGATCAGCCGATCCCTTGTCTCCACGGCGACACCGTCCGGTCGCAGCCACGACACAGCCAACCTCGCCATGTCGTTCGTCGAACCGCGCACGCCCGACGAGGGTCTATCCGCGAGTGACGTCGTGGCCATGCCCAGTGACGAAAAGACCCGGTCGTCTAACCATTCGGCCGGAGGTCTCTCGCCCACGACGGCGTGCACCGCGTGGTCGACGCCGTAGTTGGAGTAGACCCGTTTGGTGGCGATGGGTACCAGTGGATCACCCTCTTCGAGACCGAGTCCACTCGAGTGCGACAAGAGGTTGGCGAAGTTCGCGCCTCGAGGGCCAACGGTGTCGCTGTAGGAATGAAAACCCCAGTCGATCTCGACGCCGAAGGCGAGCGCGACGGCCATCTTCGACACCGAAGCCCACGGACGGACCTCGTCGAGGTCGCCCCCTTCGTGGACCCGCTCGACGGCCCCGTCGCGCACGCGCAGGACGACGAACGCGGGCGAGCCGGGCCAGTCGTCGTCGAGGGGGTTCTTCACAACACTCGATGATACCCAGCGCCCCTAAAGTCTCAGAGGTGATAACCGTACTGAGTGGTGGCGTCGGAGCAGCGCGATTGCTGCGAGCGCTGCAAGACGTCATCGATCCCTCGCAGCTCACGGCCGTCGTCAACGTCGGCGACGACCTCGTCCTCAACGGCCTGACCATCTGTCCAGACCTCGACACGATCACCTACACGCTCGCCGGGTTGAACAACGACGAACTCGGCTGGGGTCTACGAGGCGAGACGTGGCGCGTGATGGACGAACTCGGCGAACTCGGCGGCGAAGCGTGGTTTCGACTCGGTGATCGAGACCTCGCGACCCACCTCTATCGAAGTCAGCGTCTGAGCGAAGGTGCCACGAAGACTGAGGTCGCGACCGAACTCGCCCAGCGTCTCGGCGTGAACGTACGGCTGCTGCCAGTATCCAACGACCCGATCGCCACGGAGTTCGTCACCGACGCTGGACGTCTCACCTTCCAGGAGTACTTCGTTCGTCACCACCACGACGTCGTCGTCTCGTCCGTTGACGTCGTCGGCGCCGACCGCGCGCGCCTGAGCGACGAGGCGAAGGACGCGTTAGAGAGCGCGAGCCGCCTCGTGATCGCGCCGTCCAATCCCCTGATCTCGATCGACCCGATGCTGCGCGTGCCCGGGGTGCGAGAGATCTTGCGTGCGCGACGTGACGACGTCGTCGCGGTGTCGCCCATCATTCGAGGCGCCGCGCTGAAGGGTCCCGCCGACCGCCTCTTGCGCGAACTCGGCCACGACGTCTCGACACTGGGTGTCGTTGACTTCTACGAAGGACTCGTGGGAACGTGGATCATCGACGAGGCCGACGAAGCGCTCGCGGCGCCGATTCGAGAGCGGGGCGTTCGCGTCGAAGTGACGACGACGGTCATGGCCGATCCACTGGACGCACAGCGTCTCGCCAAAGTCGTGCTCTCGTGAGTGAACTGCGACTCGTCGCCCTCGCCACGAGCGTGAAGGTCCAACGTGACGACGACCTGGTGGCCCTGCTGCTAGACGCGGTCGCGCACGCCAACGAAGAGGTTCGACACCACGATCTCCTCATCGTGACGAGCAAGGTCGTGTCGAAAGCCGAAGGTCAGGTCGTCCCCTTTGGCGGTTCCGAGGAGGACAAGGTCGCCATTGTCGAGCGTGAGTCCGTCAGGGTTCTGCGGCGTCGCGGGACGCTGCGCATCACGGAAACCCGTCACGGCTTCATCAACGCCAACGCGGGCGTGGACCTCTCCAACACCGACGAGGGAACCGCGGTGTTGCTGCCGGTGGACTCCGACCGCTCGGCGCGGCGTATTCGAGGCGAGATCGGTCGACGGACCGGCGTCGAGGTCGCGGTCCTCATCACCGACACCTTCGGTCGGGTCTGGCGCCAAGGGGTCACCGACGTCGCCCTCGGTTCGGCGGGACTCAAACCGCTACTAGATCTTCGAGGGACGTTCGACGCGAACGGACGGCTCTTAGAGGCGACCGAGGTCGCGATCGCTGACGAGATCGCCGGCGCCGCCAACCTCGTGTTGCACAAAGCGGCGGGCACGCCCTTCGCGTTAGTACGCGGTCTCGACGAGTCGTTCTTCGGACCGGGATCGATTCAAGAGAACATCGTTCGAAAGAAGAACGACGACCTTTTTCGTTAGTTAGACGCCGCCGAGTCGCACGTCACCAGACAGGCGTGAGTCCAACGCCACGTGCTCCTTCGCCCCCACCACGCAGGTGGGACCGAGTATCGAACTAGTGCCGATGACGGCTTCGGGTCCGATGATGGAAGAGCGAATCTCACAACCACTCTGCACGATGGCGCCAGGTAAGAGGACGGAGTTCTCGAGAATGACGTCGGCGCCGACGACGCAGTCTCGGTCCACGACCGTGTGGCGCAAGCTCGCGGTCGCGTCGATGGTGGCTGAAGGACTCCGCCACGAACCATCGACGACGCCGCTGAAGTCGTGTTGATGGTTACGACCCTTCAAGACGTCGACGTTGGCCTGCAAGTAGAGCTGCGGCGTGCCGGTATCGAGCCAGTAGGCGTCGTCAGAGAGGGCGTAGAGCGCGTTCGCGGCGGCGAGGGCGGGAAACGTCACCCGCTCGACGCTGACCGGACCCGTGGTGGCGATGCGATCGAGAGCGCGCGGCTCAAAGACGTAGGTTCCGGCGTTGATCTGGTTCGTCGGGGCTTCGCCGGGCGGCGGCTTCTCGACGAAGGCGAGCACGCGGCCGTCGTCGTCGGTTGGCACGACACCGAAATGCGAGGGGTCCGCGACGGGATGCAACGCGATCGTGACCTCGGCGTCGCGCTCGCGGTGAAAGTTCAACAATCTGGTGACGTCGAGGTCGGTGACGACGTCACCGTTCACGACGAGGAACGTCTCGTCGACGCCCGCGTAGGAGGCCGCGAACCGGATGGCGCCGGCGGTGTCCAAGGGCTCTTTCTCCACGGCGTAGGAGACGCGAACACCAGCGATGAGTCCTGAGGGGTAGGCCTCGGTGAACCGGTCGGGCAAGTAGCCCAGTGAGAGCACGGCGTCGGTGACGCCGTGACGCGCGAGCGACTCGAGGACGCACTCGATCATCGGTACCCCGACGAGCGGCAACATTTGCTTGGGGGTCTCGTAGGTGAGCGGCCGAAGCCGCGTCCCCTTACCCCCGACCAGGATGATGGCCTGCAACGATCAGCCCTTAGATGTCGTGGTGGTGGTGGTGGTGGCCTTCGTGGTGGTGGTCGTGGGTGCCACGACCGTCGTCGTGGTCGTCGGCGCGATTGCCGCCGTCGTGGTCGTCGTGGGCGTGATCGCCGAGGCGAACATCGCGTCAACCGTCGTCGCCGACGGAGGCGTCGGCGTGACGCCCGTCGGTTCAAAGGCCATCGTCACACGAAGGTCCTTGACGAACTTGATCTTGGCCGGATTGGTCGTGAGGGTCGGAGTCTTCTGGGCCAACGTGGTCCAGTAGGCGTAGACGACCTTGCCCTTTTGGCCCGAATACTTCGAGGTCGCGGGGCACACCTGACCGTTCTTGTAGGTGGTCTTCGGGTTCGCACTGCCGGTCGCGGTGGGTACGGCGAGCTCGGTGGACGACGCGATCAGACCGGGGAATTCGGCGGCGAACTGCTTCAGCGTTGCGTTGTTGCCCGCGTCGGCGGCGCTCGCGGGGGTGAGCTTGATGACGTTATCGAGCGCCACGGTGAACCCACCCTTGAAGGTGGGGTCGGAGTTCAGGTAGCTGAGTTTCTTGCCACAGG
>DASZHK010000103.1:0-12031 GCA_035937905.1 Acidimicrobiales bacterium
GCGACGACGGTCGTGACGAACGCGGCCGGTCTGTTCAACGGATCGAACGGCTTGGCACTTATTCCAAAACCCCTCGAGAGCGTCCTCAATCTCTCACCTGTCAACTACCAGTGGGTCTTCGTGGGCATGACGTTCGCGTGCACGATTCTCGTGTGGATCGTCGTGCGACGAATCACCGGCTCGCCGCTTGGACGGACGCTACGAGCCGTACGCGACAACGACGCGGCCGCCGCGTCGCTCGGGAAGAACGTGACCCAGATGCGTCTCATCGCGTTCGTCTCGGGGGGAGCGATCGCCGGTCTCTCGGGAGGGATCCTGGCGCAGTACATCTCCGCGTGGTCGCCGGGCAGTTGGCTGTTCCCGGAGAGCTTCGTGTACTTCTCCGCGGTCATCGTGGGCGGCGCGGGTAACAACATGGGTGCCGTCGTCGGCGCCGCGCTCGTGCCGGTCGCGTTCCTCGAAGCGACGCGCTACATTCCCCAGTTCGGGTACCCGGGTCTCGTCGACGCGCTGCAGTGGGTCGTCGTTGGACTGCTGACGCTCGCCGTCATGTGGTTCCGTCCGCGCGGCGTGTTCCCTGAGCGCGCCAAGCGCTTCGCGCGCACTCCCGAATCGGAGCCGACGTCGTGAC
The DNA here is from genome assembly GCA_035937905.1 of Acidimicrobiales bacterium. Classification (GTDB taxonomy): domain Bacteria; phylum Actinomycetota; class Acidimicrobiia; order Acidimicrobiales; family RAAP-2; genus RAAP-2. Next base: position 632 of record DASZHK010000103.1, read on the forward strand.
CAGCGAACCACTGCTGTCGGTTCGCGGTCTCGCGAAGAGTTTCGGTGGCGTACAAGCGGTGCGCGACGTCTCCTTCGACGTCGCGGCCGGCAGCATCACCGGGCTTATCGGGCCGAACGGTGCGGGCAAGTCGAGCGTCCTCGCGATCGTGTCGGGCTTCCTCGCGCCAACGTCGGGGACCGTGCACTTCGAAGGAAAGTTGGTGTCCGGACGCTCCGCGTTCCAATTAGCCCGACTGGGGCTCGTGCGCACCTTCCAGCTCTCGAGTGAGTTCGAACGACTTTCGGTGATCGAGAACCTGCTCGTCGCCGCTCCCGGTCAGCGCGGCGAGCGGCTCCGTGACGCGCTCGCGGGAAAGTGGCGTTGGCAAGAACAAGAGGACGCGTCGGTCGCGCGCGCCCGAGAGTTGCTCGCGCGCTTCGAGATTCCGGCGAAAGAGGACGACCTCGCGGGCGATCTCTCCGGCGGGCAAAAGCGTCTCCTCGAACTCGCCCGCGCGCTGATGGCTGAGCCGAAGTTGCTGTTGCTCGACGAGCCGATGGCCGGCGTGAATCCAGCGCTCATTCGACGTATCGAAGCGCACCTCCTGTCACTGCGCGACGAGGGACTCTCGATGCTCATGGTCGAGCACGAACTCGGCGTCGTCGAGCGGCTCTGCGACCCCGTCGTCGTGATGGCCCAAGGTCAGGTGCTCTCAAGTGGGACGATGGCCGAACTGCGAAAGAATGAGGAGGTGCTCGATGCCTACCTCTCAGGCTGACGGCTCAACGGTGCGACCGGACACACTGCTCGACGTCAACGATCTCGCCGTTGGTTACGGCGCCAGCACGGTCGTCGAACACGTCAACGTCACCGTCGGTCGAGCGGAGCTCGTCGCGGTGATCGGGCCGAACGGGTCCGGAAAGTCAACGCTCATGAAAGGGCTCACGGGTCGGGCGAAGGTATTCGCCGGACGCGTGCTTCTTGACGACGAAGACGTGACCGCCATGCGCGGCGACCGCGTCGCTCGACGCGGACTTGGTTTCGTTCCTCAGACCAAGGACGTGTTTGGGACCTTGAGCGTTCTCGAGAACCTTCAAATGGGCGGGTACCTGCTCAACAACAAAGCCGTTGATGAACGAGTCGAGGCCGTCTACGAACTGTTCCCGGCTCTCAAGCCGATGGCCACGCGCACAGCGAGTCGACTGTCGGGCGGCGAGCGAAAGATGCTCGCGATGGGACGAGTCCTCATGCTCTCGCCGAAGTTGTTGTTGCTCGACGAGCCAACCGCCGGCCTCTCGCCGGACCTCGCGCGCCACCTGCTGCACGAGCAAGTGCCGAACCTCGTGGCGTCCGGCGTGTCGATATTGCTCGTCGAGCAAAAGGCGCTCGACGCGCTGCGCATTGCTGACTACGCCTACGTCCTCGTCGCGGGTCACGTGCAACTCGAGGGCACGGGCGGCGCTCTCCTCGCGCGCCCCGACATCCGCGAGGTCTTCCTTGGCAGCGCCGCGCACGACGACGCCGCACCCGAGACACCGGCGCTGCCGTGACGGGCTCGCTCGCTGACGCTGTTCCCCAGCGTCTCGGGCGTGAGTACCGCTCGAAGGCCGATCTCGTCGCCGAAACGCTGCGCGAATTGATCGCGGACGGCACGATCGCACCCGGCGCGCGTCTTCGCCAACGCGAGCTCGCGTCGCTCTTTCACCTCTCGCCGACGCCGGTTCGTGAGGGCCTGCAGAAGCTCGAGTCCGAGGGGCTCGTGCACTTCGACGTGCATCGCGGCGCGACCGTGACGGCGCTGCCTCTGGAGCGCCTGGAGGAGCATCTCCAAATACTCATCGTGCTCGAGACACTCGCCGGTGAACTCGCGGCGTCGCGCATGACACCCGAACGAGTCGCGGAGCTGCGCGCCATCGCCGAGGAGCACGCGTCGTGCTCCGAGGGAGACCCACGGATCCGAGAACTCAATCGCGACTTTCACTTTTGCATCTACGAGAGCTCTGAATCGCCGATGCTCGTGACCTTATTGCGTTTCCTTTGGCGAAGTTTCCCGATGGGTCCCCAGTTCTGGCGCCCCCATGAGGAGGCGCGCCGTGAGCACGCGCTCATCGTCGCTGCACTCAGCGAGGGAGACGTCGCGCGCACCGCCTCATTGCTGAATGAGCACGTCGTCGGCTCGATGCAGTCCATACGCCATGATCGATCACGTGACGAAGTCGACTCGCTTGTAATGGAGGCGGCGCTGAACTTAGAGCAGCGCTGACGGTGTCCACTTCGTCGAATTACAACGATTCGCGCGAGATTGTGAATACCAGCGAATGTTGAACCTCATTAGCGTTCTGACAAAGGAGAACATCTCATGACTTCCGATCAGCAAGTGGACAGTTTTCCCTCTGTGTCTATGGAGTTGCTCCATGAGATACACGACGCATTCAATAGTCGAGACGCGGACGCGATTGCTGTGTTCTTTGCCGACGACGCAACGTTCTTCATGGCGTCCGGGCCAGACGTCAACGGCCGTGCCATTAAGGGCAAGTCAGCAATCCGCAAGGTCCTCGCCGACCGCTTTCTCGTCATTCCCGACATGAGTTGGGATTGGATGTACGGCTATACGGCGGGTGATCGCGCGGTGACGGTCTGGCGAGTCACGGGGAACGCCGATGACGGCACCGTTCTTGACTTTCAAGGATGCGACCTTTGGGAGTTCCGCGACGGATTGGTCCTGAACAAAGACACGTATTGGAAGATCGTCAAGTAGGTACAGACGACGTCTGGTCGGCATCTTTCGCATCGTCTCGAAATCTTGCTGAGATTAAATTCATTGAGTGCGAAGTCTGTTTCGGAAATGGCTACATCGAGAATTAATTGAATTCAAGAAGTGGCTGGAGTTCACTGATGATTTGGCGTGCCGAAAAAGAGTAGGTAAGGGTCAGTTGATACGCTCAGCTGGACGCTTTTGAGCAAAGGATGAAAAACGTGAGTGACACTGTCCTCTATGAAGTTCGCGATGGGATAGCCACCGTTACGTTGAATCGTCCTGAGAAGCTGAATTCGATGTCAGCTGACCTCTTGAATGGCGTATCAGCGTCGCTCGAAAAGGCAGCAAGTGACGACGAAGTCAAGGTCGTTGTACTTACGGGGTCGGGTAGAGCATTTAGTGTCGGCGGCGATCTGGGCGGAATGTCGGAAGGAAATCCCGGCGGACTTTCGCCAGAAGGATCCCCCGAAACGCATATTCGAAGGTTGCGACGATCCATGTCCACGTCGCAGTTACTTCATGAGATGCCCAAACCAACTATCGCGGCAATCAATGGTCCTTGTGCCGGAGCGGGATTGGCCTGGGCGTGTGCGGCCGACATCCGCTACTGCGCTGAAAGCGCAATGTTTAACACGGCGTTCGTTACCGCAGGACTCTCTGGTGATTTTGGGGGAACGTGGACGCTTCCAAGAATCGTTGGCGTTGCGAAGGCTCGAGAGCTCTACTTTCTTGCTCAGAAATTTGATGCACAAGAAGCTGAACGGATTGGCCTCGTCACACGTCGTTTTCCGGACGCCACGTTCATGGAAGAAGTCGGTGAAGTGGCCAAACGATTGGCTGGTTTTGCCCCTCTTACCCTCAGGGAGGTCAAAGCGAACTTGAACGATGCGATCGGTCTCAGTTTTGGTGAGCTGATGGATAGGGAAGCAGAGCGCCACGTCCGGCTCAGCGTCACTGACGACGCGAGGGAAGCGGCAACGGCGTATTTGGAAAAGCGCCCGCCAGTGTTTCACGGTCGATGAGTCGAATCGTCTATGACCTTCAGTATCTGACGACGCGACTGGATTTACAGCCTTCGAGTCTTTCGTTCCAACCGTTCCTTTGCGAGACGGCGAAAGATTTACGCTCCACCTTTGTGCCACGTTAGACTTCGCGCATGTTGGTTGACGGGTGGATCAATTTCGATCCACGTCATTTGAGTGATCACGCGCACACACTCGAATTGGAGCGCTACGACGGCGCCTGGGCGCCCGAAGCCGGACACGATCCGCTCTTGATCTTGACTCGGGCTGCGAGCTCGACGACGCGTCTTGAACTCGGTACAGGGATCGTTGTCGCGTTTGGGCGAAGTCCGCTCATCACGGCAACGATGGCCAATGACGTTCAGATCCTGTCGCAGGGGCGCTTACTACTCGGGCTTGGTTCTCAAATCAAACCTCACATCGAAAAGCGATACTCAATGCCCTGGTCGCGACCGGCGGCACGGATGCGCGAGTACGTCCTTGCGCTCAAGGCAATATGGTCCTCCTGGAACGAGGGCTCGCCTATGAACTTTCGAGGCGAGTTTTACCGGCACACGCTCATGACGCCGTTTTTCAGTCCGTCGCCCCACGAATACGGACCCCCCAAGATTTTCTTGGCCGCCGTAGGAGAGTTGATGACTGAGGTTGCCGGAGAGGTTGCCGACGGGCTCCTCGTGCACCCTTTTACCACCGAGCGATACTTGCGAGAAGTGACGCTGCCCGCTCTCGAACGCGGTTTCGCGAAGGGTAATCGCGACCGCGCAACATTTCAGATCTCCTTCTCTGGAATGGTGGTCCCCGGTGACACCGACGCCGAGCGGACGTCGGCCAGCGTTGGCGTGCGAAAGCAACTCGCCTTCTACGGTTCAACGCCCGCGTACCGGGGAGTGCTCGATCTGCACGGTTGGGGCGAGCTTCAGCCAAGGCTGAACGAACTCTCGAGATCGGGTGGGTGGGACGAAATGGCTGAACTTATTGATGATGACGTCCTCGACGCGTTCAGTGTGGTGGCGCCCGTCAACCAAATCGCCTCTCGCGTGCAGCAGCGATTCGGCGACACGGTAGATCGTTTCTCTGTCTACTCTTCCGAACACATCGATGAGGAGCGTGCGCGCGCGATTCTGGCGGGTTTCCGTAGCACCTGAGATAGGCGGTAGTACAACGTCGCTAGCGTCTCATAGTCGTACCTCAAAAGCTTGTGTAGTGAATCTATGTTCGCTTGGCGACGATCACTACGAAGTGAGGAGACCTCCGTCGACGGGAAGACAGATACCTGTGATGAATGAGGCGGCGTCACTTGCGAGAAAGATCGCGGCGGCCGCGCATTCGTCCACTCGACCCAGACGACTAAGAGGAACTCGGCGCTCCACAATGGTTTGAAGGAAGTCCGAGTCCATAACGTCGGTCATTTCAGAAGGAAAGTAGCCCGGCGCCAGTGCGTTCACGCGAATGCCCTTGCGAGCGCCCCACTGTTGGGCCAAATCGCGCGTCAGTCCGAGGAGAGCCGCCTTACTCGAGGAGTACGCCGCTTGAGGTAGACCAGCGGACGTGAGAGCGAGAACACTACTGATGTTGATGATGCTCGATCCGCGCGTCATGTGCTTCGCGCAGGCCTGCGCCATCCAGAAACTGCCCATGAGATTCGTCTCTATGACTCCACGGAACTCTTCAGGAGTCTCACGACTCGCCGGCACGGCAGCGCCGAGACCTGCGGAGTTGATGAGTACGTCCAGCCTTTCGAACTGGGTCATTGTCGCGTTGGCGAGAGCGTGACACTGGTCGGCGTCCGTGACGTCGGTTCGCACCGCGATCGCGTCTCCTCCCATTGCTTCTATTCGACTGCGTACTTCTTCGAGGCGATCGTCCCGTCGACCGGCGACGACGACGCGCGCTCCCGCTTCCGCGAGCGCCACGGCAAAGGCGACACCGAGGCCCGATGAGGCACCCGTTACGATCGCAACCTTGCCGTCAAGACGGAACTTGTCCATGGTTTTTACCTCGGCTTCTCTTGATTCAACGATTCCTTCGTGACTCACGTCGTACGACCCACGACGACGACGCCACTGGCGATGAGTTCGTCGATAGTTGTTCCGTTGAGCCCCAATTCGATCAGGATCTCTTTCGAATCGTTGCCAAGTCCCGGAGCCGGAACCAACTCGACGTCGGACATAGAGGTGAACTTTGGAACGGCTCGCGGTTGGCGAATCGGTCCGATAAGTGGATGGTCGTACTCCACCAGCGTTTCGTTGGCGATGATCTGAGGATGCACAATCATCTGGTCGAGTGTGAGTACCTCAGCGCACGGCACGTCGTTCTCCGACAATCGTCTCACGACTTCCTCGCTGGTGAGTGTTGCGATGACCGCGCGCGCGGCGCTAAGTATTTCGCCGGGCGTCATGGACGATGTTGACGGAGTAGTTCCGAGTTCCTCGTACGTCACGCCTTTCATATCCAAACCTGCGATCAATCCATCCCACTGCGCTTGCTTGATCACGATGAGTGATACGAAGCCGTCAGCCGTCGGCGTCAGACGAAACGTCAGCGCGACAGCGGGCCGGCGCAGCTCGGGCTTCAACGCCGTACGGTCCATCATGGCGTCGGGCCACAACAGCGAGACGGCAACGTCCAACATGCTTATTTCGAGGTTGGTACCAAGGCCCGTGGCGAAACGCTGGACAAGCGCCGCGCAGAGGCTTTGGGCCAAGACGTAACCAGTGGACTTGTCGATGACACCGTGGCGAACCATGTGGGGATCGTCGTGCGAGTTCGCTCGCTGAAAATCGGCCATACCCGAGAGGGCTTGAATGACGTGGTCGTAGACCGGTCGCTCTGCGTAAGGCCCGGTTGTCCCGAAACCCACGATCGAGGCGTGAATGAGATGGGGTCGACCTTTGGTCACGCTGGCGACGTCAAGCCCGAGGCGACGAGCGGCGGAAGGTCGAAAGCTATGGACGACGACGTCGGCCGAATCGAAGAGTGACGCCAGCACGGGGCGGCTCTCGGGTCGGTGCAAGTCAATCGAGAGTGAGCGCTTTGATCGATTGAGGTTCGCAAAATACGACGCCATGGCGTGGCTGCCAGATCCCGAGTGTCGGATCACGTCACCCGAGGGCGACTCCACTTTGACGACGTCCGCTCCCTGATCCCCAAGGATCATCGTCCCGAAGGGTCCCGCCATATTCTCTGTAAAGTCGACGACGCGAACACCCGACAGGGGCCCTCGACGCGAAGTGTTGCCTTTTAGGGACGTCGAGAATCTCGGACGTTGGTCCTTGATCTCGCTCACAACGGTCCGGTACTTGTCGTGGACATGGGCCTAGCGATCACGTATTTCCCTGTTCATGCATGAACCCCCTTTATTGTCAATTCCAACCCGCGTCATCAACTTGGACGCGAAGCAGGTTGCTCGTGATCAAATGATCACTAATGCCACCGACGAATTTGTACGACGACAACCTATCCGGACAAGCTAGGTTAAGGAGTCTATTCATGTACAGCTGTACCGAGGATGGAATGTGAAAAACGAACGTATGAAGGTTCTCTGGACTGCGCCTTATCGTCCGTTCGATCATGGCGGGACGAAGCCCGATGGCACAGCGGAGAGCGTCGCGTGAACAAAGTCGTCGCAACGGCCGTTGAAGCCGTCGAGGACATACGCACTGGTTCGTCAATCGCCGTCGGTGGATTCGGTCTCTGTGGCATACCTTCGGTCCTGATTGATGCGTTACTCGCGAGCGGTGCGACGGATCTAGAAACGGTCAGCAACAACTGCGGCGTTGACGGCTGGGGTCTCGGAGTCTTGCTCTCGGCCAAACGAATCCGCCGGACGACAGGTTCGTACGTTGGAGAGAACAAGGAGTTCGAGCGCCAATTCCTCTCGGGGGAGTTGGAAGTGGAGCTGGTTCCACAAGGAACGTTGGCCGAACGTCTGAGAGCTGGTGGAGCGGGCATTCCGGCGTTCTTCACGCCGGCGGGCGTCGGTACCCAGGTCGCTGACGGCGGTCTGCCGTGGCGCTACGACGGTGAAGGAGGCGTTGCGTTGTCATCGCCCGCCAAAGTGGTCGGCGAATTTGACGGGCGACAGTACGTGCTCGAGCGCGGCATTCGAACTGACTTTGCGTTGGTTCACGCGCGCTACGGCGATCCACACGGAAACCTCGTGTACGAGGAAAGTGCTCAGAATTTCAACCCACTTTGCGCGGCAGCCGGTCACATCACTATCGCGGAGGTTGAAGAACTCGTCGAGTTGGGCGACTTGAATCCGGCGCACGTGCATACGCCAGGTATCTACGTCCAGCGTGTGGTGCACGTGACCAACTTCGAAAAGAGAATTGAGAAAAGAACAGTGACGCCGTGATCGGATTAACCCGAGAGCAACTTGCGGCAAGGGTCGCTGCGGAATTGACCGACGGTCAGTACGTAAATCTAGGAATAGGACTGCCGACGTTGGTGCCCAACTTCGTGCCCGCAGCCTTGCACGTCGTTCTTCACGCGGAGAACGGGATCCTCGGCGTTGGCCCGTATCCCTCGGACGACGCTGTTGACCCTGACCTCATCAACGCCGGAAAGGAGACTGTCACGGTGTTGCCCGGAAGTTCATTCTTCGATTCAGCGACGTCCTTTGCCATGATTCGTGGTGGTCACGTCGACGTGGCCATCCTTGGCGCGATGCAAGTCTCAATTTCTGGTGACTTGGCGAATTGGATGATTCCCGGCAAGATTGTCAAGGGCATGGGTGGCGCGATGGACCTGGTTCATGGCGCCAAGAGAGTGATCGTCATGATGGATCACACGTCGAAAGATGGCGAACCCAAAATCCTGAATGAGTGTTCACTGCCGCTGACGGGTCGCAACTGTGTTCATCGAATCATTACCAATCTTGCTGTGATCGACGTCGAGATTGAGGGGTTGGTCCTGCGAGAGTTAGCACCGGGAGTAGCGCTGGATGACGTTCGCTCGGCAACTGAAGTTGAACTTCTGGTCGCTTTGCCTTAATCGAAGCTTTCGAAGGAATCCGGATTCTCAATATTCCGATAACAGTGGGTCCGTTGCACGACATCCGTGAGAGCGAAAGTGGCCAGGCGTTCTCATCCCTCCGAGAGATCATCCGTTCGACAGTGCGATCTCAAAACGGTCAGAACGTGCTGGGGCGAACGTGGCGTATTCAACTGCCTCTGGCCCATGTCTTTGGCGCGGAAGTGGTGCCCCGAGAGAACCGTCGTTGCCCAAACCTATCCGGACAAGCTAGAGTCGGAGTTCGCTTACCGCGTCGGTTTGTATACGTTCGTCTTGGGGAGGGTTCGTTTGACTGGTCCTCTCAGCGGCCTTCGCGTCGTCGAGTTCGCGGGTCTTGGCCCCTGTCCTTTTGCGGCGATGGTGCTGGCCGATCACGGTGCGGACGTCCTTCGGGTTGATCGAGTCGCGGCCGTCGAATCCACGATCGCGAGCGACCCTACGTTTGACCTCATGCAACGGGGCAAACGTTCCGTTGGCATCGACCTGAAGCAATCCGAGGGCGTTCAGCTCGCGCTGGACCTCGTCGAGAGAGCCGACGTTGTGCTCGAAGGCTTTCGACCAGGCGTCATGGAACACCTAGGACTCGGTCCCGACGACTGTCGAAAGAAGAACGATCGTCTTATCTACGGTCGAATGACGGGATGGGGCCAGAGTGGACCACTCGCCTCGCGCGCGGGACACGACATTGACTACGTAGCGCTTTCGGGAGCACTCGGCGCGATTGGGCGCGAAGGCGAACGGCCGGTCGTGCCGCTCAATCTCGTGGGCGACTTTGGCGGCGGGGGACTGCTACTGGCTTTTGGCGTCATGGCGGCGCTCTACTCTGCGCGCGCGAGCGGACAAGGTCAAGTGATTGACGCGGCAATGATCGACGGGGCAGCACTTCTGACGACCATGTTTTACGGCCTTCGGGCCGAGGGATCGTGGCGGGACGAACGCGGGACAAATTTTCTCGATACTGGCGCACCGTTCTACGACGTCTACGAGTGTGCCGACGGTAAGATGATCGCGGTCGGCGCTCTTGAAGCGCAGTTCTATCGCGCGCTGTTGGATGTTCTCGGCTTCATTGAGAGCGATCTTCCGGACCAGATGGATCGCGACCACTGGCCCGCCACTAAGAGTCTCTTCGCGGAGCGATTTGTCCAAAAGACCCGTGATGAATGGCTCTTCGCTGCACGTGATGTCGACGCGTGTCTCGCGCCAGTGTTATCAATGGACGAAGCGCCTCGCCATCCTCACGCGCTACGTCGAGGAGGTTTCGTAACGATTGCCGGCGTTCCTCAGCCCGCACCGGCGCCGCGTTTTTCCGGAACGCCGAGCGAGACACCAACGCCTCCATCGCCGACGGGCGGCGGAGGCCGGGCGGCACTACTCGAGTGGAACGTGCTCTCTGTCGCTATTGAACGACTCACGGCGATGAAAGTCCTAGTTGCCACGTGAACGAACCTGATCGCAATCTCCTTTTAGTTCACGGCTTTGGTTCGTCGTCACTTTCGTCGTGGCAGCGTTTTGGTTGGATCGATGCCTTCCAACAACGTGGTCGCCGAGTTGTTGCGCCGGATCTTCCGGGCCACGGTCTCTCAGAAAAGCCGACGTCTCCCGAGGACTACGGCATGATCGAGGACGAGGTGTACGCCCTCGCGACGTCGTTACGACCGCTCGACGCGATCGGCTTCAGCCTTGGGGCACGACTGTTGATCTCGGTTGAGGCCGAACATCCCGGAACCTTCGATCGTCTCGTCATCGGAGGAATAGGCTCCAACGTCTTTAGTTTCCGATCGCCCGAACAACTCGCGTCGGCCATTGAAAACCGCGATCACGAGCGTGCGCCGGATAGCCCTATGGCAGCAGCATTCGTGGCAGGTGCGTACCGGTCATCCAACAGTCCCGAGGCACTGGCCGCCTTCTTGCGCCGTCCATTTCGCCGGCGTATTCGCGCGGAGGACCTCGACGCCGTGAAATGTCCCGTGCTCGTCGTGGTGGGCGAGTCCGACACCATGGTGCACCCCGTAGAAGCACTGACTGACTATTTCTCCAACGTGCAGGTGGTGACGGTGCCGCAGGCCGATCATCTCGACACCATGCGCAGCCCACTCTTTTTGGAAGCGTCACTCGAGTTTCTCTCGTAGAACGAGACCTGACCATTGAGCCGCAACAAAGCCAGTTTGGACTTGCCCCACCAATCTTGTACGGATAAGTTGGTGGTCGGAGAAAGTCCGACACTCTTCATTCAACCGTGTCGACCGGAAGGAGAATGTCTTCATGGACGCCACGATGACTGAATCGGAAGAGTTGCTGCGACAGACCGTTCGACATCTGGGAGCCGACCTCACCGTGGGCTCCGTCGGCGAGTTCGACGACTACGACGACGCTCGCGGTTGGAAATCTCTCGCCGAGACCGGACTATTGGGCCTTCGACTTCCTGAGTCGGTGGGCGGTGGCGCGGGTTCGACATTCGATGAGGCCATCACGGTCGAAGCGCTCGCGTACAACTCGCTTCCTGTTCCTTATCTCGGTGGCGCGGCCTTCGTCGGGGCGCTGTTGCTCGCCGCCGAGGCGCCCGACGAAACGTTGTCCCGTTTGGCGAGCGGTGATTTGCGCTGTTCAGTTGGACTGACCAAC
>DASZHK010000104.1:0-4868 GCA_035937905.1 Acidimicrobiales bacterium
CGTGACCATCGTGACGGTGTTTCGAAGTCGACTTCGACCAGGCGTCGAGGTCGCCTACGGAGAAGTGGCCGCAGAGATGAGCCGGCTCGTGCACGCCATGGAGGGGTTCGTTGATGAGAAGTTCTTCACGTCGGATGACGACGAGCGCGTCACCATCGTGCGGTTTCGCGACCGAGTAACACAACGAGCGTGGGCTGAACTGCCTGCCCATCTCGCGGCGCAACGTCGTGGTCGCGACGAGTTTTATTCGTGGTACGACATTTCCGTCTCTGAAGAGACGTACCAGCGTACGTTCGACTCGCCGATTGCATCGAAGGACTGACTCCTAGTGTCGCCGAACGATTGAAAAGTGCAGAGCCATCACGGGCACGTACCGGGGGCTTCACCGTCAGATAAGACGCGGTCTTTATGGTGCAAGGAACAGAGCTCACTAGGAGGGATGTTCCATGCGTACAACGACAATGCGTTCACTTAAAGTACTGATGGTCACGGGAATTGGCGTGGCGGGCGCATTGCTCGCCGCCGGCGTTTCCGTCGCCGATTCGTCGTCCACTCCTGCGCTGCAAGCTACCCAGATCCTGAAGGGTTCGTCCCTGCAGCACTCGTTCTCGCCAGCCGGTTCCGCGACCTCGAAGACCGAGACACTGAGTAAGCCCGACGACATCACCCAGCTCGGCGGCAATCTCGTCGTCGGCTTCCAGAACGGCGTCGGACCTCAGGGCGAGGCGAGCGCCGACGGCAACCTCGCGAGTACGGTCGTCCAGTTCAGTCAGAACGGTGACGTCCGCGGACAGTGGGACGTGGTCGGAAAGGTCGACGGTCTGACCGCCGATCCTGCGCTCAACGGCGTCATCGCCACCGTCAACGAAGACGGCAACTCTTCGATGTACCTGATTCGACCAAGTGACGGAGCGAACGCGGTGACGCACTACACCTTCAGCGCTGCGCTCGCGCACAACGGTGGCACCGACGCGATCTCGATCCTCGACGGACAGATTCTGGTGAGCGCCTCAGCACCGGGCACCACCGGCGCTGCGGCACCCAGCGCCAGTTACCCCGCCGTCTACACGGTGCAATTGAATGCTTCCACCAAGACCGCGGTCGCGACGCCGCTCTTCTACGACGAAGACACGGCCACGATCGCCAATCGTTCGGGCAAGCACGATGGTGGCGCGAAGACCACCCAGCTTGCCTTGACCGACCCCGACTCCTCGTCCGTCGTCCCCTCGGGAGCGTCGCGCTTCGCGGGGGACTTCATGCTCACGAGTCAGGGCGATCAGCAGCAGATCTTCGTTGATGGCGCGAACTCCGATCACCCGCGCCTGACGGTGCTGAACTTGAGCCAAGCAGTGGACGACACCGCGTGGCCGACTCACCGGTCCGGCAAACTGTTCGCGACCGATTCGACCAACGACGCTGTCGTGGTCGTGACCGGATCATTCGACAGTGACCAGCCGTTGGTCGTCGCCACACCGTGCGGCGCGAACAGCGCGCCGGCGAGTTGCCCCGCGTCACCCACGAACTACCTCGCGACCTTGAATCCGAAGTCGGGCAACGTGACGGCCGTGACGGTCACCGGTGATTCCTTCGTTCCCCAGGGTGGCCTCGTGTTCGTGAACGGTAACCACTAACGAGACTCGACGAGGGCGTCCTTGAGACGTCATCGGATTTCGGTGGTTGCACGACGGTGAGGGAGTATCTTCGAGGACGTGACGAACATTCGACTGGGATCAGTATCACTGGACTGCGCCGACCCGAAGGAACTCGCTGACTTTTGGGCTGAACTGCTCGGCGGCACGATCGCCTACACCAGTGACGATTTCGTGGCCGTGAAGTTGGACGGCGCGTGGATCTCCGCTGTTCGAGTGGACGACTACGCGCGTCCGGACTGGCCCGACGGGAGCCCTCCGAAGCAGATCCATCTCGATCTCGCCGTCGACAACTTGGACGAAGCGGAGAGCGAGGCGCTGCGACTTGGCGCGCTGAAGGCGAACGCGCAATCGAACCCCGAGAACTGGCGCGTGTTCATCGATCCGGCCGGTCACCCCTTCTGTTTCACCACCCTCATCCCTGAGTAATCGCGAAACTTTCTAGGGCCACGCTGGCTTCGTGATCGCGCCTTGCACGAGCAATTCGAAGTACGAGTGCAGCATCACACTTCGGGCCTGGTCTTCACTCACTTCGCAGAGTCCGTACTCAACCGGGGCGACGGTTCCACCCTGGTAGACGCTCGACACGCTTTGACAGTCGGCGGTGCGAGAGACGAGCCACAAGGACTCCGCTGTAACGAATTTGCGTTCCTGGCCCTTCGTGGGGATCAGGTCGAAGAGCAGGTGGACCTCTTTGTTGACCCGGCGATCGGCGCTCAGTAGTCGTGCCTCCGCGCAGCCCTCAAGACCCATGGTGGAACTCTGATTGCACGCTAAGTGCGTGAACGATTCGCTGATGACGGGTGGTCGAAAGGGCGGCGTGACGGCGGAGTTAGCCTTGATCGTCGACACGCCGCACGACGACAACGCGACACCCGCGAGTGCGACGCCACAGATGGTGAGAAAACGTCGGTGCTTAATACCAGTGCCACTCGGACAGCGGCCAGATCTTCAAGAACACCTTGCCGATGATGTCCGACTTCGGAACGGTGCCCCACATTCGTGAGTCGCACGAGTTCGCGTGGTTGTCGCCCATCATGAAGTACTGGCCCGCGGGCACCGTGACGTCCTTGATGGGATTCGGACCCATGGCGGGAAAGACCGACCACTTCTGATCGAGCCTCTTGCCGTTGCGATAGATGGTGTTGCCCTTCGTGGTGAGGACGTCACCGGGTAAGCCGATGACGCGCTTCACGAGATCGGTGACGGAGTCGTTGCAGATCCTCGCGACGTCCGGCGGTGCTTTGAAGACCACGATGTCCCCGACGTTGATGGTGCCGAAATCCACGCTCAGTTTGTTGACGAGGATCCGGTTGCCGTCGTAGAACGTGGGATTCATGGACGCGGAGGGGATGAGGAACGTCTGAAAGACGTAGGTGCGAATCAGGAACGAGACGAGAACCGCGGCGACCAACACGATCAACCACTCGATGAAACTCTTCTTACGCGACTTCACGTGTTCGACGACGGGCACGTCGCGGGCCGTCTCGTCGAGGGGAAGGGACATACGACAACAGTACGGGCTGTACTTGGACGACAGCTGTGCGCGCGGGCAAGTGCGCGCCCTCGTTGGGCAATAGTGGGGTTAGTGGTCCTTCGCGACGTCGTCGGCGTGCTGATCCAGCGGTTGAAGCGACGTCACCGCGATCTCACCGTCGAGCATCTCTTCGAGACCGATCGCACCTTCGACGGCGGACTCTTCCTCGGACGTCGTCCCTCGTGTACTTGGGTGTGGACTCAACAACGTGGCGACGAGACCAGCCAGCGCGGCCATCGCGGCGACGTACCACCAGAGGTGACGGAAGTTGTGAAGGGCTTGGGACGCACTCCTAGGTGTGCCCAAGATCACGACGAGTATCGCCACGCCGAGTGCGCCGCCGATCTGGCGGGCGGTCTGGTTGACGGCACTACCGACCGCGTAGCGCGTCGCCTCGAGACTCGACACCGCGGCGGCGCTGATGACGGGAAACGTGAGCCCGATGCCCAGTCCGACGATGATCGTCCCCGGTAGCCAGACCTTCACGTAGTCCGGCGTCAGACTCACGCGCCACACGTACCAAAGGAGACCTGAGGTGAAGACGACGAATCCGATCATCAAGACGCGGCGAAACCCGTAACGCCCGGCGAGCTTGCCCGCGGGCCCCGAGACCACGGCCACCACGAGTGGCCCGGGCGTCACGGAGAGCCCCGCTTGGAGGATGGAGTAGTGCCACACACTCGTCAAGAACAAGATATTGCCGAGCAGCATCGCGAAGAAACCCATCGCGTAGAGGAGCGCCACGGTGTTCGCGACGCTGAAAGAACGCGCGTGAAAGAGCTTGAGATCAAGGACTGGCTCCTCGTGACGTGACGAGCGGTAGAGAAAGACGGCGCCCAGCACGACGAAGGCGACGAACCCGGCGATGATGCGAGCGCTGCTCCAGCCCCAGGTGGGACCTTCGGTGATGGCGAGCACCAACGTCGCGAGCGACCCACTCAGCAACACGACGCCGGGAAAGTCGGGACTCGTCGTCGAACCCGATCCCTTGGTCTCTTCGAGGACGCGACGACCAACGATCCAGGCGATGAGTCCAACGGGAAGATTGACGTAGAACGCCGCGCGCCAACCGAAGGCTGTGATGAGGAGCGCGCCGAGGGACGGTCCCGTCGCGATGGCGAGCGCACCGATGCCGCCCCACAGCGCCACAACCTGTGAGCGCTTCTCCTTTGAGTACGAGGCGAGCAGCAGTGAGAGTGACGCGGGTAGCAGCGTCGCGGCGCCCACGCCTTGGACAACGCGTCCGAGGATCAACGTGACGACTGAGGGCGCGACGCCACAGAGGAGTGATCCCAGACAGAAGACGCCGAGGCCGAAGAAGAAGACGCGGCGACTCCCGAGACGATCGGCCGTTCGACCCGCGACCACTAACAGCGAGCCGAAGATGATGGCGTAACCCGTCAATACCCAGGCGAGACTGGCGCGAGTGTCGTGAGGAAAGGCTCGCTCCAGTGCCGGAAAGGCGACGTTCACGATGGAGAGATCGAGCGACGCCATGAACGCGCCGAGTGCCGTGACGACAAAGATGGCCTTTCGGTGCCGGCCGACGAACGTTGCGGGAGGGCCGGTGCCGGCACCAGTAAGTTCTGTCATGGAATGGACTCTAGTTGTATGCATAGCGTCGTGCAACTCACTAGGATGAAATTATGGAGCGAAAGAGCTTTGCCTCGATGGACTGTTCG
>DASZHK010000105.1:0-5046 GCA_035937905.1 Acidimicrobiales bacterium
GTACGTATCCTTCGCAGCACTTACTTCTTGACGAGCATCAAGGCAAAGCCGTCGTAGCCCTTACTACCGACGGTTTGAACCGCGGTTGCTTCAACTCGATCTTCCTCGGCCACGAGTTCGAGAAACGCGCGCACGGCCAACACTCGTTCGTCCGTACTTTGCGGATCGACGATCCCGCCCGCTCGCACCACGTTGTCCGCGATGATCATCGTGCCAACCCGCGAGAGCTCTAGGGACAGCGCGAAGTACTCGGGGTAGCCCTCTTTGTCAGCGTCGATGAAGATGAGGTCGAACGGCTCCACGTTCTCACCGATCAGGTCGCGTAACGACGACGCTGCAGGACCGACACGAATCTCGACGACGGACTCGAGACCCGCTCTCTTGATGTTCGAACGAGCGACGTCAGCGTGCTTGGTTTCCAGTTCCAATGAGACGAGTTGTCCACCGTCCGATAACGACCTGGCGAGCCATATCGTGCTGTACCCACCGAGCGTGCCGATCTCCAAGATCCGGCGCGCTCCGTGACTCTTCGCGAGCAGCTCTAACAACTTCCCCTGATTGGGCGCGACGTTGATCCGCGGCAAACCGGCCGCGTCACTTTCGCTGAGTGCTTTGTCGAGCGCGTCGTCCGAGGGCGAGAGGAGCGACACCAAGTAGTTGTCGACAGTGGCCCAGAGTTCTTCGGTCATGATTTCCGTTCCTTTAGTTAGGCGCCCACGATACTGATCTGCGGACGTTCTCGCACCAGGTCAGCGAGTGACGAAGTGCGCAGTGCTCGTGTTTAGTCCTCGAGTTCGATGTCCGAAAGCAGCGTTCGAAGCTGGCGGCCCATCTCACGGGGATTACCCGAGATCTCGCCGATGACGTCGCCCTCGACTTCGACGTCGTCGCCCGGGCGATACTTCGACACCCGCATGCCACGCCCAGCCTTCACGGCAAGTACCACCCAGGGCAGGCCTATTTCGCCCGAGTCCTTGGTCGCCATGATCTGACCTTGTCGATCGAGTCCAAAACTCCAGTCCGGTGTGCGCGCTGCGTCCATCACGCGCTGCAGTTCACTGCTTCCAGAGAGTCCCGATTTCGCTATGAGGCCACCCTAGAACAACGCTGTCATACGCGTCATCGAATGGGTGACGTCATCGCGGGCCGCGGCGCTGTTCCTTCATCACGTTCCCTCTCGTCGCAACGAACACACCATCGTGCGCGAGTAGTCAGGGGTTACCCTGCATAGATGCTCGAACGCTGGACTCGCTTCGTTGTTCGATGGCGGGCCGTGGTCCTTGTGTTTTGGGCTGTTGTCGCCGTTCTCGGACTCTTGGCGGCGTCAAATCTACCTGCACGCCTGACGTCCTCATTGAACGTTCCCGGCTCGGATTCAGCGCGGGCAAATCATATTCTCGCGCGTGATTTCGGCCAGAACATTGAAGGGACCTTCACCGTCGTGGTGCCGGTGACCCGTAGGGAACTCGTCAAGAGTGTCGAAGCAAAGATCGCTACCGCGGCGACGGTGATTCCGACGTCGAGGATTCGTGAGGAAGAAGTCGCCGGCAACGTGCTGTACGCGAACGTCGACACGTCCCTCGACTTGAATCACGCGGCGCCCGACACCGCGACCCTGCGTCACGCGCTGCTCGTCGATGGCGTCACCGGTGCGCTCGTGACGGGACCGCCCGCGTTTCAGTACGACATCACCCCGGTACTCACGAACGACCTCCACCGCGGTGAACTCGTCGCCCTCGTCGTGGCGCTGGTTCTCCTTCTCGTCGTCTTGGGCCTCTGCTGGGCGGTACTGATCCCGTTCGTGACCGCCGTCGCCATCGCCACGGGTTCACTTGCGATTATCTACCTCATCGCGCAGCACTTTCTCATGGTGCTCTACATCCCCAACTTGATCGAGCTCATCGGCCTCGGACTCGCCATGGACTACTCCTTACTGAGCGTCCATCGTTTCCGTGCTGAACTTCGCGAGACGAACGCAACAACGCTCGACGCGGTCATAAAGACCATGTCGACCGCGGGGCGAACGGTCTTGTTCTCGGGCTTTGCCGTCGCTATCAGTCTCGCGACGCTGCTCGTCGTACCCGTACCCTTCGTCCGTTCGCTCGGCGCGGCGGGACTGGTCGTCCCCCTCGTGGCCCTCGCCGCCACGTTCTCGCTTCAACCGGTACTGCTCTCGCTACTCGGTCGTCGCGGAACGTCACCGGTTGGTCCACGTGGTCTCTTAGTGACCGGCCCCGAACTCGGCGCTACGTGGAGCCACGTCGCTCGCCGTGTCATTGCTCGGCCCGTCACGGTGCTCGTCGTGTCGCTCGCGCTGTTGGGTGGAGCCAGTTCCCTCACCCTGTGGCTCCAACTCACGCCGGCGTCGGAGACCGCGATCCCCCAGCATCTCCAGTCCACGCGGGCGCTGGCGCTCGTCCGGGCGAAGGTCGGCGCGGGCGTCATCACACCGACCGAGATCGTCGTCGACACGGGGCGGCGCGGCGGTGCGAACAGCGCCATCGAATCCGCCGCGCGCCTTCGACTCGCGACGATGATGCTGCACCGTCACGAGTCCTTCGTGGTCGCGATCGGATCTCGTTACCCCTTCGTCGACGGTTCGAGACGCTTCGAACAACTCGTCGTCGTCACCCGACACGACTTCGGCGACGAGTCAACGCAGCACTTCGTGAGCACGCTTCGTGACGAGCTCATCCCGGCGGCCAAGTTCCCAGAAGGGACTCGCGTCTTCGTCGGTGGTGCCGGTGCGCAGGGCGTCGATTTTCTCTCGCGCGTCTATGACGCCTTCCCCTGGATTGTGCTGATGGCCCTGCTCCTCGCGTTCTTCGTGCTGGTGCGAGCGTTCCGCTCGCTCGTCGTCGCTCTCGTCGCGGTACTGCTCAACGTGTTGTCGGTCGCAGCGGCGTACGGACTCATGGTGGTGGTCTTTCGATTCGGCGTTGGGTCCTCGATCCTGCACACGTATCGAGTGAGTCAAATCGAAGGCTGGGTGCCCGTCTTCATCTTTGCGGTGCTCTTCGGGCTTTCGACGGACTACGAAGTCTTCATCACCTCTCGGATTCGTGAGGCGTGGGATGACGGTCTGTCCAATGACGACGCCATCATTACCGGCGTCGCCCGCACCGGCGGGGTCGTCACGGCGGCGGCCCTCATCCTCGTGGGCGCCATGAGCGGCTTGGTCTTCGGCCACGTGGCGGGTCTGCAGGAACTCGGGGTCGGTCTCTCACTTGGGGTTCTCGTTGACGCGACGCTCGTGCGCTGTCTTTTGCTGCCGAGCATCATCGCGTTGGTCGGAGCGAGGAGTTGGTGGTTGCCGGCCCGCGTCGCGACGTTGCTTCGAGTTCCGCCCTCGCCCCTCGAGACACGAGGAGAGACCGTGACGCACTCTCTTACTTGACGATCCTTATGGCGAAGTGGAACGACGGCACCTGGTAGCCAAGCGCCAGTCCCGGAAAGTCGTTCGCCGAGCTGAGCACGGGCGCTAACCCGAACGGGGTGTTCGCGAAGGCGGGTTGGCTCGTGTAGAGCATGGGGTGCAGATCGATGAGGTGCGTGCCCACGCCACCGGTCGCGTACAAGTGGATGACGAGGTAGCCGTTCGAGTTGAACCCGCACCCGTAACCGACGTAACTGTTGTCGTAGTCGACGGTCAAGGTGTTGTCGAGTTGCGTCCACCCGACGCCCTTGATACTTATGGTGAACTCTTGACCTTCCTTGAACGTGTACGTCCCCGTACCGGCGTCGCCCACCGCGAACGCGGCGGCCGAGTTGTCAGCGCGCGCGACGCCTTCGCTGACGAGCGCGCCCGCTTTGTTGTAGAAGGGGACGAGACTCTCTTTGACGTAGAATGGGACCTGCGCCTCGATCTTCGTCGCGCTCATGACGAGAACCATGTGCCATCCGCCGAGTCCAGCGGGCACCGTGACGCTCGTGCTGAACGCCCCGTTGACGATGGTGCCCGTCGCGATCGGCGTGGTCACCGGAACCCAACAGCCCTGTCCGGTCGTACTACTGCAATCCACGCGACTGCCACTCTCGGTGGCCCAGTCAACCTGCGCGGTTCCGCTACCCGAGAGTCCGGTCACGGACAGCGTCGTCTTCGCTCCCACCGGACCACTGGCCGGCGACAACGTGGCGGCGGCGGTGCTCGTCGGGTCGAGGTCGCCGGGCTGCAAGGTGGTGAGTTCATTCAACGTGGGCTTCACCGCAACCGGCCACGAGACAGAAGGCTTCGCGGGGCCAGCGTCACGCGTGACGTGAAACACGACCGATCCTCCGTTCATGAACGGGTACGGCGACTGAATCGGATTGAGGTAGAGATCGGTCAGCGCGTCGCCCACCATGAGGACGTGCGTGCCAACGGGACCGGCCGCGCGAATCACCGTCGTGCCGGTGCCGCGCGTCCACTCGGACACCATCTCACCCGTGAAGTGGTTGTCCCACAAGATCGCGGCACTGTTCTGGAACAGGCTCGACCCCATGCCGGTGTAGGTGATGGTGATGGGCGTGCCGATAGGCCCGTTTCGAGGCGTCACCGTCAGCGAGCGCGTCGTCGTGAACGCGCCTTCGAGGACGTCCACGCCGTTGACGACCGCGTAGATCTCGTGCGAACCGCCCCAGTCGTTCGGAACCTTCGTTGTGAGCGAGAACTTGCCGCTGGCGTCGGTGGTGACGTCCGCGAGGACGACCGTCACGTTGGTAGTGGTCCTTCCCATGTAGTTCACCGTGTTGGGCTCTGGATCGACGTTCCACGTGGCGCTGGACGTCGCCCACGTCAACTCGACCTTCGACGACGAGGGAAGACCTGATCCTGCGACGGTCATGGTCGATCCCACGGGTCCACCGGCGAGCGGCGTGACAGCCAGCACCCCGATCGTCGAACTGATAGTGGCCGCGCTCGCCACGGGTCCCGGCAGCGCGGCGATGTTGGGAATCACCGGCGTCGGGATCGACACGTTGCTCACGGTGGTCGTGGCGTTGGTCGTGCCGGCACTGCTCACGCTCGCCAACAGCGCGATCGCGACGACGCCGGCGCCGAGTCCGCGG
>DASZHK010000106.1:0-9062 GCA_035937905.1 Acidimicrobiales bacterium
CTCCGGCGCGTACAGGTGTCCCGGGTAGAGAATGGTCTCGTCGCTGACGTGTCTCAATCGTTCACTCAAGGACCGGTACATCTCGGCGGCGTCACCACCGGGAAAGTCCGTGCGACCACACCCGTCGATGAAGAGTGTGTCGCCGCTCAACAACCGACCTTCGACGAATACGCACTGGCTCCCGGGAGTGTGCCCGGGCGTGCGCAACAACGTGAGCACGACACCACCCACGTTCAGTTGATCGCCGTCGTCGTGGAGCACGAGCGCCTCGTCCCCGACACCCGCGCGTGCGCTCACCCACTCGGCCTCTGGCGACTGCACGTGCACGGGCACTTTGATGAGACGCAACAGTTCGGCGACGCCCTCGACGTACTGCTCGCCCATGAGCTTGCCGCCCACGTGATCGGGGTGGTAGTGCGTCGCGACGACGCCCACCAGTTGAAGGTCGTCCGCCGTCACGAGATCGAGGAGCTCGGACGGTCGATAGGCCGGATCGACCAGGACTACCTCGCCGGTCTCGCGATCACCCACCACGTAGGTGAAGTTCCGCATGGACGTGGCGAGCGCGTCGCCCACCGCGAAGTCACGCCCGGCGAGGAGTTGGCGAAAGTAGAGCCGCTCGCTCATTCGCTCTCGGTGACCTTGGCGATTCTGGGGGTGAGTTCTTCGACCTTGGCCTTCGTGAGGGCCAGACGGGATTCGAGCGCTTCGATGATCGTCGTCGCCCGCTCGAGTTTCACGAACAGGTCGTCGACCGACACCTCGCCTTCGTCAAAGGACGCGACGATGGCGTTGAGTTCACTCGACGCCTCGTTCCAATCGTTGACCTCGCTCATGTGGTTGATCCTTTCGTTTGGGTGATCTGCGACGTGAACGAACCGTCGCTCACGAGGACCCGCACCTCGTCGCCGACGTTGACGTCCGTGAGGGACTTGACGACCACGCCCTTCGCGTCGGTCACGATAGACCAACCTTGGTCGAGGCGGCGCGTGGGATCGTAGGCCGCGAGGAGTTGGCGGTTACTCGCGAGCATCCGCGTCGCCGACTCGACGAGGTGGCGACCTTGGATCACCAAGCGCTCACGGGTACCGAGCAGATGGCGCTCTTCCGCGCGAAGGCGGTCACGCACCGCGAAGACCACGGTGCGACGTCGCTCCGCGAGATAGAACGTCGCCTCGTCGAGTACGTCGGTCGCGGCGTCGAGGACACGCTGCGCCGGTCGCTGCACGTTGAGGTCGTACCATTGCGCGACCAACTCGACGATCTCCTCGCCGAGCTTCGTGGGCGTGATCGCCCGCGTGTGCGCGACGAGGTCCGCCACCGACTCGTCGCCCGTGTGGCCAATGCCCGTGAAGACGGGCGTCGACGACGCGGCGATGGCGCGAGCGACGCGTTCGTCGTCGAAACACGCGAGGTCGCCCTTGGAGCCACCACCACGCACGACGCAGATAACGTCGACGTCCGCGGCGTCCAGGGCTTGGACCGCGCCCACGATCTGCGGAGGCGCTGCTTCACCTTGCACGAGGGTTTTCACGAGGACGATCTCGAAGCTGAAGCGCGAGTTCAAGAGCTGACCCGTGAAATCCTGGTAACCCTCGGTGCCGGGACTCGCCACGAGACCAACGCGAAGCGGCACGGGCGCCAAGACCGTGCGCTTATTGAGTTCAAGGAGACCTTCGGCGCGCAAGCGAGCGATGAGCTCCTGGCGCCGACGAGCGACGTCTCCCAAAAGACCTTCCACGTCGATCTCGGTGATCGAGAAGCCGATCTTTCCCTGGGGCGCGTAGACGTCGACGTAGCCGTGAAAACTGACGACCATCCCGACTTTGAGCGCGATCCCCTCCTCCGCCAAACGCCGTTTCAACGGAGCCCAGGGCGTCGCCCAGCAGTGGGCGTTCAGCACCGGGCGCTTCGTGTCCGAGGAGGCCGATCCCGCGTCGACGAGATCGACGTAGACGTGTCCCTTTTCGTAGACCTTGGCGATCTCGCCGCGGACCCAGTGCGGGCGACGGCGACCGAAACTCGACTCGAGGTGCGCGGTGAGGAGTTGGTAGAACTCGCCTACCTCGAGAACCGGCTCGTCGCTCGACATGTCAGACAGCACGTGGTGAGGCTACCGCCCGGGCGTCACAAGACCTCAAGGCTTGATGGATTTCAAAAGTTGTGTCAGACTGGACACGGATGGTGAGTCGACTGGGTGGCCGCGCCGCTTGGCAACAAGCGGTGAGGAAAGTCGGGGCTCCACAGGGCAGGGTGCTCACGAAACGTGAGTCGCGGTGACGTGCAGGACAGTGCCACAGAGAACAGACCGCCGATGACTTGGGCAACCAAGCACAGGTAAGGGTGAAACGGTGCGGTAAGAGCGCACCAGCATCTTGAGTAATCAAGGTGGCTCGGTAAACCCCACCCGGAGCAAGATCAAACATGGGAGGCAGCCCGCACGCCTTGTAAAAGAGGCACTCCCGAGGTAGATCGCTGAGATGGATGGCCGCCCACCCTTCGTTACGAAGGTGGACAGAACCCCGCTTACAGGTCGACTCACCATCCCTCTGACCCACGAACCAACTACTTGAAAGGATGAACCGTGCTGCACCTGCCCTACCGCGAACTGCCCGTGGGCGATCCGGGCACGCCCGACACCGGTTCACCTCTTCGCTATCTGGCGTGGTTGGCGCGACACCAGAAGTGGCTCTTGTCCCTCAACGCCCTCTTCGGCATCGGGTGGATGGTCTCACAGGCCCTCGTCTGGGCCGCGGTCGGCGCCGCCATCGACCACGGCATCCAACGACGCAGCGACACCGAGCTCTTCAAGTGGGTCGCGGTCGTCGTCGTCCTCGGACTCGTCCAAGCGGGCTGTGGCGCGCTACGCCACCAACTCGCCGTCACCAACTGGATGAGCGCCTCGTACCGTACGATTCAGCTCATCGGTCGCCACATCGCCACGACCGGCCCCGCGCTCACCGACGAGATACCCGCCGGTGACGTCGTCAACACCGTTGCCGCTGACGCTATGCGCGTGGGCGGGGCCTACGACAGTTTCGCCCGATTCTCTGGGGCGATCGTGGCGTGGATCGTCGTGTCCTTCATCTTGCTCTCCACGTCCGTGCAACTCGGCCTCATCGTGCTGCTCGGCGTGCCCATCCTCGGTTCGCTGACGGTGCCCTTGATGCGACCACTGCACGCAACCCAGGCGGCGCAGCGCGAAGCGGCCGGACGCCTCGCAGCCCTCGGCTCGGACACGGTCGCGGGGCTGCGGATCCTTCGCGGCGTGGGCGGCGAAGAGGTCTTCTTGAACAACTACCGGACCCAGAGCCAGAAGGTGCGCGTCGCCGGCACGCGGATCGCCGCGCCGCAAGCGGGGTTGGAGTCAGGTCAGGTGTTCTTGCCGGCGATCTTGACCGGCGCCGTGACCTTCCTCGGCGCGCGCGACGTAATGAACGGCTCGCTCCAGCCCGGTCAGCTCGTCGCCTTCTTCGGGTACGCCTCGTTCCTGACGACGCCGCTGCGCACGGCCATCGACTACGTGATCATGTCGACGAGGGCCTACGTGGGAGCGAGCAAGGTGCTGCGCATCTTGAGGATCGTGCCGACGGTGACCGATCCCGAGAATCCAGTGGCGTGGCCCGCGGAAGTGTCCCGCCTCGAAGACCAGCGCAGCGGCGTCGTGGTCGAACGTGGTCAACTCATCGCCCTCGTCACCGACACGCCCGATCACGCGGCCGTCATCGTCGATCGACTCGGTCGTTTCGCCCCCGACACCGACGACGTCCTCGTCAACGGCGTCGCGATCTCCTCCTACGCCCTCAGTGACGTGCGCTCGCACGTGATCGTCAGTGAGATCGAACCACGACTCTTTTCGGGTGAGTTGCGCTACGAGCTCATGCCCCACGGCCTCGTCGACGACGAGCGGATCTTGCACGTGCTCCAAGCCACCAGCTCCCTCGACGTCCTTGACGCGCTCGAGGACGGACTCTCCACGACGGTCGAAGAGCGTGGCCGCGGCTTTTCGGGGGGCCAGCGCCAACGTCTCAGTCTCGCGCGCGCCATCCTCACCAACGCCGAAGTCCTCATTCTCGTCGACCCGACCTCGGCGGTCGACACCCACACCGAAGGACGCATCGCCGCGCGACTGCGCGAGGTGCGCGGCGATCACACGACGCTCGTCGCAACCTCGAGTCCGCTCCTGCTCGAGAAGATGGACGTCGTGTACGTCGTGCTCGACGGGCAGGTGACCGAGCACGGAACGCACCGCGAACTCGTCGAACGATCGTCGACGTACCGCCAGATCGTTTTGCGAGAGGAGAGCTAGTGCAACTCCCCGTCGCCAACTCTCAGGTCGTGCTCGCCTACGCGAAGGTGCTCATGCGTCAGCATCGGCGTCCCTTGGCGCGCATGCTCTCCCTCTACGCGCTCGCGGCCGTCATGGCCCTCATCCCCGCGTGGGCCATTGGTCAGATCACGGACTTCGCCTCGGCGCGTCAACTCACGGCGTCCAAGATCACGCTCTACGTGGGCACGCTCTTCGTGTCGTCCCTGGCGTACGCCGTCCTCACCTTCTTCGCGCGGCGCCGCAGTTACGTGCTCGGTGAGACGGTCTTCGCCCAACTCCGTGAAGAGTTCCTCGAAAGCGTGCTGGCCCTTCCCCTCATCGAAGTGGAGCGCGCGGGTACGGGCGATCTTTTGAGTCGCACTACCAACGACATGGAGTCACTCTCTCGAACCGTCCGATTCGCGGTACCCGAGTGGCTCGTCGCGATCCTCCAAGCAGTGCTCACGTTGATCGCGATGCTGCTCGTGAGTCCGTTGGCGACCCTGGCGAGCTTGGTGTCACTACCCGTGTTGTTCTTCTCCACTCGCCGCTACCTGCGCTACGCGACGCCCGGTTATCGACGCGAGCGCATCAGCTACGCGACGATGTCGGGTTCGGTCGCCGAAACGGCCGAGGGCGCTCGCACCGTCGACGCCCACCAACTTGGTCAACGCCAGACGACGCGGATAGAGGACACCGTTCGCGAGTCCTTCTACTCCGAGATGTACACCCTCTTACTGCGAATGGTGTGGTTCCCCACCGTCGAAGGTGCCTTCGCGGTCGCCGTCGCGGCGACCTTAGCATGGAGCGGCTGGCTCGTCATCAACGGTCACCTCGCGCTCGGCGCCGCCACGACCGTCACCCTGTACGTGGTTCAGATCAACGATCCCCTTGACCGCATCGTCGCGTGGCTCGACGAGCTCCAGATCGGCCAGACCGCGCTCGCTCGCCTGGTGGGCGTCTCGGTGGTGAAAGACGATCGACCCAAAACCGGGCCCGAGCCGAGCAACGAAACGATCACGATGAACGACGTGCGCTACGCGTACCGCGAGGGCCACGACGTCTTGAACGGCGTCACGCTGACGGTCCAGCCCGGCGAGCGACTGGCCATCGTCGGTCCCTCGGGCGCTGGCAAGTCAACCATCGGACGACTGCTCGCCGGTATCGACGCGCCTCGCAGTGGGTCGGTGCGAGTGGGCGAGGTGGAACTGGCCCAGATGCCACTGTCAACGCTGCGCCAACACGTCGCGCTCGTGACCCAAGAGCACCACATCTTCATTGGCTCCGTGCACGACAACTTGGCGCTCGCCCACCCCGAAGCGAGCCTCAAAGAGATCGAAGACGCCCTCGACGCCGTCGACGCGCTCGAGTGGGTCCGACTCCTCCCCCAGGGCCTCGACACGGAGCTCGGCACGACGGGCTACCAGATCACGCCGGCCCAAGCCCAGCAGCTCGCGCTCGCTCGACTGGTCTTGAGCAATCCCCACACGCTCGTCCTCGACGAGGCGACGGCGCTCCTCGATCCGAGGGCCGCGCGCCACCTCGAACGTTCCTTGAGCGCAGTGTTGCACGGACGCACCGTGATCGCCATCGCGCACCGACTGCACACCGCACACGACGCCGATCGCGTGTGCGTCGTCATCGACGGTGTCGTCGCCGAACTCGGCACGCATGACGAACTCGTGGCGTTGGACGGCGAGTACGCCGCCCTGTGGAGCAGCTGGCGTAATGAGAAGCCGGCCGCCTCGTAGGATTCGTTCGTGGCGGAGTACCTACGCAGTGACGAGATACTCGCGTGCGTGCACCGCGTCGCCCTCGCCCGCGGTGCCCCATTCGACTTCGTCGCGCCGCCGATTACGCCCGAGATGGATCGTCGGCGTCGTAGCGCACGCGACCATCGCCACTCGACGCTCGAACTGCTTGGTCATCTCCATCCGGAGGCCACGACGCCGTCGAGCCAGAGTGAGACGACCGAACTGCTCGCCGCGGGCTGCGAACTTATCCTTGTTCCGCGCCTGGCGAACGACGAGATCGGCCGTCGGAGTGCCTCGGTGCACGCGCTCGTTCGAGTGGGACGGGTAGACGAGCGCTTCACCTACGCGCCGATGTTGATCAAGAACCACGAGGTCGTCGAGGTCGCGACGACGCGCAGAACGCTCGAAGGAACGCTCGAACATCTTCGGCCGAGTGAGGCGAGCTACCACGACGGCGTGGGGACGCGTGGCGCGCTGCCGATGACCCGCAGCGGGCTCTCCCTCGCCCAGGCGACGCGGGTCCTCGCTGCACTCGGTCACGCCGATCCCAACGCGCGTGCCGGCATCGTCGACCGCCAACGTCGTCTGTGGTGGCTCGAACTCGACGGCACCAACTACCCACGATTCAACCTTTCGACGTACGACCACCTCTACGACGAGCGCTTGAGCGTGCTCGCGGCGCACGACGAATGGGCCACGTCGAAGGGACCGTTTCCGACGGCGCCCTATTGGCACCGTGACTGTCCCGAGTGCCCCTACAGCGCTCATTGTGAGGAGCAACTGGAAGCTCGTGACGACGTGTCGCTGGTGCGCTTCACGTCTTTCGATCAACAACTACTTCTTCGAGAACAGGGTATCGACACGCGAGCCCGACTCGCACGACTGAGTCCCGACCTCGCGCGACGAACGCGTAACAAGGTGATCAACCCGCTCGAACCCCACGCGACTGAAGAGCTCTTAGGACGCGCCATTGACAAACTCGACGACTTGATCTACCGAGCGCGCGCGCACGAACGCGGCTCATCGCTGCGCGTGATCGACGCCGAGCGCATGGGGTGCGTGACGGCGGACGTCGAAGTCGACGTCGACATGGAGAGTTACGAGGACGCGACGTACCTCTGGGGCGCGCACGTCACCCTCAACCAACCGACCGTGGGCGTGTCGAGTGGCTACCGGGCTTTCGTCGAGTGGGGACCACTCACCCGCGAGGCCGAAGCCCTCAACTTCAAGGAGTTCTGGACGTGGCTCGAAACAGTGCGTGACGCCTGTCGCGACCAGGGCCGTACGTTCGCGGCGTACTGCTTCTGGGCACAAGCCGAGGACGGCGCGATGAATCGTGCCGTCACCCCTCCGCTCGACGGTGGACCGACGTCAGAAGACCTCGTGGCGTTTCGCCGGAGCGTTCCCGCCCAGTGGATCGACCTCCACGACGTCGCGAAGCGACAGATCCAGACCGAAGGTCCCTTGGGACTCAAGTTGCTCGCGGTGGGCGCGGGCTTCACGTGGCGAGACCCCAACCCGAGCGGCGAGGCCTCCATTCACTGGTACGAGAAGGCGACGGGTCCAGAGTCCGACGAGGCACTCGCCTTTCGGACGCGACTGCTCGAGTACAACGAGGACGACTGTCGCGCGACGAAGGCGCTAAGGGACTGGTTGAACGGTCCGGCGCGTTTGCTCGCCCACCGCGACGACTCTCCGTAGCGAACAGGGGTTTCATTAGCATTGAACGGTGGCCCTCACATCGTCTGTACCGCTAACGAGTGCCACGTATCTGCGTAGCGCGCGCGTCCTCGGCGTGCTCGCCACGCTCGTCGTCTTTTCGCTCGCCGCCCTCAACGCCGTCGCCCTCAACGACCTCGCCCACGCTGACGCCGTGGCGGGCGTCTGGCTCCTCGTGGGCGTCGTCGCACTTCGTTGGTCCCTGTCGGTGGCCCTCGACGAATGGGGTGACACGGCCACCGCGCGACTTCGTATTACCTGGCGAGCGGTCCTCGTCCAACACTTCGCGTTGCCGCGTCGCGAGGGCGAACGAGCGCGAGGCGATCTCGCGCTCGCCGTCGACCAGGCCTCGGCGTCTCCGGCGCTCGAGCGACTGAAGGTCAGCGCCGGTACGTCGCTTCTCGGCCTCGTCGTCATCTTCGAGGTTGCCGGGTGGCTGCCGTTAGTGATCACGGTGGCGCTCCTCGGCGTGGCCGCGCCCTTTTATCAGCGGGCGGGTCGTCGCAGCGAAGTGATGGCCGCCCAGTACCAAGAACGTCGGGCGTTACTCGAAGCTCGCCAGCTCGAGGTGCTCCAGCACGCCACCGAACTACGAGCCCTCGGCGCCGTCAGTTACGGCGCGAACGAGATCGCCGCCATCTCGGACAGTGAGCACGCGTTGGCCCTACGCGCCATCCGCGTCGCGCTCGAATCTTCGTTGGTCACCGAGTTCTTGAGTGGCGTCAGCGTCGGCCTCGTCGCGATGGTCGTCGGCTTCGGACTCCTCGATGGCCGGATCAGCCTCGTGCGCGCCCTGGTGGCGGTCCTCGTCACGAGTGAGCTCTTCGTCCAGGTACGACGATTTGGCGTCGAGTTCCATCGCCGCGACGACGCCCAACGCGCGCTCGCGACACTGAGCGCGTCGAGACCCTCGAACGCAACGACGTCGGGCGAGGAGCTCCTCACGGCGGAGGGTCTCGTCACGGAAGCCAACGTCGGCGTCATCGACCTCGTCATGCGTCGCGGTGACCGTGTGGTCATCACCGGTCCGTCGGGCGTGGGCAAGACCACTCTCCTGCACACCGTGCTCGGCTGGCGGCTTCCTATTACGGGAACGGCAACCGTCACGAGCGGCCCAATTGGCTACGTCAGCGTCGAGACCACACTGCTGTCTGGTTCCCTTCGCGACAACCTGACGCTGGGTGTCGTTCGTCACGACGACGACGTCAGGGAGCGACTGACGTCGCTCGGACTCGTGGGCGGACGCTTCGCCGACCTCGACGGGGAACTGCTGTGCGTCG
>DASZHK010000107.1:0-65017 GCA_035937905.1 Acidimicrobiales bacterium
GCGAGATCCACGCAAGAACCGTCGCCCCGAGCTCCGGGTACATCACGTTGTACCCGGACACCAAGACGTAGTCGGACGACGTGACCCCGAGCGCGTCAAGGTCACTCGAGCGAAGCGTCGCCTCGGCGCCTGGCGACGTCACGAACGATCGCTCACCGTCGGGCTCGAGCAACACGACGCAGATCCCTGTGTCGAGGTCGTGATTGCGAGCGACGGGCGACTCGATGTGTTCATGTTCGAGCGTTGCGGCAGCGAGTGTGGAGAAGGGGCCCTCGCCGAGACGACCCGCGTAGACAACGGCCATGTGGTGTCGCGCGGCGGCGCTCATGGCGTTGAATCCCCCACCGGTCGTCACGAGCTTCTCGCTGGCAAGTGCGTCGCCCGCGCGTTGTGGCAGTGCCGACACCTTGAGCACCACGTCGATCAAGACGGTGTCGAGACAAAAGAGTCGCGGCGTGTCGCTCATAAACGAATACCCTAGAGGCCAGGTCGTGAAACTTCTAACGAACGAATGGACGCGAAGCCGTTCAACAATCTCTTGCGACTGCCTACAATCAATGCCAGCGAAGCACCAGGCTGTCGCGAGGAGGCACCGTGAGCGACGATGTAGCTGAGCGAATGGGCACCGGGTCTTCCGGCGTCCTACGAATCGAAGAAAACGGCATCAACGTCATCGCCGAGAACGAGCGCAAGGGAACGCCCCGCGACCTCTTCTGGCCGTGGTTCGGCGCGAACGTTTCCGTCCTCGGCCTGGGCTACGGCTCCTACGTTTTGGGCTTTGGCATCTCTTTCGTCCAGGCCCTCGTGGTCGCCGTCATCGGCACCGTCTTGAGTTTCTGGCTCTGTGGCGTCATCGCCACGGCGGGCAAGCGCGGCTCCGCGCCCACGATGGTTCTCTCTCGTGCGGCGTACGGCGTTCGCGGGAACCGACTTCCTTCAGCCATCTCGTGGTTGCTCTGTGTCGGGTGGGAGACCGCTCTCACCGTCATCGCGGTCCTCGCGACCAACACCGTCTTCGTACGTCTCGGGTGGGGCGGCGGCGACGGGCTGAAGGTGGTCGCGATGTTGATCATCGCGGCACTGATCATCGGCGGCGGCGTGATGGGTTTCGACCTCATCATGCGCATGCAGGTGATCATCACCGTCATCACCGGCATTCTCACCATCGTCTTCATCGCTCTCACGGTCAAGCACATCAGTTGGCACGTGGTGAGCCACGTGCACAGCGGATCGTTCCAGTTGACCATCGGCGCGCTGGTGTTCGTCATGACGGGATTCGGTCTCGGCTGGGTCAACGTCGCGGCCGATTACTCGCGCTACCTCCCGCGTAGTGCTTCGTCAAAGGGCGTGGTGTGGTGGACCACCTTTGGTGGTTCCGTCGCGCCGCTCGTCCTCATCGCCTTCGGTCTGCTCTTGGCGGGATCGTCGTCGTCACTCGCGACCGCCGTTGGGGCTGACCCCGTCGGCGCGCTCGCGACGTTGCTACCCACGTGGTTCCTCGTACCCTTCGTCATCGTGGCCATCCTCGGGCTCGTCGGCGGCGCCGTGTTGGACATCTACTCCTCGGGACTCGCGCTGCTGTCGGCGGGACTAAAGATTCCGCGCTACGCCGCGGCGGGTGTCGACGGCGTCATCATGTTGATCGGCACCATCTATATCGTCTTTGGCAAGCAGAACTTCTTGAATCAGTTCGAAGGCTTCCTCATCACCGTGGGCGTCTTGATCGCCGCCTGGGCGGGTGTCTTCTTGGGTGATCTACTCATCCGCAAGAAGAACTACGTCGACGCCGACCTCTTCCAGTCGTCCGGACGTTACGGGGACCTGCGCGTCGTGCCGATCGCGGCGACGATCGTCTCGAGCGTTCTCGGCTGGGGACTCGTCACCAATAACTACGCCTCGTGGCTCACGTGGCAGGGCTACCTGCTGAAGCCCTTCGGTCTCGGTGGCAAGACCGGTCACTGGGCTTACGCCAACTTGGGCGTCATCGTGGCGCTGGTCTTCAGTTTCGTGCTGACGATCCTCTTCACTCGTACCGAGATCGTGCGCGAAGAGGCGCTCGCCTAAAGGTCGGATCTCCCACCCGTCGCGGTTGGCGGGCGCTAGGACTTCTTGGTTATCAGCTCGAAGCCCCACCAGAGGGCCCACGCGAGCGCGCCCGTCGTCACGACAGCGAGAGTGACGCCAAGAATTCGAGCGAAGGTAGGTCGACCGGTATCGCGGGCAGTCGAAAGCGCCGCGAGTCCAATAGAGAACACGACGACGACTCCGACGCCGGCGAGCACGGCGACGAGGACCACGTGACCAAGCAGCGACCAGTCAATGAGGGAAGTGGCGATCACGGACTGTCGAGACGTCGAGGATACTTAGGCCGCGACGACGGCAGAAGCGTCGAGAGGTGCGACTGGGTCGCCCCAGAGGTCGTTCACGTTCGTCGAGTTCACGGCGTGGCGACGTGATCGCTTCATCAAGAACGCCACGTACGCACCAGCCACGAGTGCCAAGACCACGACGCCGAACGTTCCGCCGATGAGATGGGCAACGTAGTAGGAGAAGGCGCCGAAGAGGCCCGCCGCCGGCAAGGTGATGACCCACGCCATGGCTACGTCAGCGGCCAGTCGCCAACGCACGGGCTGATTGGGTGTCGCGGCACCGACGCCCACGATCGATCCGGTGGCGACGTGGGTCGTCGAGAGCGGTAGCCCCATGTGCGACGACGTCAAGATGACGGCCGACGAGGCGATCTGCGCGGCGAAACCCTGTTGAGGCGTCAAGTGCGTGAAGCCTTGACCCATGGTGCGAATAATGCGCCATCCCCCGAAGAACGTGCCCATCGCGATCGCGACGGCGCAACAGACGACGACCCACGCGGGCGTCGAGGAGTTCGACGACAGCGTGCCGTTGGCGATGAGGGCCAAAGTCACGACGCCCATTGTCTTTTGCGCGTCGTTGGTGCCGTGCGCGATGGAGAGTAACGACGACGATCCGATCTGTCCTACGCGAAAACCCCACGTCGAGGTGTCTTGATCGACCTTTGCGGTGAGACGTCTCGCAAAGATGACGGCGACGCCGGCCGCGACAAGGGCGACCAAGGGCGCGAGGCCGGCAGGGATGATGACTTTGGAGATGAGACCGCCCCAGAGCACGGCGTGACCACCCGCGAGCACCAACATCGCACCAATGACCCCGCCGATCAACGCGTGGCTCGAACTCGAGGGAATTGCGAAGTACCACGTCGTCACGTTCCACGCAATGGCGCCAATGAGTCCCGCGAAGATGACGGGCAACGTCACGAGATTCTGCGCCACGAGCGCACTCGCGATGGTGGCGGCCACCTTGAGCGAGAGGAAGGCGCCAACGAGATTGAAGAGCGAGCTGAGCGCGACAGCCGTTCGGGGCTTCAAGGCGCCGGTCGCGATGGTCGGCGCCACCGCGTTGGCCGTGTCGTGGAAGCCATTAGTGAAGTCAAAGGCCAGCGCAACCGTGACGACGATGGCCAGTAAAAGCGTGTTGTGCATGCCTACGTACTACCAAAGGAACTTTCGGCTGCAGCGGGAAATATGCCCAATGCGCACACATTTGTCACAGATTTAACCTTCGGATTACCCAGTTGGCGGTGACGTAAATTTCACCGTCGCTCGACGACGCGGCGTCGCCGATACCCTTTCGCGGCTGGCATCAGCCCTTCGCCAAAAGTTGGGGACTTCACGCTTCTAGACTGACGACGGGTCTGGTGAGGGAGTTTCATGCGAATCGGTGTTCTAACTGCCGGAGGAGACGCGCCCGGACTCAACGCCGCCATTCGCGCCATCGGCGAAATGGCCCTGCGTGACGGGCACGAGGTCATCGGCATCGCGAACGGCTGGGCCGGCCTCGTGGGGGAATTCCAAGGTAAATCGCTGACAGCGGACGAACTCCGCGGCGTCATTGGCCAAGGCGGTACGTTGCTCGGGACGGCCCGATTCAACCTCGACAAGCCCGCGGGCGGACGCGAATGCGTGCTCGGTGCCATCGAAGAGCACCTCGACACCCTCGTCGCCATCGGCGGCGACGGGACGCACCGCATCTCGAGCTGGCTCGCCGAACGCGACGCGCCCGTCGTCGGCGTTCCCAAGACGCTCGACAACGACTTGCCCGGTACCGACTACTGCATCGGCTTCGACACGGCCATCAGCATCGTCGCCGAGTCTCTCGACCGGCTTCACACGACGGCCGCCTCGCACCACCGCGTAATCGTCGTCGAGACGATGGGACGTTCGACCGGATGGGTGGCGGCACTCGGTGGTCTGGCCGGAGGGGCCGACATGATCGTCATCCCCGAGTTCCCCGTCACCATGGATGAGATCGTCGAACACATCAACCGACGCCGAAGTGCCGGTCTCGTCTACTCCATCGTCGTCGTCGCCGAAGGCATCAACCTCACCATCCTCGGTGGCGTCGAGTCGGAAGAACTCTCCAATGAAGGGATCGGTGGTGTCCGACACGCCACGCGCGGCGTGGGGCACTTTGTCGCCGCGAAGATCGAAGAGCAGGGTGGTTTCGAAGTACGAACGACGGTCCTCGGTCACCTTCAACGTGGCGGAAGTCCTACCGCGCACGACCGTATCTTCGCCACGCGCGTTGGTGCCGCCGCCTACGACGCCGTGATCGCCGGAAAGTTCGGCATGATTCCGGTCATTCGTGGCGACGACGTCGTGCTCGCGCCGCTGTCGACGGTCGCCGTGGGTCAACGAAAAGTACCTCGCGAGATCTACGACCTCTGCGCGGTGTTTTTCTAGAACGTCAGACGGAGACTCGACCGCGACGCCGACGAAGGTACGCGGCAGTCACGAACCGAAGACCGAGCATCAGAGCACCGAGAAAAGCCAGCGCCACGATGATGAAGGCGAATGCCGTCCCTTGACCAAAGAGAACGCGCAGGACCATACCTACGGCGACCGTGCTCAACCAGACCGTGACGCCACCGCGCCGTGACGAACCGTCGACCCGTCGGAGCGTGAGGTACAGCCAGCCAAGCCCGAGCCCCACGGCGAAGGGCCAGGTCGTCGAGAGAAAACCCGACAGACGCAACCCGTGGTGGTGTGACGATCGACCGATGCCAACGAAAATCAAGACGACGAGGGCGTCGACGGCGATCCATGCACGATTCATACGTGAAAACTCTATCGACTTAAACCACTCATGCCTTTTGAGCGATTGGAGCCGAATCGAAGAACGAAGAGGCACGTCTCGTTTTTGGGTCACGAGTGTCTTCTCTTTAGACTGGAGCGATGCACTCGCTCATCAAGTTCGTCGGTCAGTATTTCGTTCTGCTGAGCGTAGTGATCATCGCTCTCTACTGGCTTCGCGCGAAGACCAGCATCAAGATCTCGCTCGCCTGGCAACTGGTCGCCGGCGGCGTGCTCGCGCTGGTGCTATCCGTCATTGCATCAAGTCTCTTCTATGACACCCGACCCTTCGTCACGCACCACCTCACGCCCATCATCGCCCACGCGGCTGACAACGGCTTCCCCTCGGACCACGCCCTCTTCTCGTCGTTTCTCGCTTTCACGATGCTGCTCTACTCGAAGCGAACGGCGATCGTCCTCTTCGTCATCGCGCTTCTCGTCAGTTGGGCGCGCGTCGCCGCGCACATTCACAATCCGATCGACATCGTCGGATCGTTCGTCATCGCTGGCGTCGCGGTGTTCGTCGTACGCGTCGCGACGAAGTGGTGGCGCGGGCGAAAGAAGACGACTACCTGGCGTTCGGCGGCCTAAGCGCCCTTTCTCAACGTCGCGTCCAGGTGTTCGAGAATCGTTGGCCACGAGTCATGGTGGCGTCGCGCCGACGTCGCGTCGTAGAAACCCTCGTGCTCGAGTCGAAGTAACGTGCCGCCTTCGATGGGAGTCAGTTCGACGCGCACGACCGTCTCGGCGCAGTCAGTACCGTTGC
Source organism: Acidimicrobiales bacterium (assembly GCA_035937905.1). GTDB lineage: Bacteria > Actinomycetota > Acidimicrobiia > Acidimicrobiales > RAAP-2 > RAAP-2. The sequence goes on from DASZHK010000107.1 coordinate 5,932, forward strand.
GGCCCGTCACCCAGGTCTGCTCTATCAGTCGACCTTCTTCGACGCGAAGAAATCTCCCGTAGTGCGCGTAGCGCTGGCCCTCGTGCACGACGTTGAACCAGTACGGTTCGCCTGGCATCGCGCTCATCGCGATCTCACCAGTCGCAGCGAACCACCTGTCGAAGTGGATCGTCCACGCGTCAAAGATTTCCTGAACTGACGACACCATTGCGCGTTCCACGATGAAGGAGTGACGACGGTCTGGTGATGAGGTGTCCGCGTTGACGTCGTCATCAATTTGTTCATCCACTGTTTTGCACCTCCGCTCGCCACGCCTTCGCGCCGAGCGAAGCGTAACGCGGTGCGCTCAATCGGGCGGTGGTCACTATAGATTGAGCGAAGGCGTTCGTCACCACGTTCGCTTCATTAGTGAGTTGCGAACGATATTGGAGGACCGTGGGCATTGAAGAGGGACCGGGTCCCATTGCGCTGGTGGGGTCGGGCGAATACCTTCCCCAAATGACCGAGTTGGAAGCAGGACTCATCGCCGGTCGTGCCCCGAGGTACGTGCAGTTGGCAACCGCTGCGGTCCAAGACGGACCGTCGGTTGTCAACCATTGGCACGAACTCGGTAAGGCGCAAGCCGAACGAATCGGCGTCGAAGCCGTCATCGTCCCCGTGAACGATCGCGCCGACGCGGACAACTCAGAGTTCGCCGACATGATCGCGGGCGCGGGGTTGATCTACCTTTCGGGCGGGGACCCGAACTACTTGGCGGACACGCTGCGGGACACGAAGGTATGGCACGCCATCGAAGCGACGTGGCGTCAAGGCTCAGCACTCGCGGGGTGTAGTGCGGGTGCCATGGCGCTCGGCGCCTGGATACCCTCACTACGTCATCCGCGAAAAGGCAGTATCGCCGGACTCGGCATTCTGGAACACCTGGGCGTCATTCCGCACTTCGACGCCTTCGCCGCACGAGTACCCGATCTCTTGACTCGATTCGTCCTCCCAGACGAATCGCAGATCTCCGTCTTTGGCATCGATGAAGAGACGGCTCTCGTGGGCGGTCCGAAGGAGTGGACGGTCCAGGGCCGTCAAAGTGTCTGGCGTCTCGGCTCTGGCGGCCGCGAGGAGTTTCCGGTCGGCGCCACCGTCTCCACGCGGGGGTAGATCGTCAAAACGTCGTGCACTGCGCGCCGAGTTGGCGGCGATGACGTTAGCGACCGGCGACCCTGTCGAGGTGGTAGCGAATCTGGATCGACGCCGCCGCACCCTCGCCCACTGCGGACGCCAACTGCTTCGTCGAACCTCTGCGCACGTCGCCCGCGACGAACACGCCGGGTACGTTCGTTCGAAACTGCTCATCGCTCAAGATGAAACCCCGCTCGTCGAGTTCGAGCGCACCGCCAAGGAACGAGGTGTTCGGATCGAGGCCGATGAAGACGAACGCGCCAATTGCTTTATGGTGACGCCGCTCGCCGGCTACGCGATCTTCGAGTTCGACCGATTCAAGCTGGCCCGTGTCGCCGCTCTTGAAACTCACGACCTTGGTATTCGTGAGGACGCTCATTTTGGGGTGCGCGAGCACTTTGTCTTGAAGTAGGCGTCCGCCCGCCAGCTTGTCGGAGTACTCCACCACGGTGACGTGATCGGCGAACTGCGTGAGGAAGAGTCCTTCTTCTAATCCGCTGTTCCCGCCACCAATGACGACGACTTCCTCGGCGCCGCGATAAAACGGTCCGTCACACGTCGCACAGAAGTGGATACCAGCGCCAATAAGGTCGGCCTCACCGTCCGCGCCCGTGCGTCGATACATCGATCCCGTCGCGACGAGTACCGCTCGCGCCTCGTAGGCGTCACCCGTCGTCGTCGTCACGGTGACCCAGTCATTCTCCATGCTCACGTCGCTGACGGCAACCGCCTGAAGGATCTCGACGCCGTAGCGCTCGGCCTGACGTCGCATCCGGTCCGCGAGTTCGTGGCCCGCGACGCCGTCGGGAAAGCCGGGATAGTTGTCGAGGCGCTCGGTGATCCCGGCTTGGCCGCCAACGGCGGATTTCTCGATGATCAACACGCTCTGGTTCTCTCGTGCGGCGTAGATGGCGGCGGTAAGCCCGGTCGGTCCCCCGCCTATGACGATGACGTCGTACGTCGAAGACAGTGCGGAGCGATTGATGCCCAATTTCTCAGCGAGTTCGTCGTTACCCGGTTCGACGAGGTGCCAACCGTCCGGAAAGACGATGGTCGGAATGCTTCGACTGCCACCATTGATTCGTTCGACGAGTTCCGTGGCTTCCGGGTGTTGTTCGAGGTCAATCCAGTCGTAGGCGACGCGGTGTTGCCCCAAGAACTCCTTAGCTCGACGGCAGTCGGGGCACCAACTCGCGCCGATGACCGTGATCGTATCCTTCGCGAGTTCCATTGAGCTCCTCGTAACGATAAAGCCACGCGCTTAGCCGGCTTGACTCGTCACTTTACCGTTCGCTGGTGCGCGAAGGCCACGGCGCCTTCGCCTCCGCCCTCGAGTGCCCGGTCGTAGCAGGGCGACGCTCGAAAGACGACACCGAGGCGGAGGAACGCTCGCGTCATGAACGGTCTCTCCACGGTCGTCAAACTCGCGGAATCTCTGCGTGTAGTGACGACACCCGGCGTAGCGTCGGAGTTGTGCCGCTCGACACGAAACCACTTCAAACACCAACGTGCAATGGCGGTCGTCGAATGGACTCCTCTCTCGCGATCGAGCGTGCTACGAGCGCTCCGTTCAAGTTGAAGGCCTTGGCTCACCGGCCGTGACGAATCATCGCCCCGCTGTTCGCGTCATGTCTTCGATGAAGGAGAGAGTGGTCCGCGACGTGGCGCGAAGTCAGATCGCTTTCGCGTCCTTCATCGCGCTCTGCGTCGCGTTGCACCCCGGCGAAGTACTGAAGCGCGACGAAGGTGGTCTTAGTAACTACGGCGTGCACCTCAAAACCGCTGTCGCGTACACGCTGGCCCTCGCTCTCGCGTCGGCGTTCGCGTATCGTGCGACACGGTCACTTCCGCGCGCACGTCGCGAGACTCGTCAATTCAAGGTCCTTTTGCTCATCTACAGCGGACTCACGCTGCTCACACTCCTCACTACGTACGGTTACACCCTCGATACTCCTCAGCGAGATCTCCACGTCGCCGTCGGAGTCGCCGTTACTCTTTTCGAGTGCGCGGCGACGCTGTGGATGTACCTCGTCGTGCGTGATCTCGTCCTCGTGGTCGTCGTAGGGTTCATCGGCTTTGTAGTAGCGGTGTTGACGTTCTTCGGCGTTTTGCACCTATTGTTCCTGACGCAGGTACTCATCGGCGGGTCCTTCGCTCTCCTCCTCGTGAGAACAAGTCGGGAGTTGGCCTGAGGAAGATCGGCGAGAACGTCATCGACGCGTCGAGCGACGTCATCCTCCGATACTCGTCAGACGAAGGGACTCGGGCCGGGGGTGTCAGAGCTCGGACCTAATTTGGCACGTTCACGGAGCACCGCTTCGAAAGCGTCCGGATCGTCGGGCGTGACGAACGGTTTCACCACTTTGCCGTTGTCAATGATGAAACCAAACTTTTTCGCGGGGCGTCGTAGGTCTAAATTCAGCCAGTACCGAAAGGATCCTGTTCCCCAGATTCGAAGTTTTCCTCGCATCGCGCTGAGCGCGACCCGTCGGATGCCCTTCAGCGCCGAGTAGGGGACGTCCTTGGTACCGAAAGGAAAGTAGTAGCCGTGTATGCGGAACGACGTCGCGGTGCATTCGATCTTCGAATCCCGGTAACTCTCGCTCACGAACGAAGCCTAGAACTGGTCTTCACGACCTGGCTGAGAGGACGTCGTCAGCAGGAGAACTTCGGGAACGACACCGACGTGGCCGTGGCGAACTTCTTGGGTTTTGCGATCGCGATCGTCTCGCCCCACTTCGAGAACAGCACGTCGCATGATGCTTTCTGGCCACACACGACGCGTGCCGCAACGTCCATGCCCACGACGGTAAGGTCACGCTGTGGGACCACTCCCGATATCTTTCGATTTCTCGAGATCCATGTGGTCGAGGCGAGACGTGCGTCGGCGACCACTCGCCGCCCGGGACTTCCGGTGAGCAAACGATCACAACGGGTCGCGCACTACCACGAACTCGAGCGACTCTATTCGCGCCTCGAGTGTCACGAAATGTCGTGGCAAGATACCAGCAACGCCACTCGGCCGGGGCCACCAGAAGTAACCGACCTAGAGGTCGAAGGAGGTCCGTCTCACATGGTGAAGAACGCCGAGGACGACGTGAGGTGTGAAATTGTCAAAGGTTTCACGCGCGACATCCTTCGCGTTGCCGAGAAGAACATCAAGGTGGCGGACTTCACCGTGCGGAACAACAATCGAGAGGGTGTCCCCGATGACCCGGAGTCAACGCGCAGGATCCGACTGGCATTTCGCCGTATCCGCTACCAGTTGAAGACGATGTCCACCGTCGATAGTTCTCTCGGCGCGGAGTTCCTCATTGGACGACTACGCGACGTCGGCAAGCCTTTCGGTCGACTTCGCGACGCAGAAATTCTTGAGTCGAGCGTTACTAAGGCGTTGGGCGACCGCGCCAACACCGCGCAAGGCCAACAACTCTTGGACATTGCCGCGCACGCTCGCAGAGTCGAACAACAGACCACCGATCACCTTCTACACTCAAACGCGTATCAAGAGAATCTCACTGAGGTGAGCAAGTTTCGACGGTCCTTACCTTCTCGTCATTCGACACCCGAAACGTTGCGACCATTGGCGGAGCGCGCGATGCACGCCTCATGGCGCGAACTTCGCCGGTCGGCCCTCAAAGCGAAGCGACATCCCTCAGACGCCAATCTGCACGAGACACGAATAGCCGCCAAGCGAACCCTCTACGCCGCCCAAGCGCTTTCGGACGTCCTCGGTGCTTCGGCCAAGGAGTTCGTACGCTCCGTTGACGCAATGCAGAAATATCTGGGTAAGCAGCACGACCTCGCCATAGCGTCGAAGTGGTTCACACAAGTATCGAAGGACTACCCCGCCCTCCACGGTCTCGCTCGATCACTCGCTCGCGAAGAACGGCGACGTGCGGACCAACGATCAACGCGCTGGACGAAGTACTGGAAGACGCTCGAGGCTCAAAAGGCCACGAGGAAGTGGTGAGGCTCGCGTATCGCAGCATCGACCCGACGCTGTCTAGATCTTGCCAATGATGGAGTCGCGATAGGCGTCGATGGTGGCGCCGGGTTGGTCGTGCATGAGATAGAGCGAGAACTGATCCACGCCAAGTTCACTCAACTCGCTGAGACGATCACGATGTTGCTCAATGGTCCCTAGTACGCAGAAGCGATCGATCACCTCGTCGGGTACGAACTCGGCGTCGGGGTTTCCCGTCTTGCCGTGGTGGCGGTAGTCGTAACCCTTACGTCCTTTGATGTACTCGGTGAGCGCAGGCGGAACGATGTTCGAGTCGTCGCCGTAGCGTCCGACGATGTCGGCGACGTGGTTGCCCACCATGCCACCGAACCAGCGAACTTGATCGCGCTGGTGTGCGAGGTCGTTGCCCACGTACGCGGGAGCAGCGACGCACACCCGGTAGTCCTCGGTACTTCGACCGGACGCTTGGAGAGCCTCCTGCGCCGTTTCGATCGCCCACCGGACGACGAAGGGATCAGCGATCTGGAGGATCAGTCCGTCCGCTTTACTGCCCGCAAGTTCCAACGCCTTCGGACCGTAGGCCGCCATCCAGACGTCAAGGTGGCCGTCCGCCACCCACGGCATCGAGACGGATCTCCCGTTGATGAGAGCCTCACGTCCCTCGACGAGTTCTTTGATGACGGTCATGCACGACGAAAGTGTCGCGAGCGTGGCAGGCTTTCCGCCAGTCACGCGAAGTGCCGAGTCGCCGCGACCGATACCGCAGATCGTCCTCGGACCGAACATCTCGTTGAGCGTGGCGAAGAGAGACGCCGTCACGGTCCAGTCGCGCGTGATCGGGTTCGTCACCATTGGTCCCACGATGATGTGATCGGTGGCGCCGAGTATCTGGGAGTAGATGACGAAGGGCTCCTGCCAGAGCACCACGGAGTCGAACGTCCAGAAGTGAGAGAACCCGGCGTCCTCGGCGCGCTTCGCGAGCTCGATGACGTCTTTCGCCGGTGCGTTCGTCTGCGCGACGAGACCGAAGTCCATTACGCGCTCCGGCTGAGCACGATCGTCCCTACGCACTCACTATTCTGAGCAAACTTGAGCTCGTTCATCGGAGATAGCCGTTGAGTCCGCGGCGTAGGAACTGGCCGTAGCCCTTGCGCCCCACGTACTGATCGTTCTCAATCACGACGGTTCCTCGCGACAGCACGGTCTTCACCTGACCTTTCACCACCATTCCTTCGTACGCCGAGTAGTCGACGTTCATGTGGTGGGTCTCAACCGAGATCGTGTGCGTGGCGTTCGGGTCGTAGAGCACGATGTCCGCGTCCGATCCCGGCGCGATGAGTCCCTTCTTTGGAAAGAGACCGAACATCCTCGCCGGCGTCGTGGCCGTGACGTCCACCCAACGCGCGAGGGAGATCTCGCCAAGGGCGACGCCTTGGAAGATCAAGTCGACCCGATGCTCGATCCCAGGGATGCCGTTGGGGATCTTTGAGAAGTCGCCCAGCCCGAGTTCCTTTTGCTCTTTGAAGCAAAAGGGGCAGTGATCCGTTGAGACGATGCTGAGGTCGTCGGTGCGAAGACCTCTCCAGAGATCGGCGTGGTGGTGCTCGGGTCGAAGTGGTGGCGAGCAGACGTACTTCGCGCCTTCGAATCCCTCGCGCGCGAGGTCGGCGTCCGAGAGGAACAGGTACTGGGGACAGGTCTCGGCGAAGACACTCTGTCCACGGTCCCTCGCCTCGATCACTTCGTCGAGCGCTTCGGCGGCGGACAGGTGAACGATGTAGAGCGGCGCGTGCGTGACGAGCGCCAGTTGAATAGCGCGGTGCGTGGCCTCACCTTCGAGCGCCACCGGCCGGGTCAAGCCGTGGAATCGAGGACTGCCCTCCCCCCTCGCGAGCGCTTGTGCGACAAGTACGTCGATGGCGATCCCGTTTTCCGCGTGCATCATGATGGTCGCACCGTTCGAGGAAGCCTGCTGCATGGCTTGGGTGATCTCGCCGTCGGTGGAGTAAAAGACACCGGGGTAGGCCATGAACAACTTGAAACTCGACAAACCTTCGTCGACGACGAGGTCCATCTCCTTTAGCGACGCCTCGTTCACGTCGGACACGATCATGTGAAAGCCGTAGTCGACCGCGCAGTTACCTTCCGCCTTCGCGTGCCACGCGTCGAGTCCCTCTCGCAAACTCTTACCTTTGGACTGAATCGCGAAGTCGATGACCGAAGTAGTACCGCCGAAGGCCGCCGCGCGCGTGCCCGTCTCGAACGTGTCCACTGAGTGGGTGCCTCCAAAGGGCATCTCGAGGTGGGTGTGACCGTCAATCGCGCCGGGGATCACGTACTGACCACTGGCGTCGATGATGCGGTCCGCGCCGACGCGCCAGAGTTCTGACGTCGTCGTGCCCGGCCCGGCGAGTCCAACAATGACGTCACCGTCGATGAACACGTCGGCCGCGAAGGGACCGCTCGCGTTGATGACGGTGCCGCCACTGATCAAAGTCTTCATGGAACGTTTCTGCTTTCTTTGAGTAACGGCGAGGACTAGGGAGCGACCAAGCTTCCGTAACTGTCAGGTCGTCGGTCACGGTAGAAGGCCCAAGTGTGACGGACCTCTTTCAAGACGCCGAGATCGAGGTCGCGCACGATCACCTCGTCGTCGGTGTCCGACGCAGCGTCGCCGACGAGTTGACCCCGGGGATCGACGAAGTACGAGGATCCATAGAAGCTGTTGTCGCCGAGCTCTTCGACGCCGACGCGGTTGATGGCCCCGACGAAGTACTCGTTGGCGACGGCGGCGGCCGGCTGCTCGAGATTCCAAAGGTAGGCGGAGAGCCCGCGACTCGTCGCCGAGGGGTTGAAGACGATCTTCGCGCCCGCAAGTCCGAGGGCGCGCCACCCTTCGGGAAAGTGCCGGTCGTAACAGATGTAGACGCCGATGGGGCCGACGGCCGTCTGAAAGATGGGATAACCGAGGTTGCCCGGGCGAAAGTAGAACTTCTCCCAGAAACCCTTCACCTGGGGAATGTGGTGCTTGCGGTACTTGCCCAAGTACGTCCCGTCGGCGTCGATGACGATCGCAGTGTTGTAGAAGACGCCCTCTTGTTCCACCTCGTAGATCGGCACGACGAGCACCATGTGGGTCTCTCGGGCCAACGCCTGCATCAACTCCGTCGTAGGTCCCGGGATCGACTCGGTGTAGGCAAAGTACGAGGGGTCTTGGACCTGGCAGAAGTAGGGACCGTAGAAGAGCTCTTGAAAGCAGAGGACCTGCGCTCCCTGGTTGGCCGCTTTTCGAGCCAGCGCCACGTTGGCGGCGATCATCGATTCCTTGTCGCCGGTCCACTTCGTCTGGACGAGGGCGGCGCGAACGATCTCGGTGGTGGTATCCGCTGGAGTAGTCATTCGCTTCACCTCGAAGTTCAGTACAACGCGGACATGCCGTACGAAAATCTCCTGAGTCAAAGGTACTTTCGACCAGATTCGGATACTAGACCCGAACGTGCCTCGCTTCGTACCTTCGCCGTCGCCTGGACGTAGGGTCAATCTATGAACGTGAAACGACACGGCATCGATCTCGGGTTCAAGGTGATGAACACCACGCACCGAGCGGTCCTACTCCTGAGCGCCGGCCGTGTAGGGCGATCGATCAAGGGCAAGCCCATGGTCGAATTACTGACCATCGGGCGAAAATCTGGAATGGTTCGATCCACCATGTTGTTGGCGCCCGTCGTCGACGGTGCTCGCGTCATCCTCGTCGCGTCCAAAGGTGGCGACGACCGCGACCCCGACTGGTATCGCAATCTCCTGGCTCATCCGGACGTCGAACTGACCATGAACGGCGAGCAACGTCCGATGCGTGCGCGCCCGGCGACGCTTGAGGAAGAAGGACAACTGTGGCCCCGGGTCGTCGAGTCGTACAAGGGTTACGCGACTTACCGTGAACGTACTACTCGCGACATCCCGCTCGTTGTCTGTGAGCCGCGCTAGGAGTGCAATCGCTGCGTCTCTTTTGTTGAGGCAGTCTTCCGCACACTGTGATGGATGGATGAATTCGGACACGAAGATTCACTTTGCTCGATCGCCACTTCACTGACGTTCAATTGAATGACTACGCCAAGATCATTTCGCGGAGACCTTAGAAGTTCCAGCTAGTGGTGAGGAACGTTCTCTCCGCACAAAGTGCCGAGAGAACGTTGAACTACTTCTAAACAAATTCGAAACCATCTCTCAGCCATCCAACAGCGCCTTCACATCACTCTCACAAATGCGCTCTCTACTCTAAGAACTGTTCCTGTGAAGGGAGAACATATGAAGCACCTAACTACAAAATCCATGGCAGTGTTCACACTCGTCGCCGCCATGGGCATCAGCATCCCAGCCGTTGCGTACGCGGGCTCACCGCCTTCGTCGGGAGCCAACTCAACGCCAGCCGATTCAAGCGCAAGCTTCCTCACAGCACAAAAGGCTCTCGAGCTTCAACTTGCTAATCGCGCCACACAACTTCAGCACCTCGTCACCGACGTCACCGCAGCGACGTCGCTCAACGCAAGTGCTTCGACGACGCTGCAAGCACGTCTGTTGACCGAGGAAGCAAGCATCAATTCGCTCGTCGCGAAGGTGCCAACGGACACGACCAGGGCTGAGCTCAACACGGACCGCAACGCGATGCTCAAGGACAACCGCGTGTACGCCGTGATGTCTCCACAGGTGTTCGAAATGATCGAAGCATCGGTGGTGGCGAATCAGGTCGTGACGCTGCAGGGAAATGAGGCGACACTCCAGTCGGAGGTCGCGTCCATCTTGGGTCTTCCGGGCTACAAGAACGCGCTTAACCACTACGACAATTACGTCGCTCGCCTTTCCAACTGGTCAACAAGGATCGTGAACATTGAGGCGATCGTGCTCGCCCAGACGCCGCAGGGTTACCCCGGTAACACCAAGTCGTTCGTCGCCGAGAATCACGCCATCCTCGAAGCGAACATTGCCCTTTCATACGCTTCATACGACGCGAGCATCATTGGTCTCGCGACGGGCGGTTACACCGGCGCGTAGGACGTGACGCTTGAACTGAAACATTGAAATCCGAATATGGCGGTTGGTGGCATAGGTCATCAACCGCCATATTTGAATTCGCTTCAACCTTTGACATCGGCACACACAGACGACGTTCTTATAACTGAGGGAGATGGCCTTGGCCCCACCTATTGGGGTCAAGGCCAGTTGGTGCCCCCGGCAGGATTCGAACCTGCGCTCACGGTTTAGGAAACCGATGCTCTATCCCCTGAGCTACGGGAGCTTCGCCCTTTTGTTCCATTCTTGCATGCGTGTGCAGACACCGATTAATTGCTGAAAGGACTGTGATGTCAGTTCTCGCAAGCTTGGGCCACTTGGCCCTGGGCGGACCGCGCGCCCGCAGCGAAGTGTCGAGGAGCGAACAACGCCCCTGTGACATACCCTCTCAGGCGTAATCTCCTTACGTATTTCAAGAAATTCAGCCAATGATCACTCTGGACCATCTTCAACTGATGGAGCCGAGTCGATGAGACTTAGAATTTCTTTAAGTGAAGATTCAACTTCCTTATCGTCGGTCTGTGCCAAAATTTCTTGTCGATGATCAATACGTGATGCATTCACAGTCTCGATTTTCAGCCACCGCCAACGTAACCTAGCGACCCAGACGTGATCCGATACGTCATCCAGATTGTTGATCAAACTCTTCAGGTCAGAACTAAGTTCATCGAGAGGTATCTGCCCATATTCAAATTCAACGATTGCCTTTCTCAATAAATCGAGAAGGAACTTCTGCCGTTCAACGTCTATCAATGTGGATTCAACGCTCCCCTTGAAACCGTAATGATTTTTCCGTCTTGTGAGACGACACTTATGTTGTTTTGGTCACTGTAATGAATGACCGGCGCTCTCTAGCGGTCAGCAGGTAAGACTAAGTCGCTGTACCATACTCCGAGCATGCTTGATATCACTCACGGCGAATGGGTTGAGCTGCACTTGGGCGTTGTTGGCTCTCCATCGGGTAGCGGATTGGTCCTTCTTGACGGCGACGAGGACGAAACCCGCGTCGTATTCAGAGGGTACGCGCCTGACTTTGAATCAGACGATCGGCGTGAGGCGTTGGCCATCATCACGGCGAAAAGGTGTCTGCAAAGCGTCTTCGGCTATCCGAATGAGGAAGCCTATTGGCTTGACGAGCGCGGAAGTCTAGGAATCGGAATTTACGAACTCATAGGCTCGATGTGGGCCGAAAATGTTGCGATCTTCAATGACCGCACATATTGGCGTGACAAGCAGGAGCATCGGGATTTCTTGGCAAGCCACGGCATCTCCGAAATGGGACCTATTCACTCAAGTCAGCTGCGGCACTTCTTCATTGGATCAAAGGACTCCTCTGTTCAGTTGCTGGCCGAGGAGTTGCTGGTCGAAATCATCGATGGTAAGTCATTCGGTGAAGTCATCAGCGAAGCGGTTCATCGAATGCTGAATTCGACGTGCGACTAATCAGTGAATCCCTATCGCTCCCGACCGCACGTATCTAAGGCGCCAGTGGAAGGTGGCAGACCTGGCATGTCGACTCTCCGACAGTAACCCGCACCCACTACAAAAGCCAGCACAACCTCAGCACAACATTTGTTGAGAACGGTGGCGAAGGGTGAAGTACAATTGACACTCTTGGCTTGCACCGAAGTAGCGCTTCATCAGCAGTTTTGGCTAAACAAACGGGATCGGGCATCGCCTCAATCAGGCTGCCAATACAACTTTTGAAACCGATGCACTCTCCCCTGGGCTACGGGAGCAGTCTCCATTATCTCAACCCTTTTGCGAGACGTGAAAATGGTTGTGAAGCAGTTCCAAGGTACAGGCGGATTCGTGAGTCGTCCTTTATTTCCAACAACAGGTGGACGCGTTGATGGCATTCGCATCAATTCGGTCAAATTCTGACGTCGTACCATCATGGTGATTGCGAAAACCGAGTCAGTCGGGCCGAACCAGATCAGATCCGACGTCCCACGTGACGCAGCACGCGAAAAGGAGAACCATGTTCGAACGATTCACTGACCGATCCCGGCGAGTACTCGTACTCGCGCAAGAAGACGTACGTGAACTCAACCACGACTTCATCGGTACTGAACACGTGTTGCTCGGGCTGATCCGTGAAGGTGATGGAATCGCCGCAAAGACGCTCAGTGCCGCAGGTGTTAATTACGACGCGGTTCTCAAGAAGGTTGAGGAGCGGCTGACCCGCAGCTCCGACCCATCGCCTGGTGCACCACCATTCACGGAGCGAGCGAAGAAAGTACTGGAGCTGTCGCTTCGTGAAGCCATGCAGCTTGGTCACAACTACATAGGCACGGAACACTTGCTGCTCGGACTCCTTCGAGAGGGAAGTGGAGTGGCGACCCAGATCCTCCGTGAGCTCGATGTCGAACTGACACATGTCCGTGAGAAGGTCATCGAGATGATGTCGGGTCAAAGTGGGAGTGTGTCTAGCGGTTCACGGACATCGGGGCAATCTGATTTTCAAATTCTCTTCGGCGTCGTGCGCAGGACCGGTCAACAGTTGCGTCCCGACCTTGGTTCACCCGAGTTTTCCGAGCGAGCAGCGAAGATTGCCGATGCTCTCTTCAACCAACTCCGTAAGGACTGGATCGCACCTGACGACCCCCTTGAACCGTAACGCTGAGTGAAGCGGAATCCAATCCGCGCGAGACGAACCTCGAAATGAGATTTGGCACCACTGCGTTTTCTTGGTGGAACCCTTATGCGCGTAACGTCGCGACGTGGCAGCAAACTCATCGTTGAACCGACGAACTTTCCTTAAACGGCTGCTCCAGGTGTCGGCCCTGTCGTCGACCGCGTTAGCCACGTCGCCACAGGGCCCAGATGGTGGTTCGCTGGCTGCGAGAGTGGCGAAGTTGAAAAGCCTGTCTTCGTCCGGGTGGAGAGAACTTTCTTCTTCCTTACGAGGTTCGCTCGTCTTGCCATCATCGCCCGGCTACGCAACGAGAGCCCTGCTGTATAACTCGAGATTCGCCAACCTAAAACCGGCCGCGATTGCCTACTGTCAAGGCTCGGATGACGTCGCCGCGTGCCTCGACTTCGTCGTAAAGCACGACCTTCCCTTCACGACGCGCTCGGGTGGCCATAGTTACGGCGGCTACTCCAGCTCTCCGGGTCTCGTCATCGACGTCAGTCGACTCGTGACCATTGACGTTGACGCACAAGCAAAAACGGCCAAGGTTGGCACCGGCGCGCGACTCATCGACGTCTACAACACGCTCGATCACCACGGGCTCGTCCTGCCAGGTGGCACCTGTCCCACGGTGGGCATCGCCGGCTCGACAATGGGCGGCGGTGTCGGTGTGTTGGCGCGAAAGTTCGGTCTTACCTGCGATCACCTCATCGGCTCTCGTCTCGTCACCGCCTCTGGTGACCATATTGTCGCCAACGCCGATCACCACGCAGACCTCTTGTGGGCAGTGAAGGGAGGCGGCGGCGGAAACTTTGCCATCGCGACCTCGTTCGAGTTCGAGTTGGATCCGATGCCACCCACCACGCTGTTCTCGTTGCAGTATCCCTGGAGCGAAGCGGCCGCCGTGCTCGAGGGATGGCAACAGTGGATCAATGCCCAACCCGATGAACTGTGGTCGACCTGCCAACTCTTCTCCCAAGGTACGGCCGGCTTCCTCGTTCAAGTAAACGGTGTCTTCTGTGGTCCTGAACGCGCTCTCGATACGCACCTGGCTTCGCTCCGGTCGCTGGTTGGCACTGCGTCGTCGACGTTCGTGGGCGCCGACGCTTACCTTGAGGCGATGAAGATCGAGGCCGGCTGTTCAAAGCTCACCGTCGTCGCGTGTCACCTCGCCGGTGACGGGCCTGGTGGACTTCTTGGCCACGAGGCCTACGCCGCAAAATCTTCCTACGTCACCACGCCGAACACTCGAGGTCGTACCAGTGAGTGGGTTCACGCCGTCGAAGTGCTGGCCGCCGAGGCCCCGTACGTGGGCGGGGGCCTGTCGTTTGACTCCTACGGCGGCGCCATAAACCGCGTCGCGAGGGACGCGACGGCCTTCGTGCACCGCGACAAACTCGCGGGCGTCCAGGCCGCGTACTCCTGGGGAACCCACTCATCGAGTGACGAGATCGCGGCGGGAGATCGTTGGCTTCGATGGTTGGGCAGTGAAGTCTTTGACGCGCGTGCCGGGGCCTATCAGAATTACATCGATCCGACACTCCGCAATTGGCAAGACGCCTATTACGGAGCAAACTTTGACCGACTCATTCGCGTGAAGAACATCTATGACCCCGACAATCGATTCTCGTTCGCTCAGTCAATTCCTCTGCGTCGCTAACACGGATCAGACGACAGCGCACCTTCCCACGTTGGGGATTAGGCGCGTGTGGGATCAAGTCGTCTAATCACGTCTCGCAACGTCGATACCAGATCGGCCGAACTCGCCCGATGGTAAATCGGACCCGTGCCGTCACTCAGCAAGGAGTTAGCCATCGCCACGCCACGCGACGTCGGCAGGGGCGCTAACAGAGCGTCCACGAGAGTATGAATGAGTGCGTTCGCGTCGTTCACGCGGTCACGAAGGGGCGGAACACCGACCGCGCCACGTCCCGACGAATTGCGTGCTTCAACGAGCAGAGCGAGCCAGTTGTCGGCCAATTTTCTTCGTCGGGCCTTCGAGACGATGAGTTGAGCTCGCGCGGCGAGCAGCTCGCTCGTCTCGGGACCGCGACCGGCGGCGAGTTTGTTGTCGAGTGACGCACCAAGTACGCGGGCCCCTACCAAGACCCTGAGAGGAACATCCACGGCGCGAGGCGCCTGCGACACGATCGTCTCGACTCGCGGCCACGACTCTTCCGCGCCCGGGTTCACGAAGTGACCGCGGACCTCTCGGTTCTTCGTTCGGCGCTCGTGGCGACGTACTCTCGCCGCCTCGCGTCTCCGTCCACGGTTTGAAAACTTGAACCAATTATCGATGCGCATTCTTTACTCCTGGGGGAATCTGTTACTCACAATGCTTGCTTGCTCGTTTAAGAAAACTTCTAAAAAATCGTTCGAAACTCGTCATAATTTCTTAACGATGCGTTCGTCTTGACGCACGCAAGCATCCTTTCCATCGCGACCGCGTGATGCACGCCGCGACGGAGCGGATCGATACTCGACTAAAAGTTCACTCGTGTGAAATTCGCGCTCTTCAGCACCAACGTGCAACGGCGGCGCTAGTGAACCAACTGCGGCTCGGCGACACGACGCTTTGACATGCGAGCGACGGTGAAGACCAGGCCGACCAAGGAGATCGCCGCAACCACGGTGATGGCCGTCGTCATACCGGGCAAGAGTTGCCCGTGACGCGCGGCGGTGGCGCCAGGCCCGATGATGGCGGTCGTCACCGCGAGGACGATCGCTCCGCCGACTTGGATGCTGGTGTTCACGAGGCCCGAGGCGAGGCCCTGTTCGTGATCCGCTATACCCGCGGTCGCTTGGGAGTTGATCGACGGAAAGCAGAGTGCGAAGCCGACGCCGAGGAGCACCATCGTGGGCAGCAAGAAGTTGACGTAGGGCATTCCGGGGTTGACGCGAAGAAAGAGGAGGTAGCCAACGAGGAACGCCGCCAATCCACCCGCGATGAGGTTCGTCGTTTCGAAGCGCTCGAGTATTGCCGCCATCTTGGTCGAGCTCGCGACGACGATCAAGCCCGTGGGCAAGAAGCCCATGGCCATGGCGAGAGGCGACCAGTGCAGTGAATCCTGGAGGTACAGCGTCGCCACGAACTGGAACGACATGTAGCCGCCGAACATCACGGCGCCAGCGAGGTTGGCGTGCACGAGCGACGCCGAGCGAAGGATGCCGAGACGAAGCAGTGGTCGTGGGTGACGTCGTTCGATGACCACGAAGGTGACCAGTAGTACAGCGGTTGCAACGAGTCCACCCAGTGTGCCGACACTCATCCAACCACGTGCCGGAGCTTCCACCACGGTGAAGACGAGCAACATCAGTCCCGCGGTGCTCGTCAAGGCACCGAAGAGATCGAAGTGCCCAAGTGAGACGCGCTCTCTCGTCGCGCGAGGAATCACTCGAAGTCCTGCCGCGACCAAGGCCAACGCAACGGGCCCTGGGACCAGGAACGTTGCGCGCCAGCCCAGCTCGGTGAGCAGTCCCCCGAAGACAAGTCCGAGCGAGAAGCCGCTGGCCCCGCACACCGTGTAGATCGAGAGTGCGCGGTTGCGAGCGATCCCTTCGGAGAAGGTCGTCGTGATGATCGAAAGTCCGGCTGGAACGGTGAAGGCGGCCGACGCACCCTTGATGAAGCGCAGCGCGATCAACGCCGCGTCGTTGCTGAGAAAGGCACTCACGACCGACGCGACACCAAAAACGGTCACCGCGGTGAGGAAGACGGAGCGCCGCCCGAGGAGGTCGCTCGCGCGACCACCGAGCAAGAGAAGTCCCCCGTAGCCGAGGACGTAACCACTCACAATCCACTGCAACGCGCTGGCACTCAAGTGGAGGTTGCGACCGATGGACGGGAGGGCGACGCCGACCATCGAGATGTCGAGGCCGTCCAGGAAGAGGGCTCCGCAGGTGACGACGAGGAGGATCCAGATTGCGGTGGTCCAGCGGGTGTCGCCGTCGACGGGCTTTGAGGGGGAAATTGGCATGACGAAAAGTATATGTGTATACATCTAATGTTTACGCATTTAATGCGTGTGCGTGGAATTGGAATTACCTGATAATCTGATGCCGTGGCAAAAGCCCTGAACGAAGACCAGTTAGCAGCCGAGTGGCATGAGCTGATGGGTCGGTTCCGTCGCCTCTTGTGCAGTCTTGATCGCGAACTCGAAAACAAGCACGGGATCACCGCCAGTGATTTCGAAGTGCTTCAACTCTTGGTCGAAGCCCCCAAGGGCAAGTTACGACTGCATGAATTGGGAGAACACGCCCACCTCACCCAAAGCGCCCTCTCGCGCCTCGTCGCCAAACTCGAGGCGGACGGCCTGGTCGAGCGCTGTATGTGCGACGACGACCGACGCTCAGTCTTCGCAACGATCACCGCGTCCGGTCGAAAGCGCTACGTGCAGGCTCGGCCCACACAGCGAGCGATACTTCGCACCGAGGCGCAGTCCGTCTGACTCCACCAGACACTCCTCTCGAGTGTCCGACCGATGTGGTGACGACGCAGGTGTGAGCGTGACGTGAACGTCATACCAAGTTTTGGTTACGTGATGGCGACGAGAGGCTCGCGCGAACTCCCTCAACATCGGCCCAACTTTTTTGAAGCTGCGCGCACGTGAAACTCGAGGGTCGTTAAACTTCGTTGTTCGCAAATTGCGCGTAACGCTTCTTGAAGCGACATCCCTCAGCCGAGAGGAAACCGATAATGACCCCCTTTGAAGAGCTCGAATCGAATGTTCGTTACTACTGTCGCCAGTGGCCTGCCATCTTCTCAACGGCCCTCGGTTCGACGATCACCGCCGAGGACGGCACAGAGTATCTGGACTTTTTTGCGGGTGCGGGAGCTCTCTCGTACGGTCACAACAACCCGGTCCTTGTCGAGGTCGCCATTGAGCACCTGCGCGCCGGCAAGCTCCTTCACAGTCTCGACACCTACACGGTCGAGAAGCGCCGTTTCCTCGAAGCGATGCAGCAGCACGTTCTTCTCCCGCGCAAACTCGACATGGTCATCCAGACCGTCGGTCCTACCGGCGCCACGGCCGTCGAGGCCGCACTGCAACTAGCCCAGCGCGTCTCCGGCCGTCGCGGTGTCGTCGGATTCGACGGCAGTTATCACGGCATGACGTACAAGACGGCGTCGATCTCGGCGTCCATGGCGGGTAGAGCACTCACGGCTCATCTCAAGGAGTTCGTGGCACTGCCTTACGTGCGCAACCTCACCGACGCGGATCTAGAGCTCCTCGAGCGAACACTTGACTCTACGGTTGACGGTGAGCGCGTCGGCGCGGTCATTATTGAGTCGACCCAAGGTGAGGGTGGCGCTCGCCCCTTCGATCCGTTATACCTGCGAGCCATCCGCGAGCGCTGCAGCGAGCGCGGCATTCTGGTCATCGCCGACGAGATCCAGGCGGGCGTCGGGCGCACCGGCGCGTTCTTCTCCTTCGAAGGATCGGGGCTTGACCCGGACATCGTGTGTGTCTCCAAGTCCATCAGCGGCCTCGGCCTTCCCATGGCGCTCAACCTCGTTCGCCGCGACCTTGACACGTGGTCACCGGGCGAGTTCTCGGGAACGTTCCGCGGAACCAACCTGGCGTTCGCCACGTCGGCCACGATGCTCGAAACCTACTGGGCCGACTCGAATCTTGAAAAGAACACCGAGCGGCGCGGCCTTACGGTTCGATCCGCGCTCGAAGAAATATCCGATCGCTTCAGCGGCGGCAACTTCGTGACGCGAGGCAATGGTCTCCTGTGCGGACTCGACGTCGGTGACACGAAGTTGGCCGCGGACATCGCCGCAGCGGCCTTTGAGCGTCGCCTCATCGTCGAAACGTGCGGCGCGGGCGATACCACCGTCAAATTGTTACCGCCCATCGTGATCGACGAGGACCAGTTGGCCGACGGTCTCGCGAGACTGAGCGACGCCGTCGCCAGCGCTTGCGCAGCACGTTGAACCACGCCGATGACTGGCAAGACGTCGTCGTAACGTTCGATAGCGAGGGACTGGAAACGCTCGCCAGTGCCGCGGCGGCGGCAATCGAGAGCCTTCGTCGTCCAGCGTCAGGCCCGAGGTCCAACGCGACGCCGTCGGAACTTCACGACCTTGTCGAGACCCTCGACGTATGTCCCGACGACGGCGTCGATCTGAACACGGTCCTCGCCGAAATGGGATCCATTGTCTGGTCCCACGGCGTCGTGGTGAGTGACCCGGCGACTGTCGCGCATCTCCACCCTCCGACGTTGGTGCCCGCCGTCGTCGCGGAACTCGCTATCGCGGCCACCAATCAGTCAATGGATTCCTGGGACCAGTCCCCGGCCGCGACGGAAGTCGAACTTCACCTCATGCGATGGCTCGCCACCGTGATGGGTCTGCCCGACAGCGGTTCGGGCGTCATGACGTCGGGGGGAACCGCGTCAAACGTCCTCGCGATGACGCTCGCGCGATCGTGGGCAGCGAAGACCCTGGGCGTTAACGTCCTGAAGGCCGGACTCCCCCAAGAAGCCGCGCAGTGGCGGATCGTCTGTTCTGACCAGGCCCACTTCTCGGTGCAGCGAGCCGCCGCCCAACTCGGACTCGGTCGCGACGCGGTGACCACCGTCGAGACCTCGCCGTCGGGGGCAATGGACGTGCGCGCGCTCGATCGCGCGCTCGACGAGATGACCAATTCGGGACTTCGGCCCATCGCGCTCGTGGGCACCGCTGGTACGACGGACTTGGGCGCTGTCGATCCACTTCGCGAACTAGCCGAGCGTGCGCGTCGTCACGACGTGTGGTTCCACGTTGACGCCGCAGTGGCGGGCGCCTTCATGCTCTCTCATCGGCTCGCTCCGGCGTTGTCGGGAATTGAACTCGCCGACTCGGTGACCATTGACTTTCACAAACTCTGGTGGCAGCCCTTCAACGCCAGTGCCCTCGTCGTGCGCGACGTCGAGCGTTTCGACCTCTTGCGTGTCACGTCCGACTACCTCGACCGCGGCGACGAACTCGAGGGTGTCGTGAATCTCGTCGGACGCTCACTCGACACGTCGCGTCGATTCGACGCGGCGAAAGTGGTCACGACGCTTCGAACGCTCGGTCGACGAACGATGGCGGAGATGCTCGAACACCTGGTCGAGCTCAGCCGCTACGCGGGTTCAAGGATCGAATCCCACCCGCAACTCGAACTCGTCGCGTCACCGGTCTCGGTGACGTGTGTCTTCAGTTCGCGTGACGCCAGCGATGACGACCTGCGACACGTCCAACAGCGGCTCCTCGTTCGAGGAGAGATGGTCCTCGGTCGAACAAGGATCAAGGATCGCGCGGCACTGAAGTTCACGTTCATGAATCCCATGACGACGACCGACGACGTCGATCGGCTCGTTGACCTCGTGGCACGCGAACTCGGCGCGCTCTAGGGCGCTCGGACCAAACGCCCCTCGTCATTAACCTGTCAGTCGCGTGCCAATTCTCATCGACCTTCAAAAAGTAAAACTCCAGGGATCTGACCGAAGCCTTTTGGACAACCTCGACTTGACGGTCTCCACCGGCGACCGCATCGGCGTCGTGGGCATCAACGGCGTCGGAAAGACGACGTTGCTCAAGATCATCGCCGGCACGTTGCAACCAGACTCTGGCGACATCCGCCGCGGTCGAGGTATCCACGTTGGCTTCCTCGAACAGATCCCTTCGCTGCCCGTCGGCACCGTTCGCGACACGTTGGGATCCGGTTGGCAAGTCGACGCCGCGCTGGACCGCTTAGGGATGCTAAGTAGCGCCGACGTCGACACGACCCAGCTCTCGGGCGGCCAACTCAAACGAGTGGCGCTGGCTCGCGTCTTCGCAGAACCGAACGACGTGCTCATCCTGGACGAACCAACGAACCATTTGGACTTGAGTGCTATTCAGTGGCTCGAGCAGCAGATCATGAACTTTCGAGGCGCCGTCATCCTGGTCAGCCACGATCGTTTCCTCCTCGATCAGGTCACCACTCGCATGGTCGAGATCGACCGTGGCAAGACCTACGTGCACGCCGGTGGCTATTCGCGACTACTAGAGACCCAGGCCGAACGTGAAGAGCAGGCCGCCTCCGCCGAGCAAGTTCGTCGCAACCTCGCCAAGACCGAACTCGCGTGGCTTCGCCGGGGCGTGAAGGCGCGCTCCACCAAACCTCAAGCTCGTATCGACGCGGCGACGCGGCTCTTGGCCCTGCGACCCGACGCCGCGGCGCGCGCGGGCACGCTCGACCTCAGCGTGGTGACGCCACGACTCGGCACCATGGTCCTCAAAGCGCACCACGTCTCCTTCTCCTACGACGGCGAGCGCCAGGTACTGCACGACGTCGACCTCGACTTAGGTCCCGGTGACCGCGTGGGGATCGTTGGACCCAACGGATCGGGCAAGTCAACGTTCGTCAATCTCCTCGCGCAGCGAGTGGAGCCGACGAGCGGAACCGTGAAGCGCGGCCCCACGGTCGTCACGGCGTATCTCGATCAAGAAGGGGGTGAGTTCGACTTGGAAAAGACCGTCCAAGAACTCGTCGCCGGACCCCAGGGCGTACCGGGATCCCTCGACGACGTCGCCCTCATGAAGCGCTTCTGGTTCACCGGGGCGCTGCCCACGACCAAAGCCAAAGACCTCTCCGGAGGTGAGCGGCGGCGACTTCAGTTATTGCTCGCGCTGTCGATCCATCCCAACGTGCTCTTCCTGGACGAACCGACCAACGACCTTGACCTCGAAACGATTCGACTCATCGAGGAGTTCCTCAGTCAGTGGCCCGGCACGCTCATCGTGGTCTCACACGACCGAACGTTTCTCAGTCGTACAACCGATCGACTGCTGGAAGTGCACGCTGACGGCACCATCGCGGACGTCCCCGGAGGCATCGACGCGTGGATCGCTCGTGCGACGGGCGTAACCGTATCGTCCACGTCAAGCGACGAGCCCGACGGTGCAACGAGTGCGTCTACTTCGTCGGACGTTCCCACCGGCCGTCAAATCCGTGACGCCGAGAAAGAGATGTCGCGGCTCGAACGACGCCGCAAGACGATCACCGACAAGATCCTCGCGTCGCACGACCATACGGAGCAGACCCGACTCGGCACCGAGTTGGCTGACGTGCAAAAAGCGCTCGGCCACGCCGAGGAGTACTGGTTGACGCTCGTCAACTAAGACCGCGGTCGCCGCGCCAACGCGCGCCGGAGTCAGATCGCGCCTTCTCGCGTCGCGCGCACGCTCGTCGGAGAGTTTGCGCAACACGTTGCGGTAGCCTGGATTCCTCTATGGGGCTCGCCATCGGTATCGTCGGTCTACCGAACGTTGGAAAATCAACGCTTTTCAACGCGCTCACGAAGAACAACGTGCTGGCGGCCAACTATCCCTTTGCGACCATCGAGCCCAACGTCGGCGTCGTCGCGGTGCCCGACGAGCGATTGAACGTCCTCGCGTCGATGTTCCACTCCGAGAAGATCATCTCGGCGGTCGTCAATTTCGTCGACATCGCGGGCATCGTGCGCGGGGCGTCAACGGGTGAAGGGCTGGGCAACCAGTTCCTCGCGGCCATTCGAGAGTCCGACGCCATCTGTGAGGTCGTTCGCGTCTTCGAAGACGACGACGTCATCCACGTTGACGGACGAATCGATCCCGCGAGCGACGTCGCGACCATCGAGACGGAGCTGATTCTCGCCGATCTCCAGACCGTCGAGCGCGCCGCCGCGAAATTGGAACGAGGGGCCAAGAAGGGCGGCGACGACGCGCTCCGATTGGCCGAATACAAAAAGGCCCAGGCGGCACTCAATGACGGTCACGTCATCTCACAGATCGGCAAGGAACTCGACCGGTCGTTGCTGTTCGACCTTCACCTCTTGACGGACAAGCCCTTCATCTACGTCTTCAACGTCGACGAAGAGACCCTCGGCGATCAAGCGCGCCAGGATGAACTGAAGGCGTCCGTCGCGCCCTCGCTCAGCGTCGTTCTCTGCGCCAAGGTCGAGGCCGAACTCTCCGAACTTGATGACACCGAAGCACTTGAACTGTTGCAGTCCTATGGTCAGGAGGAGTCGGGACTCGCCCAACTCTCGCGCGTCGGCTTCTCCACCCTCGGTCTGCAGACGTTTCTGACGGCCGGTCCGAAGGAAGCGCGAGCCTGGACGATCCGTTCCGGTGAAACGGCGCCCGAAGCGGCCGGTGAGATCCACACCGACTTTCAAAAGCACTTCATCAAAGCCGAAGTCGTGTCGTACGAGGACCTCATCGCGGCCGGATCCATGGCAGCCGTGAAAGCCGCGGGCAAAGCACGGGTCGAGGGCAAGGAGTACGTCATGCGCGACGGGGACGTCGTTGAGTTCCGCGTGGGCGTGTAAGCGTTACAATTGCCCTAGGCGAGTACGACAGAGGTCGGCGCCTGGAAACTTCGAACTCCTAGGAGAACCATGACCTCTGACGCCATCCAATTCAAAGTCGCCGACCTCTCACTCGCTGAGTTCGGTCGCGCGGAAATCATCTTGGCCGAGCACGAAATGCCCGGTCTCATGGCCATGCGCGCCGAGTTCGGTGACACGAAGCCCCTCAAGGGATCACGCATCGCGGGATCCCTGCACATGACGATCCAAACGGCCGTCCTCATCGAGACACTCGTCGCACTCGGCGCCGACGTTCGCTGGGTGAGTTGCAACATCTTCTCGACCCAAGATCACGCCGCGGCGGCGATCGTCGTCGGACCCACGGGGACCGTCGACGACCCCAAGGGTGTGCCGGTCTTCGCGTGGAAGGGCGAATCGCTCGAAGAGTACTGGTGGTGCACCGAACAACTTCTTCGCTGGCCCGGTTTCGACGGACCAACGATGATCCTCGACGACGGCGGCGACGCGACACTTCTCGTCCACAAGGGGCTCGAGTTCGAACGCGCGGGTTTCGTCCCCGCGCCGGAGTCGGCCGAGACCGAAGAGTACGGCGTCATCTTGCAGCTGCTCCACACCATCATCTCAAGTGGCGAGAAGATCTTCGAGCCGATGGCCGCGGGCATCATTGGCGTCTCCGAAGAGACCACTACGGGCGTGCACCGTCTCTACGAGATGGAGCGCGACGGGGTCCTCCTCTTTCCCGCAATCAACGTCAACGACGCGGTGACCAAGTCCAAGTTTGACAACAAGTACGGCGTTCGCCACTCCCTCATCGACGGCATCAACCGCGCCACCGACGTATTGATCGGCGGCAAGGTAGCCGTTGTGTGTGGCTACGGCGACGTGGGTAAGGGCTCGGCGGAGTCCTTCCGTGGTCAGGGTGCACGCGTCATCGTCACCGAGATCGACCCGATCTGCGCGCTGCAGGCGGCCATGGACGGATTCCAAGTCACGACGCTCGAAGAGGCGTTGCCGCACGCGGACTTCGTCATCACCGCGACCGGCAACCGCGACATCGTCACCGTCGAGCACGTGCAGATGATGAAGCACCTCGCGGTCCTCGGCAACATCGGACACTTCGACAACGAGATCGACATCGCCGGACTGACCAACCTGCCCGGCGTAACCCGAGAGACTATCAAGCCCCAAGTCGACAAGTGGACGTTGCCGAGCGGTCGAGCGATCATCGTGCTCTCCGAGGGCCGACTTCTCAACCTCGGCAACGCGACCGGTCACCCGAGCTTCGTGATGAGCAACTCCTTCACCGACCAGACCATGGCGCAGATCGAACTCTTCGTCAACCAGGAGAACTACGAGAACAAGGTCTACGTCTTGCCGAAGCATCTCGACGAGAAGGTCGCGCGTCTACACCTTGACGCGCTCGGCGTGAAGTTGACGACGCTTTCCAAGCAACAGGCTGACTACATCGGCGTGGCCGTGGAAGGTCCGTACAAGCCGGATACGTACCGCTACTAACCACGCGGCCGAGCGAAACCGTTTCAAACTTCAACCCGCGTCAACCTGTCGGAACGATGAAAGTTGAGTATTACCATTAACTTTGTAGGATACGGAAAGCATTAACTTAACGACGTGACAGGGTGTCGCGGCAGAGATGGAGGAGACCGAAATGGCTGAATGGGGATTTGAAACGCGTCAAATACACGCAGGCACCACCGCGGATCCAACAACCGGCGCGCGGGCCATTCCGATCTATCAGACCACGAGCTACGTCTTTCGCGACACGGCCCACGCGGCGGCCCTCTTCGGTCTCTCCGAACTCGGCAATATCTACACCCGGATCATGAACCCCACGCAGAGCGCCTTCGAGGATCGGATGGCGTCGCTCGAAGGTGGCGTCGCCGCCCTCGCGGTCTCGTCGGGATCGTCGGCGGAGACGATCGCGCTGTTGAACCTCGCCGAGAACGGCGGCCACATCGTGTCGTCGGCGTCACTCTACGGTGGGACGTACAACCTCTTTCACTACACCCTGCCCAAGCTCGGTATCGAGACGACGTTCGTGGAGAACCCCGACGACTTGGCGGAGTGGGCCAGCGCGATTCGCCCAAACACCAAGGCGTTCTACGCGGAGACGCTCGGTAACCCCAAGGGCGACGTCCTCAACTTCGAAGGTGTCGCGAAAGTCGCGCACGACAACAAGATCCCCCTCGTCATCGACAACACCCTCGCGACGCCCTTTCTCTGTCGTCCCATCGAGCACGGCGCGGACGTCGTCGTGCACTCCGCCACCAAGTTCATCGGAGGACACGGTACGTCGATTGGCGGCGTGATCGTCGACAGCGGGAAGTTCGACTACGAAGGAAGCGGCCGATTCCCGGGCTTCACCGAGCCCGACCAGAGCTACCACGGACTCGTCTTCGGCGACCTCCCCGAACCCCTGTTCTCAGCGCGCTTCGTCTTGAAGGCGCGTCTGCAGTACCTGCGCGATATCGGCGCCGCGATCGCCCCGCTCAACTCGTTCCTCTTCTTGCAGGGACTCGAGACCTTGAGCCTGCGTATGGAGCGACACGTGTCCAACGCCACCACGGTCGCCAAGTGGCTCGAAGCTCGCGAGGACGTCTCGTGGGTGAACTTCCCCGGGCTCGAGTCGAGCCCCTGGCACGCGCTGCAGGTGCGCTACCTCCCGAAGGGCGCCGGCGCGGTACTGGCCTTTGGCATCGAGGGAGGCGCCGACGCGGGACGCACCTTCATCGAAAGCCTCGAGCTCTTCAGCCACTTGGCGAACGTCGGTGACGCGAAGAGTTTGGCCATTCACCCGGCGTCCACGACGCACTCACAGTTGACCGAGGCCGAGCAACTCACGACGGGCGTGAGCGCTGACCTCGTGCGCCTCTCCATCGGCATCGAGTCGATCGAGGACATCTTGGCCGACCTCGAGAACGCGTTTCGCGCGGTCAAGAAGGGATGACCACGTCAAGGCCCGGGTATTGGCGACCAGGTGACGACCCCGGCGAGCGCGAGTTCGCCACCTTTCGCGGAGAGCACGACTCGGGCTTCACCTTCGAAGGTGGTGGCCACCTCGCCGAGGTGACCGTCGCCTACGAAACGTGGGGAACGCTCAACGCCGAACGCTCCAACGCCGTGCTGGTGCTGCACGCGCTCAGCGCCGACGCACACGCCGTGGGCGACGTTGGTCCGGGCCACCCCGCGCCCGGCTGGTGGAACGGCCTCATCGGGCCCGGACTCGCTCTCGACACGAACGAGTTCTTCGTCGTCTGTTCCAACGTGCTCGGTGGCGCGCAAGGGACGACCGGTCCCTCGTCGCTCGACGAGAACGGACGACCCTACGGCTCACGATTCCCCGTCATCACCGTGCGCGACCAAGTGACGATTGAAGTGGCCCTCGCGGACCACTTGGACGTCGCGGCCTGGCACGCCGTCGTGGGTGGCTCGATGGGCGGGATGCGCGTGCTCGAGTGGGCTGTGGGCTATCCGAGCAGGGTGCGGCGCGCCGTCGTGCTGGCCGTCGGTGCCGCGTCGAGCGCCGATCAGATCGCTCAGAGTTCCTTCCAGGTTCGAGCTATCCGGGCTGACCCGCACTTCCTCGGCGGCGACTACTACGAAAGTGGCGCGACGCCCGACGAGGGCATGGCGATCGCCCGCGGTCTTGGCCACATCACCTATCGATCATCGAGTGAGTTCGACGCGCGTTTCGGCCGGGCGAGCCAGGGCGAGACCGATCCCCTTCACGGCGGCCTCTACGCCATCGAGTCGTACCTCGCCTATCAAGGTGAAAAACTCGTCCGACGTTTCGACGCCAATAGTTACGTCGTACTGAGCGAAGCGATGAATCACCACGACGTCGGTCGGGGTCGTGGTGGCGTCGCGGCAGCCCTCGGTGCGATAGAGAGCCAGGTCACGGTGATCGGTATCGACTCGGATCGTCTCTACCCCTTGAGACTCCAAGAGGAGATCGTGCGTCTCACGCCCACCGCTCAACCGCTCTTCGTCATCACCTCAGCGGTCGGTCACGACGGGTTCTTGCTCGAAGTCGACCAAATCGGAAAGATCATCCACGCCGCGCTGCACGAGTAGCGACGCAGCGACTGCCGTTCGTCAGCGGTAACCGGCAAAGATGTCGTTCGATAGCCCAGAAACGGCCATCGGATTCGTCACGCGCACGAACCACTCGGTGCGCATTGCCTCTTTGAATTGCTCGCGACCCATCTTCATCCAGAAGGATTCGGCGATCTGCGAGTGGTGCGCGGCCAACGCGTCGAACTTGGCGTCGTTCGCCGAGCTCACGTCGACGGCCACGTCGACGAGTTCGTCGGGCGTGCCCATCTGCACTCGATCCTCTTCGCTCTCTTCGGGCTCGGGGGGGCGCACGATGCCCTTGGCTTCGTCCGCGGCTCGCTTCTCGCGCTCCTCTTGCTCCCACCGCGCACCCATGATCGCCATGACCGAGTTCGGGATCGCGTTGAAGTACAGCGTCGGCTCGTAGTCGAGCAGTTCAAGGGCCGCCATCGTGACGCGATGGGCTTGGATGTGGTCGGGATGACCGTAGAAGCCGTAGGCGTTGTAGGTCATGACGACCTGGGGGCGCTCCTCGAGCAAGACCTCGGCGAGTCGCTTCGCGGCCTCGTCGACGGGCGTCGCCCAGAAGGATTCGGGGTCGTCGTTCTGGGGCCAGCCCTTCATCCCCGAGTCCCGGTAGCCCAAGCGCACCAGTCGGTCGATGCCGAGGATCTTCACGGCGTTGTCGAGTTCGACGGCGCGGACCTTCGCCACTTCGTCGCCGTCGTGGTGATCGGCGTCGGGCTTCGCGCCGTCGAGCGCGTCACCGCACTCGCCGTTGGTGCACGTCACGAGCACCGTGCGCACGCCCTGGTCAGCGAGCAGGCGAAAAAGTCCGCCCGTCGAGCTCGCCTCGTCGTCGGGGTGAGCGTGCACCGCCAAGAAAGTAAGTCCCATCACAGTCCTCCAAAGAGATCGGCACCGTCGCCCGTCGCCGCGTGGCGACTCCAGGCGCGCTGGTAGTACTCAGTACCAAAGAGCAGTGTAAAGAGTTCTTCGTTCATTCGAACGAGGTCTCCGTTGTCGACTTGTGAGGCGTGCGCCGCCATGGCCTCTTGCTTCAGTTTCGCGTACGCGCTCACGTCCATCGTCGTCGCCACGAGTTCGTCCGGGATATTCGTTCCGGCGTCGAGCACCCACGCGGGCATGGAGAGATCGAGTTCCTTCGCGCCCGCGACGAACCTCGTGATGACGCCTCGAGGCACCACGGGGTAGTACAGGCGTTCGACGCTCGAGGAGAAATCGAGGGCGCGACGGGTCACCACGTTGGCCTGCACGTGATCGGGGTGACCATAGAAACCGTTTTCGTCGTAGGTAACGACGACGGCTGCTCGTTCTTGGTCGACGATCGTGGCGATCGTCGCGGCGACCGCGTCGACGTCGACGTTGATGAAAGCGTTCGGGTGGTCGTTCTCCGCCCAGCCCTTCATACCCGAGTCCTCGAAGCCGAGGGTGACGACGCGAGCGATGCCGAGCAACGAAGCAGCGCGTTGCAGTTCACCGGCACGGACGATCTTCGTCCTCAGGGAATCGTGGTGCGCTTCGTTGCCCGGTCGTCCGGCGGGGTCGATGCCCAACTGACCGTAGGTGCAGGTGATCAAGACCACGCGGTGGCCGAGGGCCGCGTAGTGCGCGACTGCTCCGGCACCAAAAAACGCCTCATCGTCGGGGTGCGCGTGCACGCAGACGAGCGTGGGGAGAGAACTCATCACATGAGACTATGAGATGGCTGTCACGTCACAGCACGAACTTCGTCGTCGCTGCGAAGGACACCGAGCCTCACTTGTGAAGTCCCAACTGAAGTCCCTTCACGATCAGCATGATGACCGCGACGACGAGGTAACCACGAAGGAGGTACATCCCGAAGAGTCGACCCCGCGACCACTTCGGTCGACTCAGAAGGCTGATCGACGGCATACGCCACGACGAGCGACTGCGCATGAGGTCCGGCGACATCGCCACGCGACGCGAACGAGTTCGATAGAGCACGACGCCACTGACGACGTAGGCGACGAGCAGCGTGACGCCCAACGTGACCGCGAGGGTCCGGACGTTGATCGAGGTGAAGAGCGTCGTGATCATGAGGACCAGCGACATCATGAGCAGGATCGAGACGATGATGCTCGCGACGACGTTGAGCCACAGCTTGTTGATCCAGGGTCCGAGAACCTCTTTGTCGTTGCAAAGAAGTAGCAGAAAGACGGTGGCACTGGGCAGGAGCACGCCCGCCAGCGCCTGCACGCTCGTCGTGATGAGCCCGAGAGGCGCGTGAGGAATGATGACGATGCCCGCGGCCCCGATCACCATGGCCGAGAAGACGCTGTAGAAGAACTTGGCGTCGCGCCAACTGCGGTGCAAGGAGTGCTTGGCCCCGAACATGTCACCGAACGCGTAGGAGGTCGCGAGTGTCACCGAGGCGGCGCCGATGATCGACGCGTTCAAGAGGATGATCGCGAACAGTGTCCCGGCGGCCGTGCCCACGTACTTCTTCAAGCCGTTGGAGACCGCCCCCGCGTTCACGAAGTGTCCGGCTAGCGGCGTCTTGCCGAACGCGATGGCGACGACCGCCATCAAAACCGCCGCGGCGAAGACCGTGACAATCGATCCAAGCACGGTGTCGAGGCGTTCGTAGTTGATCCACCGTGGCGTGATGCGCTTGTCGACGATGTTCGACTGCTGAAAGAAGAGCTGCCACGGCGCCACGGTGGTACCCACGATGGCCATGATCAACAGGACGGACGTGGAGTTGAAACCACCTTTGACCCCGGGCGTCACGAGACCATGAAGGAACGGTTGGATCGTTGGGTGACGAAAGACGGCGAGAGGGATGACGAGGAAGTTCGCGAAGATGAACACGAACATGAATCGTTCCCACCGTCGGAAACTTCCGGACGCGGTCATCAAGATGAGTCCCAGCGCCGCGAGGGGCACCGAGATGTACTCACTGACGCCGAAGTAGCCGAGGGCCAGACTGACGCCGATGAACTCCGTGGCGATCGTGAGGAAGTTGAGTACGAAGAGGTCCCCCACCGAGAAGGCGCCCCAGAACTTCCCGAACCGTTCGTTGATCAGTCGGGCGTGACCGACACCCGTCACGGCACCCAGTCGGACCACCATCTCCTGATTGACGACCAGGACCGGGATCAGGAGCGGGAGCGTCCAGAGAAGCGTCAGACCGAAGTTCTGACCGGCCTGCGCGTACGTAGCGACGCCACCGGCGTCGTTGTCGCCCACCATGACGATGAGACCCGGTCCCATGATGGCGAGCATCGTGAGGAGGCGCGCTTTCAACGACGTGCGAGCGCCCACGTCGTGTTGACCAATGGTGCCAAAGGCTCCTTGGATGTCACCGACGTGTGCCTGGTCCAGCACCGCGGAGGCGGGATCGAGGTGGGGGTTCTTCTCAGCCATGACGACGCCCCTAGCGGCCCCTCGCGCAACCATCGAAACGCGCACGAACGGCACTCGACGATCGGCGACAAGCCCACGCGGACGAAACGAGCGTCGCGTCGCTCACGTTGAACGCGGGCGACGTCGAGCGCGGCGGCGACGTCGAGAGTTGAGCGACGACGTGGCGCGTCTCGTTGGTCAACACGCGGTTGATTGGCGTTACTTTCGACTTGTTACGCTGCACGCTCCACCTCCTTTCGTCTCGATGTGGTCGTTAAGCGAAACAACCACGCGGAGGCTAAAGGGGGCTAAGCGCTCTCCTCTAGGTACGGGCGAAGTTGTGTCGGTACGTCTGAAGCCTCACGGCTGGCACTAGGGGGTTTCAGAGAGACCCCCTTAGAACGTGACCTTGGTTGGCGCGGCTCATTACTCCTCCACCGCGCCCATGCCGAACTCGGCGCGCCAGCCCTGGGGCAAGAGCTCCTCGAGTAGGTCATCCACTGTCACCACGCCGATCATCTTGGCGTGCTCGCTGTCGAGCACCGGCAACACGGTCAAGTTGAAGTCACTCATTTTTCTTGAGACTTGGTGCAGGTCCCACTGCGGATGCACGTGGGCCATGTGCGTCTTCGCGACGCTGAGGGCCAACTCGTTGGGTCGCGCACGAACGAGTGGCGCGATGGAGGCGGCGCCGATGGGTTGACCGCTGTCGTCAAGAACGAAGACCGCCTGCAGTGATTCCGCAGGAACGCTCGAGGTTCGAATGGCGTCGAGCGCGTCGGCGACGGTCGCGGTCGCGGGAACGGAGACGAAGTCAGGGTTCATCATGCCGCCCGCCGTGTCCGCGTTGTACGAGAGAAGCTGGCGAACTTTGGTCTGTTGCATGGTCGGCAAGAGTTCGAGAATCGGCAGACGGCGCTCTTGATCGATCTCCGTGATGAGGTCCGCCGCGTTGTCCGGCTCCATTCGCGACAAGAGTCGCGCGGCCTCGGCGTCGCTGCGCGACTCCAAGAACTCCAACTGGTGGGTCGTGTCGAGCTCTTCGAAGACGTCGGCCTCGAGCTCGCGGTCGAGTCCCACGGCCTCGATGATCTCCTCGCCCTCTTCGTGACTCGCCTGTTCGACGAGGTCGGCGATCTGGGCGGGGTGGAGCTTCGCGAGTTTGCGATACGGGATGCGAAGTCGCGCAGTCGGGACGTGCGAGACGAAGGGCTCAATAGAGGCGAAGTCCACGATGGCGTCGGTCTGCACGTGCGAACCGATCTTGTGACCGAGGACTCGACGAAGGAACGACCGCCGACCCGGGTCCACGCCGACGACTTCCCAGCGACCGTCGATCTCCGCGATCTCGATCTCGTTGGCGATGATGATGCGCCCACGCACCAAGTTGATGAGGTGGCGCGCGAGGAGGTCCTCGGCCAGCAAGAGCTCGCCCGGTCGACGCTCGAAACGACGAAGGTCGACCCTTCGCCCCTCGAAGGTCATGCGACCCTGAGCGAGACCACCGATCTTCTTTATCGAAACGAAGAGGTTGCGCCCTTCAATGCGAATGACGGCGCCCACGATGGGCGGGTGCGGATCGTCGCCGAGGCGCGCGACCAGGTCTTGGACGCGTCCGATTCTGTCACCGTCGGAGTCGAAGATCGGACGGCGCAGAAAAGTAGAGAGGTGCAGAATTTCGGTCATAGAAAGCCGTTAGAACGCCCTAAGGCTACCTCTTCGAAAGAAGCGTCTCCAGCGTCAATCGGTGAACGTCACGCGAACGAAGCGCGAAGAATTCAGTGATTCGAAGGGACGAATCGCGCGAGCACGTCGCCGACGAAATCGACGTCGCCGTCGCTCACCCCCGCGTGGGTGACGAAGCGCGCGCGTTTCGGCGCGACCGTCCCGCCGTCGACGCCGAGGTTCGACAACTCTTCGACGATCTGACGCGCCTGGGGGTGATTGAACGACACGATGTTGGTGCGACACGTCGTCGGGTCGTAGTTCGACTCGGGAAACGCGGCGGCGAAGAGATCGGCGAGTCGGCGCGCCCTCGCGTGGTCTTCGCTCAGTCGCTCGACCATGGTGTCGAGGGCGACGAGGCCCGCGGCGGCCAAGAAGCCAGCTTGGCGCATCGCCCCACCGAGGCGCTTGCGCTCGACGCGTGCCTGTGCCATCACCGACGCAGGTCCCGCGAGCAACGAACCCACAGGGGCGCAGAGCCCCTTCGACAGACACGTCATGACGGTCGTCGCGGGCGCCGAGTACGCCGCAGCACTCGTGCCCGTCGCGACGACCGCGTTGAAGAGTCGCGCGCCGTCGAGGTGCAGTGATCGCTCACCAATCGCGCCGGCGAGTTGGCGAAGGTCTTCGACGTCCCAGGGCGTTCCGCCCGAGAGCATGTGCGTGTTCTCGACGGTGACCATCGACACGTGCGGCTGGTGGTCACCTTCGGCGTCGATGAGTTCGAGCACGTCGGCGAGTTCGAGCGAGCCGTTCGTATCGTCCACGGTCGCGAACTGCACGGACGAATTGCGTGCCGCGGCGCCCATCTCGAAGCTCACGAGATGTTGGGAGCGCCCGGCGACGATCACGTCGCCGGGGTGGGCCAGCACGCGCAAGGCAATCTGATTGGCCATGACGCCCGACACGACGAAGACGGCGGCTTCCTTATCGACGAGTTCGGCGAACCGCTGTTCGAGTTCGTTGATCGTCGGGTCTTCGCTGTAGCCGTCGTCACCTACGACGGCGTTCGCCATCGCCTCACGCATCGCGGGCGTCGGTTGGGTCACCGTGTCACTGCGTAAGTCCACTCGTCGAGTCATAGAGAAAGGCTACCGGCTCATAAACTGCGCCTATGAGCGACAACGTGTTCGACAGACTTCCACAGCGCCCCAACGTGAACGATCAACTCGGCGTCGAAGTCGTCAGCGTCACGCCGGACAAAGTCGTCCTTCGCGTCGAGGTGGGACCGAAGGTTCACCAGCCCTACGGCATCTTGCACGGCGGCGTGTCGGCGCTACTGGCCGAAGGCGCCGCGTCGATCGGTGGCGCCGTCAGCGTCGGACCCGATCAGATCGTGGTGGGTACTGAACTCAACTGTTCGCACCTGCGCGCGATGAGTTCGGGCATGCTCACGGCGACCGCGACACCGTTTCGTAAGGGTCGCAGCGTGCACGTGTGGGGTATCGAGCTGCGCGACGACGACGATCGATTGATATGCGTCGCGCGCTGCACTTTGCAGGTATTACCGGCACCTTCGTCCAGCTAGACCCACCCCCTAGACTGGGCGGATGACTGGCCAACGAAAGGGCTGAGACATGGGTGCTCGTTTTATTGGTTGGGGTACTGCCGTACCCGACCGAATCGTCACCAACGACGAACTTTCCTTGACGCTCGACACCAACGACGCGTGGATTCAAGAGCGAACGGGTATCAAAGAGCGTCGCATCGGCGGCACGGCGAAGAGTCTCGGCGTCCTCGCCGGCAATCGTGCCCTTGAAGACGCTGGCGTCGAACCCGAGAACATCGACTTCTTGATCCTCGCCACCACCACGCCTGACCGCATCGCGCCGGCGACGGCGGTATTGATCGCCCACGAGATGGGACTGAGCTGTCCGGCCATGGACTTGAACGCGGCCTGCAGTGGCTTCATGTACGCCGTTCGAACCGCGTACGGTCTGCTCGAGACCGGTAACAAGCGCGTCCTCGTGATCGGTTCAGAGAACCTGTCGCGCTGGGTCGACTGGAGTGATCGCAACATGGCGGTCCTGCTCGCCGACGGCGCAGGCGCCACGGTGCTCGAGTACGACCCCACGGAAAACGACCTGCTGTCGTTCTCCCTTGGCGCCGAAGGTGCCGACGCCGACCTGCTCACCTGTGAACACGAAGGCTTCTTTCAAATGGACGGTGCCGAGGTCTTTCGCCGCGCCGTGCGCGTCGTGGTCGATTCGGCCGAAAAGGCGATGGCCATGGCGGGCATCACGTCGGACGATCTCAGTCTCGTCATCCCCCACCAGGCCAATATCCGTATCATCCAGGCGGCTTGTCAACGCCTCAACGTCGAGATGGACCGGGCCGTCGTCGTTCTCGACCGTTACGGCAACACGTCGAGCGCCTCAATCCCTCTCGCGTTCTACGACGCGCGCGAGAACGACCGCGTCCACAAGGGCGACTACGCCCTTCTCACCGGCTTTGGCGCCGGCATGACCTGGGCTTCGGCCGTCGTTCGGTGGTCGAAATGAGCGGGCCGTCTCTCGTCATCTTGGCGGCCGGTCGCGCGCGTCGCTACGGCGGCGTGAAGCAACTCGCGCCTGTCGGACTGCACGGCGAAGGTGTCATTGACCTCATCGCCTCGGACGCGTACGCCGCGGGCTTCGACGACATCGTGATCGTGATCAACCCTGACACCGGCCCCGAGATTCAAGAGCACGTCGCGACGAACTGGCCCAAGGGTCGGCGGGTGTCGTTCACGTACCAAACGGAACTTCGCGGCACGGTGAGCGCCGTGCTCGCGGCCGAGGAAACGCTCGACCTCACGCAACCCTTTGGAGTCTCCAACGCTGACGACCTCTACGGGCGCGAATCATTTCTCCACTTGGGTGAACACCTCACCACGAGTACAAACAACTGCCTCGTGGGTTTCGAGCTTGAGCGGGCCCTCGTGGGCGAGCTACCCGTGTCTCGGGGAACGTGCATCGTCGTGAACGGCCATCTGACCGAGATCGTGGAGCGTCGAAACGTGTCCGCGACGTTGGACGGCTACTTCGCTGATGACGGTCTCGAGCCAGCGATCTTGCATCCTCAAACAACGGTGTCGATGAACCTCTGGGGCTTTCAGCCGGGCATCCTTCCGCTCATGCACCAAGCTCTCGAACAGCACGACTTCGAGGACGAGAAGGAGATTCAACTCTCGACCTTCGTCGGACAGATTCTCCACCGCACGCCACTTCGCTTTGACGTGATGACTACGAAGTCGCGCTGCATCGGAGTGACCCACGCTGACGACCTGCCCATCGCGCAGATGCTCGTTCGCGAGGAGATCGAAGCCGGTGAGCGTCCCGAATTCGCCTTCGTCAATTAGCGAGATCGATAACTTCAGAATCCGCTGTCGCCACGACGTTCAGTTCTCGAATCGTTAAGGTCCGTTCGCCGCGAATTTGGCGGAAATCCCGAAGACTGATCGCCCGCAGACCCGGAGGATTCATCTGGAGCCGCGAAGAACGCCGTCAGGTGACCTGAGACGGCACTTCAAGGTTGAAGCCATACGCGTTCGTTTGACGCTGGTTCGCTGAAGCCAATCAAAGAGATTCGAATTTGAAGTCAAGAAGTTAAAGGTGCCTTCCGTGCAGCAACCGCAAGGTAGAGGGGGTTTCCTGTCCGTTCCCATGATCGATGCGCCGTGTAAACGAGCTTCGAGACGTGTTCGTCATCGCTGAACGCGGCAGCCGCCCTTACATCTTTGGGGTCACTTTCATTTGAATCTACGAATTGGTCGAGTCTGTCCGGCGACCATAGTGGTGGAGCACCAATTGACAGGTATGCGGCGACAAGAGCCTGAAAGGCAAAACGGCTCACGAGTACGTCGTCTTCGATCCAGGGACGTATCGAAAAGATTGCGGCCAGGCCGGTCACTCCGTGAAGCGCCGTGAAATCGTTGCTCGAGGCATAAACCTGAAGTGCCGCTTCAGCCAATCTCGTTTCGGTGTCATCAACAATTTCGAGTGACGAGACGACTCCACTGAAGAGTTCGTTTTTTGCGATGATGCGTATCTCTTCGTCAATAGTTTTCTTTGGCGGAGGCTCGGGCCAGTCCGATGACTTCGACAAGTCGGCCAACACTTCTAACGGATCTTGTGTCGTGACTTGTCCGGGCACCAGCGGACCAAGTGGGCTCCCCACTTCGGCGAGGTAGGCCAAGCCAGCCGCAATTCGTGAAGGCGACGAAACCTCAATAGCGTAGGAGAGCCGGATAACGCCATGGAACGCCGCACCTCCAACACCTGGAAGGAGCGCGGGCAGATGTGTTCGCAACGCTTCATCTGGACCCACCTCGTCCATCAATCGTACGAAGTAGCTTCTGAGATCGGCGGCTGCACCACTCTGGCCAATCGCCGACCGCCACGACTTTTCGTCGAGTCGGTTTTCTGATTCATGAATGGGAGCTAGGCGCGTAGAGTACGCAGCTGCGAATCGAATGAGTTCTTCGGGATCCGCGCCGAGACGCTCCTTCGCCACCAACGCCATTGGAAGGTGATTCGTCAGTCCACTAACTGTTGTTGGTTCGCCTCCGAGCTCTTCATCAAGCAGCTCTTGCAAAATTGAGCTTGGGCTTTGACCCACGATGATGACGCTACCGCCGCGGACCTAGGGCATGTCGCTACGACGAAACCGGCAATCGCTCCGTACCTTCACAACTCACAACGGTTGCGAAATACTCAGCTTCAGCGGTCGGTTCGCGCGTTCGCGATTGTCGGCAACTTTCTATGAAAGAGATGTAGACATTCGTTCGTAGCACTCAGCGCCAGTCACGCGATGGTGCCACCGATCCCAGCATGAGCGGCTCAACGTACTCGGCCGACAGCGTGACGACACCCTGACCGCGTTCGAGCGAACCTCGAATCACCAACGCCGGCTTGTGACTCGCCACGCTGCCCCACCGGGCCCACGCGCCCTTGGAGAAGATCACGTTCACGTGACCGGTCTCGTCTTCGAGGTTGACGAAGACCGCGCCGTTCGCCGTCTCGGGTTGTTGACGGTGCGTCACGACGCCGGCCACGATGACGCGATTACTCTCCACCGCGAAGAGGGCACTCGCGCGCGTGACCCCACGTTCGTTGAGCGCCGGGCGCACGAGTTCCATGGCCGTCGCTTCGGTCGTGAGGCCCATCGACCAGAGATCATCGGCGACACGCTCCATCTCACTCACCGTCGGCAGCGGCGGGGCCACGAGTCCCGTCACCACACCGGGCAGTCGGTCGGGTAACGACTGCGCCGCGGCGCCCGCCGACCAGGTCAGCGCGCGTCGGCTCGCGCCGAAGCTGTCGAGAGCGCCCGCGGCGGCGAGCGCTTCGAGGTGGTGCTGTTGGAGACCGGCGCGACGAACGAGGTCGGTGCTGCTCTGCCACGGGGCGCCCGCGACCACCCGTTCCGCGAGTTCGGTCCCGATCGATCGAACGTCACCGAGACCGAGACGCACGAGGGGGTTCTCCCGGTCCCCTTCTAACGTGGCGCCCACGCCCGAAGCGTTCACGTCGGGGCGCACCACGAGAACGCCGTGGCGTTGGGCGTCGGCGACGAGACTCTGCGTCGACCAAAATCCCATGGGCTGAGCGTTCAGCAACGAGATGAGAAACGCGGCCGGGTAGTGAACCTTGATCCACGCCGAGCAGTAGACGAGGTGGGCGAAAGAGACCGAGTGCGACTCGGGGAAACCGAAGTTCGCGAAGGCCGCCAAGGCGTCGAAGAGTTGATCGGCCGCGGCCCCGCTGATGCCGTTCTCCTGCATACCGGCGTAGAAGCGACTCTTCAGTTTCAACATGCGAAGCTCGGAGCGCTTGGCGGCCATGGCTTGGCGAAGTTCGTCGGCCTCGGCCGGTGAGAAGCCCGCCACGGCGACGGCCATCTCCATCAGTTGCTCTTGAAAGAGCGGCACGCCGAGCGTGCGGTGAAGGATCGGCTCGAGTCGAGGGTGCAGGTACGTCACGGGCTCGTCACCGCGGCGACGGCGGATGTAGGGGTTCACCGCGTGTCCTTGGATGGGACCGGGACGAATGAGGGCCACCTCGATGACGAGGTCGTAGAAGCAACGCGGCTGCACACGCGGCAGCGTCGCCATCTGCGCGCGCGACTCCACCTGGAAGACGCCCACGGTGTCCGCCTCGCAGAGTAGGTCGTAGACCGCGTCGTCTTGGGGCAGCGTCGCGAGATCGAGCGCGACCCCGTGAAAGGCCTCGACGGCGTCGACCGCACGGTGCAACGCTTCGAGCATCCCGAGTCCGAGGAGATCGAACTTCACGAGACCGATCGCCGCGCAGTCGTCCTTATCCCACTGCAGCACGCTGCGTCCGGGCATGCGCCCCCACTCGACGGGACAGACCTCGAGGACCGGTCGGTCGCAGAGCACCATGCCCGCGGAGTGGATGCCGAGGTGACGCGGCCGATCCAGGAGTTCACCGGCCATCGTGAGGAGAAGCTCGGGCACCTCGGCGTCGGTGGCGCTCATGGTCGCTCGGTTCACGTGGTCACGGAAGAAGTTGGCCTCCTCCTCGCTGTGGCCGAGCGCCCTCGCCACGTCGCGCAACGCCGAACGCGACCGGTAGGTGATCACGGCCGCCACTTGGGCGGCGTGGTGCCGTCCGTAGCGCGTAAAGACGTACTGGATCACCTCTTCGCGCCGACCCGACTCGATGTCGACGTCGATGTCGGGTGGGCCGTCGCGCGCCGGCGAGAGGAAGCGCTCGAAGAACAAGTTGAGCGCGACGGCGTCGGCGTTGGTGATGCCGAGCGAGTAACACACCGCCGAGTTCGCGGCCGAGCCTCGCCCCTGACAGTAGATGTTGTTGGTCCGACAGAACTCGGTGATGTCCCAGACGGTGAGAAAGTAGCCGGCGAACCCGAGGGTCTTGATGACGCCGAGTTCGTGATCGATCTGACGCCACGCGCCCTCGACGCGTTCGGCGTCACGCGACCCGTAGCGACGCGTGGCACCGACCGCGACGATCTCTTCGAGGTAGCTCTGCTCGTCGTGCCCTTCGGGGGTTACGAACGCGGGCAGGTTCGGCGCCACGAGACGGAGGTCGAAGGCCAGCTCACTCACGAGTTCTCCGGCGCGGTCGACGACCCCGGGCCAACGCGCGAAACGACGACGTTGCTCGGCGTCACTTCGAAGGTGCGCGGACGGTGACGCACTGAGCCAACCCTCCATCTCTTCGAGGCTCTTGCGGGCACGAATCGCCGAGAGCACGTTGGCCCGCGGGAAGTCGCGTGGCGTGGCGTAGTGCACGTTGTTCGTCGCGACGAGCGCGACGTCGGCGTGCACCGCGAGTTCGGCCAGGACGTCGTTGCGCGCGACGTCGTCGGGCGCGCCGTGGTCCCAGATCTCGACAGCCACGTTCTCACGACCGAATCGTTCGATGAGTCGCGCCAGAGCGCGCTGCGCGGCGCGCGGACCTTCGTCCAGTAACGCGCGCGTCAGTGGTCCCTTGCGACACCCCGTCAACACCAGCCACTCGTGCGCCGCGTCCGCGACGTCGTCAAGCGTGAAACGCGGCGCCCCCTTCTCACCGCGTTCGAGGTGCGCGAGCGCGAGCATCCGCGACAGACGCGCGTAGCCCGCGGGTGAGCGGGCCAACAACACGAGGTGCTCTCCCGAGGGGTCCGACACGCCCACGCGATCGTCGCGGCCGTCGAGCGTGACCTCACTGCCAAAGACGCTCGCGAGTCCGAGCGCGCGCGCCGCTTCGGCGAAGCGCACCACGCCGTAGAGGCCGTCGTGATCGCATAGGGCGAGGCCCGACAGACCGAGACGGCTCGCTTCG
Source organism: Acidimicrobiales bacterium (assembly GCA_035937905.1). Classification (GTDB taxonomy): domain Bacteria; phylum Actinomycetota; class Acidimicrobiia; order Acidimicrobiales; family RAAP-2; genus RAAP-2. The sequence goes on from DASZHK010000107.1 coordinate 46,085, forward strand.
ACGACCAGCTCTTCGGGGTCGCTCGCGCCGTCTAAGAAGCTAAAGCCCGAGTGTGCGTGCAGTTCTCCGTAGGTCGCCATCAGTCATAGATTCCAACGAGCCACCACCGACTCGACTCCGCCACTACCAACAGCGCCTCGCCACTCGCGAGCACCATCTGCAGATGCGCGCGGCGGCGATGACGTGACCACCAACGCTCCACCAGTGGCCAGGGTCCCGCGTGCCAGATGATCTCGCGACGAAGGGGCGAGGAGAAGATCGCGGCCGTGGGCTCCGCGCTCAGGGTGCCGCGCGTACTCAACACCACGGGACGATTCGCCGCGTCGCGCAGTTGGAGCGGCACCGGATGGGCCAACGTGGTCGCCGGCGAGGGTGCCGCGAGCTGTCCGGGCCACGGCGCGAGGTCCCGGACGTTCGTCGTCGGCGAGCCCCAGGGCACGAGCGTGGCTCGGTCCTCGGGTCCACGTCCCCCGCGCAACGCGGCCACCACGATGCCTTCCGCTCCGAGACGTCGACGCACCCGATGCGCGGCGGCGTCGGCTCGATCGTCCCCTGCCCCGCGCTGACCGAAGAAACCTTGTTGCTCTTCGAAGAGATCCTCCTCACCGCGCAACTGCGCGAGACGCCGCGCGAGACGCAGGTCGCGCTGACCTTCCATCTCGGAGAGTTCGCCACGCGCCACCCGATGCAACGCGAGCGCGTGCTTGTTGAAACGCTCCGCCACGCGCGCGTGATCGAGATCGGCGAAGGCACCCAGCGTGTGCAGTCCCAACCGCTGACACGTGGTCGCGAGGTCCTTACGTCCCAGCACGTCGAGGGGTTGCGCGCGACGAAACACGTCACTCGAGCCGCGCGGCACGATGAGTTCGCGATGCGCCGCGAGCTCCGCGCAGAACAGCCCTTCGGCGACGCCGAGCTTGGGCTCGGTGTCCACGACGTCGAGCACGCTCTGGCGCACCGCACGAAGAACGGCGTCGTCGCCACCGAAGAATCGACTCGGTCCGCGCAACGGCAACACGTAGAGACCGAGGCGCACTACCTCGGTGAAAGGACAGAGCACGCTCAACGCGTCGAGCAACACGATCGTGTCGCGCAACGTCGAACCGTCGGGCTGTTCGAGCGAGAGCGACTCCACCCAGATGGCGAGGAGTTGCTCCATCAGCTCGCCTCGGCGCGGCCGCGCCGATTCGGCACCACCACCACGTGCTCGCCACCGCGGATCGCTTCGCCGCGGCCGCTCACGCGCACGGTGAGGTACCGCGCGTCGAGTCGTGAGGAGGCGACCCACTCGGCTTGGGTCACGCGAAAGGAGAGATCGGCCGGCAGCGGCCAGGGAGCGCGTGGCTCACTGAGCGCGATCAACACGGTGCCGCGCTCACGAACCCGGTCCATCAAGCGACGCGCGGTGCCGTGACCGGCGCGTGAGGGTGGTCGCACGAGCACGAGGTCGACGCCGTCGAGAAGGTCGGCCGCGGACTCGGCCCACGCCCCTCTCGGTCGCGGGACGAAGAGCACCCGCCGTAGGTCGACGCCGAGTTCGACCATCGCCACGACACCGGGGTCGTCCACGCCCACGACCGCCGCCCAGTGACCTTGCGTGCTCGCCTCACTCAAGAGACTGAGGGCAAGACTTAGACCCCCTAGGCCGACCGGTGCTTCGACCACCACCGTCGAACCACGACGCAACGCGGCGTCGGGCACGAGCGCGCGCCACGGATCACCGAGGGGCACGGTGCGGCTCTTCGCGAGTGAAACGGGCCGCACGGCGGCGAGGAGCTCTGGGGAGAGGGGAGGTCGAGGTGGTGAAAAAGCGAACATATGTTCGTAAGAGTAGTCACTCCTCGTTACACGCGCCAACGCCAGTAAAACACGACAAACTGGAGAGATGTGTGGTCGTATCGCCCTCTTCACCCCGCCTGCTCGCCTGGCTCGGTTCCTTGACGCGGCCCTCGCCGCGGGCCTCGATCCCGAAGGGCACCCCAGCTGGAACGTGGGACCCCAACGTCGTCTCTTTGGCGTGAGTGAACACGACGGCGCGCGCGTGCTCGATCGCTACCGCTGGGGACTCGTGCCGAGTTGGGCGAAGGATCCCAAGATCGGCAACAAACTCTTCAACGCGCGCGGTGAGACCGTCGCCGAGAAACCCTCGTTTCGAAGCGCCTTCGCGAAACGTCCCTGCGTGATTCCCGTCGACGGGTTTTACGAGTGGGACCATCGCCCCGGACGCAATCGCCAACCGAACTTCTTCACGCGCACCGATGACGATCCCCTCCTCCTCGCCGGTCTCTACGAACGTTGGCACAATCCCGACGACGAAGGCGCGGAGCCCGTGGCGACGTGCACCATCATCACCACGACGCCGAACGTCGACATGGACGAGATCCACGACCGTATGCCAGTCGTACTCAGTACCGACGACGTCGAGACGTGGTTGAACGTCGCCGACTACGGACCCGACGAGCGCTTGCAACTACTTCGTCCCGCTCCCAAGGGAACGCTCACCCACTACGGCGTGGGAACGGCGGTGGGATCGGTGAAGAACGACGGACCCGAGCTCACGGAACCCGTGGAGCCACAATCGTTGTTCTAACCCGTGTCACGCGAGCGGTGCTGCCATCCATTTGAATTACTTCTTGCCCGCCATGAACTTCAGCGCTTCGGCGACGTGACTCGTGCAAGACACGAGGTCCGTGGGACGAAGGATGACCCACTCCCTCATCGGTCGACCCTTTCCGGCGTCGAACGGCCAGCCCGTACCATCGGCGATCAGTTGCGCGACGCGCTCTTGGGGAAGTTTGGCGATGAGTTCGTCTCTGCGAGTGAACGCGAAGTACTTCTCGCCGGTCTTCAGCCCCTCTGAGTGAAAAATCTTTCCCACGCGGACTCTCTCGTCGGTGGCGATGAGATGCTCTGCCACCGTGTCGAAGAGTTCCTTTACCGATGCCACGTCGTTGACTTTACGTCGGGGATACGAGCGAGCGAAACGCGGCGGAGTCGAAGATCACGCGACCAGAGACGATTTCGTCGTTTCGAATGACGTGCCATTCGCTCATGACGATCGATCCGGTGCCATTCGGTGTCTCGAAGTCAACGTCGTAGATGGACGACACGTTGTCGGCGTCAGTCCACTGACGAAGGAGGCGGTGGCCGCGCACGATTGGCCGAAGTCCCTGCGCTCCCTCGAAGAACAGCGCCTTGCTCTCGACTTGGAGAAACGGTCCAGCGAAGACGAAGTCGTCCGACACGACGGTTTTCGCCTCCTCGAAATCACCCGAATAGAACGAGGTCAGATACGCGTTAACGACGTCGAGTGCTCTACTCGCATTCGACTCTCTCGAGGCGTAGTCCACTTCGGTGGTGTCGGGGTTGGCAACCATTGCTGTTCTCCTCTATCTGCTCCACGGAGTAGTTCAGTGGAGTACTTGCATGATGCAAGTGATTTATCGTAGCCTGCAGCCATGACGCGTGTCCAACTACCGGGTCTCTGAGATGTTGGGGCGAACCTACGCGTCAGAGAACTGCTCGGCCGCACGCGCACTCGAAATCGTGGGCGAGCGATGGAGTTTGCTGATCATCCGCGACGCCTTCTTTCGAGGAAGGACTCGATTCTCGGAATTCGAGCACAGTCTCCACGTCGCACCGAACATCTTGGCGTCGCGACTGGAGCTTTTCGTCGCCGAAGGACTCATGGAGAAACGTCGTTACTCCGAAGGTTCCGAACTCTACGAGTACGTCCTCACGGAAAAGGGACGAGAGCTCGGCGTCGTCATCATTGCGTTGACCGCGTGGGGCGATCGCTGGGAAGCTCCTCACGGCCCGCCGATCGAATTCAAACACCACCAGTGCGACGGTTCCGTCGGGATCAATGTTCTTTGCGATCGCTGCGGATCGAGTGTTTCGCTCAGCGACGTCCGAGCCGATCCTGGCCCCGGGCGCTGACACCGCGCACGATCACCGTTCTCGCTTCGAACGCACGTCGCACGCTTGAGTGGCCGGAATAATTGCGGTTGCGTACCGCCCTCACGTACCCTTGACTATGGACTTTGACCGCTTCAGCGTCGTGTTGTTGATTCTGCGAGAGGACGCGCCTGCGCTGGGTGAGGTTGAAGCTGCGGCGTTGCAAGACGCTCACATGGCGCATCTGGCGGACCTCCATGAAGCCGGTCACCTTCTCGCGGCCGGCCCGCTCATCGACGGTCACTTTCGAGGGCTTTCCATTCTCAACGTTTCGCCCGAGGTCGCCCTTGAGTTAAAACAAGCCGACCCCGCGGTGCGAGCAGGCAAGTACGACATCAAAGTTCTTCCCTGGTTGGTGCCCGGGGGCGCCGTTCACTTCACGCCAACGCACTTCCCTCGCTCCATGGCCGAGGTCGAGTAGCTCGTCGCGGAGGAATGGCGCTCGTCGTATCGCGTTTCGCCGCGCGGCGCCGCTTTCTGGCACCGGTAAACAATTGAGTGCAACCGGGACCGCCGGTACGCTGAATCGATGGCGTTACGACTGCGTCCTTACCGTCACGACGACGAGTCCTCGGCGCTCAACGCGCACGAAGTGATACTCACCGAGGACTTTCACTTCCTCCTTGGATGGAACGCTCTCATGTCGTGGTCGGATTTTCTACGAGCTCTCGACGACCAGCGCCGCGGCGTGAACCTTACCGAGAATCAAGTGCGCGCGGTGCAGCTCGTCGCTGAAATGGATGGCGAACTCGTTGGCAGGGTCTCGATACGATTCGAACTCAACGATTTCTTGGCGACGACGGGAGGACACATTGGCTACGCCGTCGTGCCCGCGCACCGAAGCAAGGGTTACGCGAAGGAGATGTTGCGCCAGGCCCTCGTCGTGATTCGCGCGGAGGGAGTCGACCGCGTTCTCGTGACGTGTCTTGACGGCAACGCCGGATCGCGAAGGGTCATCGAGAGTTGCGGGGGCACGTACGAGTCGAGCGTGCCGTTAGAAGAAGGTCAAACGCTTTGCCAAGACAACGGACAAGAAGTTCGCCGGTACTGGTTCGAGTAGCGCGGCTGACGTCATCGACAGAAACAGAAATAGTCCCCGGACGGCCGAAAACCCCGAGTGACCAGTGAGCCGAAACTCACCCGCCCCTCGGGGTTTCCGAGGCACGCCAACTATGTTCCGTGTCGGACAGAACATCTTTGACGGCAGGCACTTCACGTCATTTGCCAGTTTCGAACAGTGGACCGAACTCCACTGCCCGCCAGAAGGATTCCGATCCTCTTGCGAGGCCCCTCATCCCCCTACTTCCCTCTCCCCTTGCGGTTCGAAGAATCGTTGGCAGGTGCTACGTGAACTACGAGAGTTACTCTGCCAGAGATTTTTGCCGTTACCAAGGCCGAAGGGGGAAATCACAAACTTATGCCCAGAATTGATTCACTTATGCACCAATTTCGACCTTATGTACAGAGATACCAACCACTTAGTCGCATCTTTTGCACAGGAGTTACCTTCGTCGCGACCATTTTTTCGAAGCGTTTGCGCTGCTCCCCGAGTCGAAACGATGCCTCGAAGAAAACTACGAGAATGTAGTTTGTTCGAGCCATCGTCCGTGCGCGTGGCACCAGCCCCAATGGGCGGGCGCTGACCCCGGATTCGCCATCACGATCTGCGACGCACCGCGATGGTGGGCCTCGTCGTCGACGCTCACGCCGGGCCACGTCACCATCGCTGACTCCATCGAGATCCACGCGACGTTCCCTTCACGACAACGTCGCGACATTTCGTTGAAGTACGCGAGCTGTTCGTCGGGAGTGAAGTAAAACGCCACCCACGTGTTCACGACGATCGTCATCGCGTTCGCGTCACCTTCGTCAAATGCATCGTCGAGTCTTTCGAGTGCGGTTCCAGTAAGTTCCGTCACGCTCGGCCACGACGGACGCGCCGCCACGATCGCGTCGAGACGTTCGTGACGTCGACGTTCCTCGGGCCAGAGGCAGGCCTTAAGCCACAGGCGATCTTCTTCATTGCTGAGATCGAGAGGATGGGGATCAATGCCGACGCGCGATTTTACGCTGGGCATCTTTCTCGTTCGATCGATCGACGTCAAGTCGTCGCAGATCAACGTCAACGCGTTGCCGTCGTCTTTTGTCCGAACCGGAAACTGGTCGAAGCAGAGGTTGATACCCGCCGACGTCCCCACTTCAATGAGATTGACCTCCTCGAAGGTTTGACCCACGAGTTCAGCGACGAGGACTTGCAAGATGGCGCTTCGACCTGGTTCATTGGTCTGCGTCGATCGCCACAGTTCACTTCGAACGAGCTCTGGCGTGTCATGTACAACGCCGAGTACAGAAAGCGCCGCGGCTTCCATGTCTTCGATATGACCGAGGCGCGCCCTGTCGTAGATCGGACCGAGGACGGGGTGACCGCGAAGACCCGCGAGTTGCAATGCCGCGAGGATCAGCATTGGATTGCGCTGTTCCAACCGTACGGACGCGAGGAGTTCGAGCGCGAGCGTGTCGCGCTCGAGTTCGTGCAACAACGCCGTGTAGAAGGGCAAGCGTTCGTAGTCCTCGGGCGCGAGAGCGAAGTGATAGCGCTTTCGCGCGTCGTCAAGATCCTGGGTAGTAATGGACGTGGCCCAATCCTAGAGTCACGCAATAGATAATGGGCGCGAGACCTCCCACGTAGCGCCGTGAAAAACTTGGCACCTACGTACGGTCAAGTCTTAGGACCGAACGAGCGCCTTCGGGAGCGAAACGCTCATCAAATTGGTGAAGACTACGATATTTGATTCGTAGTGTCCCGTCGCGTGATCGAACGTCCCACCACACGTGACGAGCTGGAGCGAGCGCGTACCGTGCGATCCATAGACCAGTCGATCGGGAAACGATGACTTGGAGTACTGGACGACTTTCGTGACGGAAAAGTTCGTCACCGTTCCGTTCTGTAGAACCACGCTCACCCGGGCGCCAGCCTTTAGCGACTTCAGATCGAAGAAGACGCCGGGACCCTGCGTTGAGTCGACGTGACCGAGGATGACGGCGGAGCCGATCTGTCCAGGCGGCGGTCCGTCTTTATACCAACCGACGACGCGAGTGTTGGTGGGTACCATGACTTGGTGATCCGGCTGTAAGCCGAGTGTGCCGACCTGGGTATTGACGCCGATCGAGCGAATGGTGATTCTGACTGGACGCGATCTGGCGACGACGGAAATCTTCGTCGTCGAGTTCGACGTGGACGTTACGTGAGCCAGCACGGCCGCCTTGGGATCGGTCCTGGGCAACGTCGCGGCGAGCGAGTACGCGCCCACGCCGAAGGCGAGTGCCGCAATGCTCCACCACACCCACGCTCGACGTTGGCGCCCGCTCCGAACCCTCACGTCCTGCGCGCGATCATCGGGCAACCGCTACTGGTGACGTCGACGAGAACGCACGGCGACTGACGTTGCCGCGACTCCGACACCGAGAGCGCCGAGGCCAATGAGGCCGAGGGGCGTCGAACTCGATCGCGCTGTGCCACCCTCACCGGTCTTCGGGGCGCCGACCGGAATGATGGTCGGGCTCGCGGGGAGCGTCGTAGTCGTACGACGCTTCGCCGGTGCCTTCGTCCCTGTCGTGACGGGCTTCGTTGTTGTAGTTGTGGGCGTCGTGGTCGTCGTCGTCGCGGCGGCCGCGGCACACGTCGGGACGTTCACCGTGTTGTTGTTAAGGGTGACCGCACCAGTTTGCGCTAGCAACCGACCTTGCACACTGGCGCCGTTGTTCAAGGTGACCGACGTTTGCGCAAGGATCGTGCCGACGAATGACGTCGTCGTTCCGAGTGTCGCCGAGCTCCCCACTTGCCAGAAGACATTGCACGCCTGAGCGCCGCCAATCAAGACGACCGAACTGCCCGACGCCGTGGTCAACGTGGATCCAGCTTGAAAGATGAAGACCGCGTTGGCGTCGCCACCGCCGTTAAGCGTCAAGGTCCCATTGAGGGCCAGACCACTCGCCGACTGGTAGACGCCCGGCACCAACGTCGTACCGCCCAGCGTTCCCGCAGCCACCGTTGAGAACGGAGTCTCACCCGCGGCGATCAGGTAGGCGGCGGTTGAAGAGGACTGAGCCGCGAGCGAGGACGCGTCCGCGGCGCCCGTCGTGCCATGAACGAGTCCGGGCGGAAAACCAGTGATGGAGGTGCCGGGAGAAAGTCCTACGTTGCCAGTGATCACCGAAGAACCGGTGTTCGTCACCGTCGAGCCCGCAAGAACCGCGAACGGCGTGGCGTTACCGAGATTGATCGGCGTCGCCGCGGCCATGGCGACCTCACCGGAGAACGCCATCAACGTGACGAGACTGAGCAGACCCGTGGCGACGATGCCGAGAGTGAAACGAACGCCGGATCGATGAACTGGGCGGCGCGAACCACGAAACTTGTAAAAGTTTTTCCATGAAGAAGTGGTACGAATTATTGCGGGGTCAGATGACATACGACACACAGCTCTCACAACCGAATTAAGTTCAGAGTCAACGAGTCTGAAAATCGGTTTCTGATTAGTAATTATACAGCCAAGTAAGATTTCATTCAGATGACAATTCTTTTTTGAGCGCCGACCATCATCGAATCCCGACGCCCTCTCAGTACTAAGACTGGAGTTTTCGGCGCTTCTCGCGAATGGGACCAAAACCCTCGACAACGAATTTTCTCTTTGAGACGAGGAGTAATGATGTTTTTCTCATTTCTTTCCCAACGTCTCCACAACGATTGCCGACACCATCCGAACTGGAGTTATTGGACCGCTCCGCTCGTAACCAATCAGACCTCGTCTGAACTCTTCTCTGCGCCGCGAGGCGTGCTCGACCCGTGCTCATCGATCGTGACGTCTTCAGCGTTCGACGTGCGGCGTTGGCGACGGAGATTCACTCTGAGTTGGACCACTCGGCCTACACCCACCGCAACGACGACGACCGCGCCGGCCAAGGCTGCGGCGAGCAACGCCACGGCGATGGGTATGCGTCCCGAAACGGAGAAGAAGTCGATACGCACGTTACGTGTGTTCTGCGCGATGAAATCGATAAGTGCGACGCCAAACAGCACGGCGACGACGACCCCCGCCCACGCAGTCGACGTCCTTGTGTGCCGATAGCGCTCTGCCCTTTTCTCAGAACGGTTTCCTCGTCGCTTGGATTGAGAGTTGTTCCGACTCGCGTCAACGGACGTCTTCGAAGAAATTCCGTCTGTCGCCTCAAGCTCGTCACCGCCGGATCCGTTCACGTCAATTCCGTTCTACCCGTAAGACAGTTCGCCACTCGAGAGACTCGGCGTCAGCCGGTGAGATCCGAGTATCCGATCGAGCCAGTAGAGCTTGCAAACAGTCTCCTCACCGCTCGGACCGCCGGCGCGCGTCGGTCCTCACGAGCGATCGTAGTTCGTACTCACCCGTTCGGTCCCGAAGGGCCCGCTCTTACTGCGAAAGGGTCTCGATGGTGACTCTTTGCACAGCGTCTCTCGTCTCCAAGGTCACGTGCACGTGGACTTTGGCCCGGGTCGACAGGAACTTCTGTACGACGTGCACCCTTGTGAGCGCGAGCGCGGCGTCCCTAGAGGCGTAGCCAATGAGTCGAAGGGAAGCGCCGTTCACCAGTTTCCTCGCGAGCACACTCAACGAGTGCTGCGACGCGGAACTGAGCGCCGTGCCAGTGGAAGTAAAGCTCAACACGACAGCCGCGGGCCGTGCCGGCAGTGCGAAGTCCACCGCCGTCGCCGCGGATGACGCCGCCGCGTACGTTGAGTCGGCCGCCTTGGTGGCCGTCACGATACAGGTCCCGGCGCTCGTCGCCTTCACGGAGGTACCCGAGATCACGCAACCCGTCGCCGTGCCGTTCGTGACCGCGTACGTCACCGCGCCAGTTCCCGAACCGCCGCTCGTCGTTAAGGTCAACGACGTGCCAAAGCCGGCATTCGTGCTCGTGAGGCTGAACGTCGCTTGCGTCGCCAACGTAAAGGTCACCGTCATGGCCAACGAGTTCGTTGAAGAATAGTGGGTGTCGCCAGCCTTCGTGGCGGTGACCATGCAGGTCCCCGGCGACGTGGCGTTCAAGACGCCCGACGTGACGGAGCAGCCCGCGGTGCCAGCCGACGTCACGCTGTAGGTGATGGCACCCGCGCCCGATCCACCACTCGTCGTCAGAGGAAGTCCAGTGCCCAACACGCCCGTCGTACTGGTCACGACGAGCGGGGCCTGACTCGAAAGCGTCAGCACGACCGCGTAGGGGTAAGCCGCACTGGTCTGGGTCAAGTAGTTGGTATCGCCCGAATAGATCGCGTTCAGATCGACCGTCGACGTCGGGAGCGCCGTCGTCACGCACGTGGCCGTGGTTATGGAGATGGCCTGGGTCGCGCACGCACCGATCGCGTTATACGTCGCTCCGTCAGTTGAGTACTGAAACGCGACGGTGCCCGTCGCACCCGCACTGACCGTGGCCGTCAAGGTCACCGACGTACCGGGAGCGACGGGCGTTACCGGATTTGCACCGAGCGAAACGGTCGCCGCGGCCTTCGCGAAGGTCACGGTCGTCGTCACCGGCGCTGACGAGACGTAGTGGGCGTCAGCTGCCTGATTGACGGTAACGGTGCACGTGCCGGCACTGGTGGCGTTCAAGACACCCGACGTGATGGAGCAGCCAGCGGTGCCGGCTGTCGCCACGGAGTACGTGACGGCTCCCGCACCGCCACCGCCGGACGAGGCCAACGAAAGACCCGATCCGTACGTGCCACTCGTGCTCGTAAGCGTGAGAGGACTCGCCGTGGTGAAACTAAGAGGCGTGCCGTACGTCACGGCAGCGTTGGAGTCAGTAGTGATGAGGTTGTAGTAATAGGTCGTGCCCGCAGAGAGGCCACTGAGTGCCCCGGTTTCTGCTTGTGTCGTCGTGAGGGGCGCGGTGAAGGGATTTCCTGTGGCGAGTATCGATCCGGCCGAGCACGTTACGACACTGCTTTGCGTTATCGAATAACAAAAGCCAATCGAGGTTGCGGTGGCGCTCGAGTCGGTCGTAATCGAACCGTTCACGTTGGCCGTGACTGTCGTGATCAGCGAAGCGACACCCGTGGTGTTCACAACGGTGGCCGACGCCGCAACGAGTCCTACGGTGCTTGTTATCAGCAGTGAGCCGGCGAGAACGGCAACGGCCATTGAGAGCCGACGAAAAACGGAGCTACGCCTTTTCAAACTTCTCGATGCTTCGTTCAACACGTTGCCTCCTCGGCGCTTGCGATTCGATTGCGTCCATGCGCGGTGACACGTTCAGTCAAAACTTCTGAATTAGATGTCGAAGCGAAATCGTCGAACCGCCTCCAAGTTATTCATTGAGCTCAAGTCGTTGGTAGTCACGAACGAAGTTATGTGCAACTTTTGTGAAAGTGAATTGATTAGTGCGAAGAAGACAAACTTCTTGTCGACAACGGATCGTTTTTGACGAGTCAATCCCGTATCAATTGTTGAGAGTCGCAGCGACGAATATCGCCGACGCGAGTGAATCCACTTCGTCGCGAAGAAGAGATGAAACGCATTTAGTGTCCGCGATTTCTCGCCGGTGCAAACCCACGCAACTTCTACGCGACCGCTCGACGACTGAGATCAGTTTGGAGGAATGCTGCGGAATTCACACGTGCTCGCACGTTCACCGTGGATGAAGCGTGGCGACGAGAATTCTCACCACGTCGATTACACATCTGCGCTCTGGCCGACTACATCACGTGAGGTCTTTTGCCACACACCACCGCCCTCCGGCACAACCTCGGCCATAAATCGCGTGGTCAAATGGGTCCAGGGCCTCGTGCTTCATGCACGGTTCTTCTTCTGCTCCAGAGTGGAGGTGATGGGATTCGAACCCACTGCCTCTACATTGCGAACGTAGCGCTCTACCAATTGAGCTACACCCCCGAAGAGGTGACTAGTTTAGCCCAACGCCCGGCGACGCTGGGGCTGGCGATCCCAGCTTTGCGCAGCCTCCGGTTCATAAAACTCTGACTCGAACTCGTCTTCGTACTGCGCGGAGTAACCGTCACGCTCACGGCCGTACAGGGGTTCGATAGTGGCGAGTTGACGACGCTGAGGTACCCGAATGGGAAGCGACGAGTCGTTCAAGTAGCCCTGACTGACGGAGTAGAACGCCAACGCGACGTACACGACAACGGCGATCATCGACAGCGCCGCGACGTCGAAGAGCAACGTGTTGCCGGTGACGAACGCGAGCAGCGTCAACACGACCGCGGCGAGCACCAGACGTGTGAACATCATGCGACGTTGTGACTTCATCGAGCGACGCCGTATTGGCGCTTCGTACGTGGGCGACGCGACGATCTCGTCGGGTCGTGACGAGTACGCCTTCGCGTACCGGTTCGTCACGGACGAGATCGGTCGCACCGAGTCGTCATACTCGTAGTCGTCACTCCACTCGTCCCACGAAGATCGTGATTCGAGTGTGCCAAAGGTGTCGTCAGCGTGAACAACGGTCAGACGTGGCTTGCGTTCTGAGAATTGGGCGCTGGCAGCGGGCTCGTCGGGCTGGTCGAGACGGTGCGCCGGCGCGACCGAGTAGTCCTGTCGGCTGAGGACCTCGTGTTCGGCGTGAAAGGACAGGATGGACTTTTCAGTACCACCGTCACGGAGTCGACGAACTGCGATGGGTGCCAATAGCGCGACCCAGAAGAGGGCCAGAACTATTAGCAGCATTCGGCTTGCTCCAGGTGGCGTCGCGGTGACATTGCCACAAATTTACTGTCGCTACTGGTTATTTAGGTGGATGCGTCAGGCTTCGTGGAGCCCGCACTCCTCCTTGTCAAGTCCGACCCATCGACCCGAGCGTCGATCGCCGGGGACCTGAGGCTTGAGTGTCATCGCGGCGCAACCGATTGACGCGTAACCCTGCGCCCAGAGAGGGTGTTCGGGAAGGTCGTGACTCCTGAGGTAGTACGCGACGTCGTCGTCACCCCACGTCGCCAACGGGTTCACTTTGACGAGCCCGAATTTCTCATCCCACATCAGGGTTTTCATCAACGCCCGCGACGGCGCGTCCACGCGCTTGACCGACGTGATCCACGCCGCGCGACCCTGCAGCGCGCGACCCAGCGGCTCGACCTTTCGCAGTTCGCAGCAGTTCGCAGTTCCGCACGGTGACGCGGCGGCGTCGGGGCCGGGCTCGGTGCGCGTCACGTTGAGCGACCACTCGTTCGTCATTCGATCGGCGAAGTCGCGTGTCTCTTGAAAATGTCCACCCGTGTCGAGGAAAATTATCTCCGTCGACGGCCGAAGCTCGTGCACCATGTGCAAGAGCGCCACGTCCTCGAACGAACAGGCCATCGCGACATCGTCGTCGAAGCGATCGAAGGTCCACTTGAGAATCTCGAGTGGTGTCGCACGCTCGAAACGCTCGTCGACCACCTCGAGTTCGATTACGAGGTCGGAAGTCGGTGTCATCAGGGCCATTCTCACGGAAGTCTTAGATTGTCTAGTGCATTACTAGAATACAATTACTCCACGGAAACATGACCACGATCTTGCACACCCCCCACGCCACCGACCATCTTGACGTTCTTGAGTCGCACGCCCTCTTTATTCTCCGAGAGGTCGTCGCCGAGTGCGAACGGCCGGTTCTGCTCTTTTCTGGCGGCAAGGACTCCGCTGTGTTGCTGCACTTAGCAGCGAAGGCCTTCGCACCTCAGCAATTGCCCTTCCCCGTGCTGCACATCGACACCGGCCAGAACTTCGATGAGGTGCTCGACTTTCGCGACCGTGCCGTCGAAGCGGCGGGCGCGCGGCTCATTGTCGCCAAAGTCCAAGACACCATCGACCAAGGAAAAGTGGCTGATCCCGGTCTCCTCGGCTCGCGCAACCGTCTTCAGACCGTGACGCTCCTCGACGCGATCAACGACAACAAGTTCGACGCGGCGTTCGGCGGTGCTCGACGTGACGAGGACAAGGCTCGCGCCAAGGAGCGCATCCTCAGTTTCCGCGACGCCTTCGGGCAATGGGATCCGCGCCAGCAGCGCCCCGAACTCTGGCAGCTCTATCAGGGCAAGGTCAACCCTGGCGAACACGTGCGCGCCTTTCCCCTGTCGGACTGGACCGAACTCGACGTCTGGCAGTACATCGGACGTGAAGAGATGGACCTGCCCTCGATCTACTACGCGCATGAGCGCGACGTGATAGCTCGCGACGGCATGTGGCTCGCGGTCGGTGCGTTCGTGGAACCCCAGCCACACGAAGAGGTCGTTCGAAAGACGGTGCGCTTTCGCACCGTCGGTGACGCCAACTGCACGGGCGCGGTGATCTCTGACGCCCGCACTCTCGACGCCATCATCGCCGAAGTCGCGATCGCGAACGTGTCCGAACGTGGTGCGACGCGCGGCGACGACAAGTTCTCCGAGACCGCCATGGAAGACCGCAAACGCGAGGGCTACTTCTAGATGGACGTCGCGACCAAGGACCTTCTTCGCCTCGCGACGATTGGATCAGTCGACGACGGCAAGTCGACGTTGATCGGTCGATTGCTCGTCGACACGCGCCAACTCTTCGACGACCAACTCGACGCGGTCGCCGCCGCGTCGGAGAAGCGCGGCATCGGCGACCTCGACCTGAGCTTCGTCACCGACGGACTTCGCGCAGAACGTGAGCAGGGCATCACCATCGACGTCGCGTACCGCTACGCGACCACTCCTACACGAAAGTTCATCATCGCGGACTGTCCCGGGCACGTCACGTACACGAGGAATATGGCGACCGGGGCTTCAACCGCCGATCTCGCGCTCGTCGTCCTCGACGTCGCGTCGGGATTGAAGGAGCAGACGCGTCGCCATCTCTGCATCGCGGCGCTCCTCGGTGTTCGCTCGATCATCGTCGCGGTGAACAAGATGGACGCTGTGGACTGGTCCGAACTGGTCTTCCAGCGCGTCGTCGATCAGATCGCCACCGTGTCACGCGAGTTGGGTTTCTCCACCTCGTTGACGATCCCCGTGTCGGCCCTGCTGGGCGACAACGTCGTCGAGCCGTCGGTCAACACGCCGTGGTACGAGGGACCTACGGTCCTCGAAGCACTGGAGTCGTCCGAGGCCGGATCGTGGGAGGCCGCGCAAGGCGCGCGTCTCCCCGTCCAGTGGGTGCTCCGCCAAAACGGCGGCGGGCGCACGTACGCCGGCATGGTGAGTGGCGAGGCCTTTCACGTCGGGGACGCCGTGACGCTCTTGCCAGCGGGAGTACAGACCACGATCAAGGCCATCAACTTTGGCGGCGTGTCTCGACTCGAGGCAACGGTGGGTCTCGCAGCCGATCTCGACCTCGCCGACGAGACTGACGCCGGACGCGGTGACCTCATCGCCACCGCTCCACTACCTACCGTGACGAAGGAGTTCGAGGCAACCATTTGCTGGTTCGGCGAGCAACCCTTTGGTGTCGGTGGTCAACGCCTTCGGTTAAAACACACCACGAAATCCACTCCGGTGCGTGTTCAAGCCATCAAGGGACTCATCGACATCGAGTCACTTAAGATCGTGGACGCCACGTCCATCACCACGAATCAGATTGGGCTTGCGACGCTGGTCACTGCGGACGCCCTCGTCGTTGACGACTACCGCGAGGATCGAGTGACGGGTAGTTTCGTGCTGATCGACGAAGTCACCAACGCCACCGTCGCGGCGGGTATGGTCGGGCACGCCACCTTTCTCTAGGCAACGTCACCGTCGCGATGCCGTTGCCCCGTGGGCGAGAGGTCGTCTCCAACGATTACTCAGAGGTGCCATGATCGAGACCCGGGCGGGCCACTAGGGATTTTGGAAGTATTTTGCTTATGAAATTCAATGATTGGCCCAAGCTGACTACAACCAAACACGCTCGTTTGACGTCGCCGTAACGCCCATGGGACTCATTTCGAGCCTCGGATTTATCGTCCCACGCAAAGCGTTGCGTCAGTCGATCTACGAAGCGAACGCGTGTCTCACGTCAGCGAACGGGTCCCAAGTCCTGCGAGAAGATTGACGAGGCGATTTGTAGATGTTCCGATTTAATGGCCGAGTGCCACGCCAAAATGCAAAAGCTCAAGTTAAACCCGAAGCCGATACACGGAACGCGAACCAAGTCGAGAGTTTGAACACAAGCTCATTGGTCGTTGTTTGCAACATCTGACACCTGCGGTATCGCAGCGTCATTGGCCGTCGGAGCGAGCAAGATTACGCGGTCTCCCAGCCTCAGTTCAATGTCACTGCGGGGAGAAACGATCTCTCTCCCTTCAATGACGGCGACCACGAAGCAACCCGGCGGCCACGGGACCTCTCCAACGGAGCGACCCAACTGGGGGGATTCGGGACCGACGGTGATCTCGATAACGTCGTAACCGTCCAACGGACTGGGCGGTTCGTGGATGTGTGACTCGGGGTCGCCGGCGGCGAGATCCGACGCCAGTGCGCCCTCCTCGGCTTCACGCGTCGACGCGATGAGGCTCTGAGCAACGGCTCGTCTGACGTCGCGGCGAGACACCCAGCCCGTGAGATGACGACGGTCGGGCGAAAGGACCGGTAGTCCGTCAGGCCCGTAAAGTTCGAGTTGCCGGAGGGCCTGCTCGAGGTTCTCGTCGGACATGAGGGTCTGTGGTCGACGGGTGACGGTGACCGGACCCACCAGTGCTTCCCACTCCGCGTGGTTCGTCACGTCAGATGGGTTCGGCGCTAGCGCGTACTGCACCAGTTCGGCGTGCTCGTGAGGGAAAGGTTGCATGACGTCGCCAACGGTGAGTACCTGAAGCACGCTCGTCGTTTTGGGCCGCTCGATGTCGATGCCACGGCGTAGCAACTTCGTGGTGTAGATACTGCCGTAGGAGAGCCTCTTCGACACAACGGCCGCGATGCCAGCGGCCAGCATGACCGGAAGCATCAGGGTGAAGTTGCCGGTCATCTCCACCACGCTGCCGATCGCCGTGAGTGGAGACTGGGTGGCGCCGGCAAAAACTCCACCCATGCCAACCACGGCGTAAATGGCCGGCGGACCAACGACCGATCCGAACAAGTGGTGAACCGTCACTCCGTAGGCCATACCCCCTGCCGCCCCGATGAACAGCGACGGGGCGAACACCCCGCCCGAGCCACCGATGGAGAGGGTGAGGCTTGAGGCCACGATCTTGCCCACCATGAGAATGACGATCAACCACAGGACGTCGTGACCAGCGATGATCTTGTCCATCACCGGATAGCCCACACCGTACATCTGGGGCAGGGCGAGTAGGAGCACCCCGAGCGCTACGCCGCCAACCGCCGGACGAGCCCACTCAGGACGACCCTTCCAGATCCTGTCGGCAACATCCTCGAAGCCGTATAGAAAGCTCTTGAACCCCACGCCGACGAGTCCGGCCAGGAGCCCAAGCACACCGATCAGCAGGTACGCCGGGTCATGGACGATCGAAAGATCGTGCGGAAGCTGCGAAAAGAAAGGCGCCGAGCCGAAGAAGGCGCGACTCACGAGGTCTGCGCTGACGGCGGAGAGAATGGTGGCGAATAGGGCGTCGAGCGAGAGTTCACGCAGAACGATCTCGAGAGCGAACAAGACGCCCGTGAGCGGGGCGTTGAAGGTGGCAGCGATGCCGCCGGCCGCTCCGCAGGCCACGATGATGCGCAGTCGGGACTTGGACATCTTCACGAGTTGACCAAGGGACGAGGCAAAGGCCGCACCGACCTGGACGATGGGACCTTCGCGACCTACCGAACCACCGGCACTGATGCAGATCGCCGAGGCCAGAGCCTTCACGACGCTCACTTGGGGACGGATCCTCCCCCCGTTGTCAGCTACGGCCAGCATCACCTCGGGCACTCCATGACCACGCGCCTCGGGAGCGAATCGCTGAATCAGCGGACCGTAGAGTAGGCCACCAACGACCGGAATCAGAAGAAAGAATCCGACCCCCAGCCAAGGCAGGTGCAGGCTGGCGACGCGGCCTTGTTGACCAAACTGTTCACGACCAGTGGCCAACCACGTAAAGGCAAATATCAGCCACCGGAACGCGACGGCTCCAAAGCCCGCTCCCACTCCGACGACCAGGGCCATGACCACCAGCCCGAGTCGTGAACCTCGCAGCCACGTCGGCACGACCTCGAGCGCTGAGAATCTCATCTCCCGATCGGGCCACAGGAACCGCGACGAATGCGTGCTCACAACTCCCAGCTACGTTGCCAGCCGTCCTCGGGGACCTCACCAGCGGCGTCGCCGAAGGCTGCGAAGGCCCGCACCAGCGCCTCGTGCTCGGCCGGATCCACCGATTTGAGGATGCGCCCGATCTCGCGGCGCCGCTTATTAGTGACGCGGTCGACCAGGCGACGGCCCGAGGCGCTCAAGTCCAACAACACCGCGCGTCGATCGACGACGTCGCGCCGGCGAGTGATGAGGCGCTTGCGCACGAGACGATCACACATGCGCGTCGCGGTCGACGGGTCGACACCGAGAGCCTGGGCCAGATCGGCGGGTCGATGCGGACCTCGGGATCGAAGGACCACCAGGGCTCGGTACTGCGGAAGTGAGACCTCCGACTCGTGCTCGGCAAGAGATCGGGCGGCGACGGCCACGAGGACTCGGCTCGCGGTGAGGACAGCGTCCGCCAGTTGGTCGGACCGCGCTCTTGTTCGTTCTCGAGTAGCGGTAGTCATACACTCATTGTAGCAATACACATAATGTCTCGAGGCAACTTATCCCAGATCTTCGCGATAGTGGCCAGCTGGCAGACGGAATGGGTCGAGTTTCACGATGTGACCCGATACGGATCTATCCCCGTGGACCGCTTCCGCTTCGCCGTGGGGCGTTCGCCGCGAGATGGCGAACGACCTCGCCGTTCGTCGAAACCACGATAGGTACATCGGCGTCATCGGCGGAGACCAAGAGAGTGCTCGTCAGGATGGGATAGAGGTGATGCCAGATATCACCAACTAGAAACAGCGAAGGTGACGCATTCTCGGTTTGG
>DASZHK010000108.1:0-4184 GCA_035937905.1 Acidimicrobiales bacterium
GTCGCTTACCGGAATGTTGGGCCCGGTGTTAGAGACGCACAGCATCGCTGCTCCGTTCTTCATCTCGGTGACCACCTCGACGCGGCCGCCAACGACGTTGTGCCGCACTGCGTTGCTGAGCAAGTTAGCGACGAGGCGTTCGATGAGTAAGGGATCGCCCTGCAGAGGTGCCGGAGCGAGAACCACGTCCACGTGAATTTCGGCCCGTTGGGCCTCGGCCCGGACGTTGGCCAGCGTGGACGTGACGACAGCGGCGAGGTCGAGGGACTCGCACCCGTCGATGCCACTCTCGCTACTGGCCAGCGTTAGTAACGCTTCGATCAAGCGCGTTTGCTCGTCGCTGTACGCGAGGGCTTCGGTGGCCGTGGTTCGCCACTGGGCGATGGTCGTGTCAGGGTCGTCGAGCGCGACTTGCAAAAGCGTGCGTTCGACAGTGAGAGGAGTACGCAGTTCATGAGAGGCATTGGCGACGAAGTGTCGCTGCGCCTCGAAGGACGCGTCGAGACGCTCAAAGAGATCGTCAAGGGTGTCCCCGAGTTCCTTCAGCTCGTCTTTCGGACCCTCGAGGGCCAAGCGCTCGTGGAGATTCGACGATGAGATCCTTCGTGCCGCTCGAGTGATGGTTCGGATGGGTCGCAGCATTCTGCCGGCGACGAACCAGCCGGCGAGGAGAGCGAGGATCGTCACGATGGCCAGCACGATCCCCGAGGTCACCAGCAGCCGGTGAGAGTCGGCGGCACGTTGCGCGGCCTCGACGGTACTGGTCTTGGCCAACTGACTGACCGCGTGCGTGAGTTGTGACACCGCCTGCGTCAGTTGGTGCTGATCCTGCGCAATCTGTTCTTTGCCTCTTACCAACGAACTGGCGGGGGCTGTGAGTTGGGTCTGGTCCCTCTGGAGCAGTCCCTTCACGTATTGAAGCTTGGGTATTGTCAGCCCCAGTGGACTTTGGTTCAAGAGATTCGTCAGGGCGCCTGCTTGAAGGATCTTGGGCACGTGCGGCGTCTTGAACGCGGTGGCTCGTTCAAAAAGGACGTAGGTGGCGCTAACGAAGGCAACGCCGGACAGCAAGAAGAGACCGCCGTAGAGGGTGGTGAGGCGAAGTCGGGCGGTGCGCCGAGGCAGTCGCCACCACGAACGTGTAGTGAGTGGGGGATGGACGACTGCCATTACTGACCTCCGATGCGATAGCCGAATTCGCGAACGGTCTCAATTATCGGCGGTTCACCGAGCTTGGCGCGTAGTCGGTTGACGGTTGCTTTGACCGTGGTGGACACTTGATCGCTCGATCGGTCCCACACTCGCTCGAGCAATTCTTCTGTTGACACCGGTCGTCCCACTTCGACGAGCAAGCACTCCAAGACGGCAAACTCCTTCGGTCCGAGTGCGAGGTGTCGTCCGTTGCGCGTGGCGAGACGAATGACCGGGTCCACGTTCAGGTCTTTGTAGCCCAAGCGTTGCGACTTCGCAGCGCCCGGTCGCCGCCCAAGCGTCTGGATGCGAGCGACCAGCTCGGAGAAGTCGAACGGTTTGGGTAGATAGTCGTCAGCGCCCAAACCCAAACCTTCGATTCGATCGCGCACCGAGCCGGCGGCAGTCAGCATCAGGATTCGACTCTCGGAACGCTCGGCGTACAACGTGCGACAGACGTCGTCGCCGTGCGTGCCGGGCAGGTCTCGGTCCAGCACCACGACGTCGTAGTGATTGGTCTTCAGTCGATCGAGCGCGTCGTCGCCGTTCAGCACGACGTCGGTGATGATCCCGTAGCGGCGAAGTCCGGCCGCGATCGCCCACGCCAGTCGATCGTGGTCTTCTGCTAACAGCACTCTCATCGCTTCTCCCGACATTCATCGTGGCAGTGGTCGTGCCCGTGTGGACGTCACCTCACCATCGGTCTCGAACCGGCTCACAGCATGGCAGGCTCTGGTCACAGGCAGGTCACAACCGTGACGATGCTGTGACCTTGTAGTCCTACTGTTCCCCTCATCGCAATACTGACCGTGGAGAGAGCAGATGGCAAACCATGAAACGATCTCTAGGGCGCCGAGACGCCTATGTACTTTGAAGTGCCGACGATCGTGGGCGACTGTCGCTCTCGTCGTGGCGGCGTCGGTAATGCTCAGCGCCTGCGGCGGACCGAGCACACCTGGCGTGGCCGTCAAGGGAGCGACGACATCGACGACCGCTCAGGGGAATGGCGGTGCGACCTCATCAAGTCCTCTCGCGTTCTCTCAGTGCATGCGCTCGAATGGCGTCGTCAATTACCCCGACCCCAACAGCGGTGGGGTGATTCCTAAGGAGTCGACCCAGCAACTCGGCGTCAGTGACGCTCGATTCCAATCGGCAAACAACAAGTGTCAGCACTTTTTGCCCAACGGCGGTGGAGGGCGCAGTCAGGCCGAAATTGCCTACGAGAAAGCTCTTGGACTGAAGTTCGCCGAGTGTGTTCGTCGCCACGGCGTGCCGCTGCCGGACCCTGACAGCTCTGGACGCATACCCGACCCCGCGACTCTCGGCATCAACCAAGGTTCGCCGAAATTCCAGGCCGCGAACAACGCGTGCGCGAAGTACCGACCTCCCTACATGCCCTCGAACGCTCAGTACGACGCGTACGCACGATCGAACGGATAGCGAGCAATGTCTTTACCCCGCGTTGAAAAGGACACGATGCTGAAGAGTTTCGGTTTCCTCACTCGACCAAGGTCCTTGTCGCGAACGGTCACAGCCCTCGCGATGGCAGGCACCATTTCACTCGTGTTGGCAGCGTGCGGAGGCCCGTCGAGCAGTGGCGTTGCGCAGCTCGGTTCGACCACGACGCAAGTGACGAACCCTACGAACGCTTCAGGGTCATCGTCGCAAGTGGGCGAGGCTCTTGCTTTCGCACGGTGCATGCGATCTGACGGTGTGACGAACTTTCCCGACCCGAACGCAAACGCAGAGTTCAACAAGGCCACCATGAGTCAACTGGAGGCAAGTAACGCTCGCTATCAGACCGCGACGCAGTCGTGCGCCCATCTGTTCCCAGGGATGAGCGGAAAGTCGCCGTCCCAAGTGTTGGCACAACAGATCGCGAATGACGAGGCGAAGTTCGTTCGATGCATGCGAAGCCACGGCGTGCCGAAGTGGCCAAACCCCGTGATCCAACAAGGCCGTCTTGTCTTCGATTCACAGGCCGTCGGTATCGATCCGGGTTCGCCGAGAATCGCCGCGAAGATGCAAGCCTGCGACTACGTATTTCCAGCGAGCGTTGGCGTTCCCCCGGGTGCGGGGCATAACCCGAACACGTAGGAAAGTGACGGCACGTTGACGCACCAGCGAGCGAGTGTACTCACCATCGTCGTGACGGCTGCTCTCGGGCTCGCCGCGTGTGGCGCGCCGGGCTCTCCGGGCATCGCAACTGTCGGAAAGGGTGGCGGCGGAGCGAGCACCGCGACGACGGTGCCCAGTGGTGACCCGAGCCAACTCCTCGAGGAGTGGGCGTCGTGCATGCGCGAGCACGGTGATCCAAACCAAGTCGATCCAAGCATCGACGCGAACAAGGTCATCCACATCAGCATCGCTCCGAGCATTCGAGGCGGGTACGACGGGTACAGCGGTGAGTACGGTAACGGGGGTCCGGGCACGCACTGTCGTTCGTACCTAGGTAAGGCTCAAAGTGAACTCCGGGGCGGCGAGCCCCAAGAGAGAGTCAGCTCGGCGATGTTGTTGAAGTTCTCCGAATGTATGCGAGCGAACGGGATTGCCGACTTTCCCGACCCCACATCGCAAGGCCTCGTGCTGAACATGAGGGGTGACCTCGTTCCGAGCAACCCCGCGTTCCAGCGTGCCTCAAGGCTGTGCGCCAAACAGACGGGCGTGCCGGGTCTCGGTGGCGCAACGCAACCGGGAATGATCGTCCTCGTCGGTGGTGGACCACCCCCTTGACCTTTCCAAGAGCGACGAAAGTGTTGCCCCCAGTGATCACAACGACACCGATGACGAAACACTGCCGCAAAAGCGTCTGGATCATCGTCTGGCGAGGGAGTCTCCCTAAGGAGCGAATGACGCGTGCCAAGTCATTTCGTCATCGTCTCGTCATAGTGTCGCGCCAATCGGGAAAGTCGCCCGTACGACGATGCCACCATCGTCAAGAGCACTGAGAGATAGTTGTCCGTCGTGCGCCTGGACCACTGTGCGCACTATTG
>DASZHK010000109.1:0-3367 GCA_035937905.1 Acidimicrobiales bacterium
CTTGATCATCTCGGGCGTGCGCATGCCGATCTCTTCGAGCTCGTGGTTCGTGCCGGCGCGCATCATCCGGATCCGAGTCTCGTCGCGCAGCGTGCCCTCGACGACACGAATCGAGGAGATCACGCCGCGGAACTGGTCGTAGTACGAGTCGAAGATGAGCGCGCGAAGTGGCACGTGGGGATCACCGACGGGAGCGGGGATGCGCGTGATGACCGCGTCGAGGAGCTCTTCGACGCCCTGGCCAGTCTTCGCCGAGATCGAAAGGATCTCGCCACTCGGAATGCCGAGCACGCGCTCGAGCTCTTCCTTGCAGCGTTCGGGGTCGGCCGCGGGTAGGTCGATCTTGTTGAGGACGGCGACGATCTCTAAGTTGTGCTCGAGAGCCTGGTAACAGTTGGCGAGCGTCTGGGCCTGGATACCTTGGCTCGCGTCGACGAGGAGGACGGCCCCTTCGCAAGCCGCGAGCGAGCGAGAGACTTCGTAGCCGAAATCCACGTGGCCGGGCGTGTCGATCAATTGGATCAGGTGACCCTTGAAGTTCACCCGTACGTTCTGGGCCTTAATGGTGATGCCGCGCTCGCGCTCGATGTCCATGGAGTCGAGGTACTGGGCGCGCATGAGTCGCGGGTCCACGGCGCCGGTGATTTCGAGGATCCGGTCCGACAGCGTGGACTTGCCGTGGTCGATGTGCGCGATAATGCTGAGATTGCGGATTTTGCTGGAATCGACGGATGATGAGGAAGTTGCCACGGTCACTTAAGGCTATCGGCCAGCCATCAAAATTCTCGAAGTTGAGCGCTTCACGGGCCCTCTGCTAGCATCGATAGGCCCGCGCGGAGAGTTTTCGCGCACCGAGAACGAGGTTGTAGTCGTGGCCAATATTAAGAGCCAAATCAAGCGCAACAAGCAGAACGTGGTCCTTCGCGAGCGCAACAAGGCCGTGAAGTCAGAACTGCGCACTCGCACCAAGAACGCGGTCGCGGCCGTGGGCACCGAGAACGAAGTCGCCGCGTTGCGCGTGGCGATCAAGCGCATCGACATGGCCGCTTCCAAGAAGGTCATCCACAAGAATCAGGCCGCCAACAAGAAGAGCGGCTTGATGAAGCGCATCAACGCGATTCGCAGCGAAGGCTAGCGAAGCTCCTTCGTGGTCAGCGCCTGCGGGCGCCGTAGTTAAGGCGCGCGAGGCGCGCCACCAAGATCTCAATCACCGTCAGTTCGGTCACGTCTAAGTCACTCTCGAGGTCCTTGCCCCCGTAACTGACGCCACCCTTGAGCGCGAGGTCGGCTTCGGTGATCCAGTGCACCGCGGTCACGAGCCGCGAGGCGCCCAGGCGCTCCGCGAGTTGCAACGCCTTGCCCGCGGGAAACGCGTTGATACCCAGTATCGCGGCCGCTTCTTCCTTCGACCTCGCGTCGCTCCCTTCGAGACGAGAGATGTTGAGGTAGTGACGCTGGAGCATCGAGACGATCTGCAGACCCGCGCGCCGCCTCGACTCCAACATCCTTCGCGCGACGACGATGGCCTTCGTGGCGTCACCGGCGTCGATGGCGTCGGTGAGGTCCCAAACGGGCACGTCACCGGCGTCACCGAGGTAGGGCTCGAGTCGGGCAAAGACAAGCGGCGCCGTGCCGTAGATCGACTGCAGGGTCCGCGCCAACGCGTCGACGCGCGCGACGTCATCGCCGACTTGCTCCGCGACGCGCTGCGCCGTGGCGTGATCGATGACGACGTCGTACTCGTCCATCTTCTCCTTGACGAAGGCCACGCGATCGGCGACGCGCGAGCCGACGTTGACCTCGACGACGTCGCCCGCGAGCTTCACGAGTCGATTCGACTTGGCGCCCACGACGGCGAGGATCAAAATCGTCCCGGGTGCCGGCTCATTCATCCACGCGCCGAGCTGGGCCACCTCGTCCGCGACCAACAGCTGCGCGTCACGCACGACGACGACGCGCCGTTCGACAAGAAAAGGCGGCGTGTTGAGCGCTTCCATCACGCGCGGCAAGGTCGACTCCCCCGAGCCCAAGGTCACGTCCTTCGCCGTGAAGTCTTGGAGCGCGAACGAAGGGTCGAGGTCGCCGAGCGCGGTCGCCACGACGTTGTGCACGGCGTCGTAGACCATCGTGGCGTCGGTGCCGACAACACAGACGCTCGCGCTAGTCACGACGCCTCCGCCAGACGCGCGAGCACGTCGCGCACTCGTACGGTCCCGGCCACGTCATGGACCCGAACGATACGACAACCAAGGGTCACGCCCAACGCCGTGGCGGCGAGTGACGCCTCTCGGCGCTGCGTGACACCGAGCTCGAACAAAACCCCGAGGAATGTCTTGTTCGACGCCGACAACAGAAGTGGCGACCCGAGCGCCGCGAGATGATCGGACGAGCGAAGAAGCTCCAACGACTGGACGGCCGTCTTTCCAAGGTCGAGGCCCGCGTCGAGGATGATCTGCTCGTCACCGAGACCCGCGTCCCGGGCCCAACGTCGACGCTCCAACAGAAACGAGGACACCGATTTCGTCACGTCGTCGTAGTGCGGGTTCGGGTCCGCCTCGCGCGGACGAAGACGAATGTGCGTCGCCACGACCGTGGCGTTCGCGGCTGCAGCGACGGCGAGGTAGTCGGGGTCAGCGAAGCCGCTGATGTCGTTGCCCACGCAGGCACCGGCGTCGAAGCTGGCCTTGGCGACCGAGGCGCGCCACGTGTCCACGGAGATCGGGAGATCGAATCGCTTCACCAGTTCGCCAATGACGGGAACCACGCGATCGAGCTCCTCTTGTTCACTCACCTCTTCGCCGGGGCCGGCCTTCACGCCACCGACGTCGAGGAGATCGGCGCCGTCTGCGACGAGTTGCTCCGCACGAGCGTAGAAATCGTCGAGGTCGTAGGTCGCGGCGGGCGCGTAGAACGAGTCCTTCGTGCGGTTCAAGATGCCCATGACGAGCGCCCGGGTCGTGACGTCGACGCGACGAGTACCGAGCGCCACCACCAACGGCCTCGGCGGCCGGTACACCGGCACTAGTAGAGACGACTCGCGAGCCGGCGTCGGAACGAGACGTAGCGAGGGTCCTCGGGGCCGAGGGCGTCGAGCACTTCGAGGAGTTGACCCTTTGAATCTTCTTTGGCCGACGACTGTTCTAAGAGATGCTCGAGCGTGAGGTCGAGATCGCCGTCGAGACGTACGCCGCTTCGTTGGAGGCGGATGCGCGCGAGGACGGTCTTCGCCGCCAGCACGTGCGCGAACGGCGTGAGCAACGCTTCGGCTTCGTCGAGTCGATCATCTTGGCGAAGGACATCAGCTAAGGCCCCGGCCGCTTCGACGTTCGTGGGGTCCCTCGCCACGGCTTCACGTATGGACGCTGCG
>DASZHK010000110.1:0-8560 GCA_035937905.1 Acidimicrobiales bacterium
ACACCTCTTCCGCCACCGCCGGACACACCTCTTCCGCCACCGCCGGACTCACCACTGCCGCCACCGCCGGACACACCTCTTCCGCCACCGCCGGACTCACCACTGCCGCCACCGCCAGACTCGCCATTTCCGCCACCGCCCAGACCACCGATGACGATGCAGACTCCGATACCAGGGGACGCGTCAGCGACTCCAATGCCGAACTCCTCCTCGCAGTCCTTCTCAAAGAGTCGCAACTTTGGACGCCGATTCTTAGCGGTGCTCCTTCTCGGACTGTCAAGTTTCGTGTTTCTAGCGGCGGGGTGGCTGAACGTGGCATCGTCTCTCGCCGGTTCGCCGAGCGCTACTGCCAACACTTTTTTCGCGGTTGTCACCAGCACGAACATTCGACACGCCGTTGCCTCGAAGTTGGTGGATCAACTTCAAAAGGACAGCAAAAGTTCACTCGGTGCTGCGTTTTCCCAGCATCGCAGTCAACTTGTCCAGGTTGTCGAAGAAGTCATCGTCAATCCCACAACCCAGCAGATTGCTCGGACGGACTTTCTCGCTGCCTACAACGCGCTCGTTTCGAATCGAAGTGTGACCATTGACCTGCGCCCGTTGATCTATCGATTCACTACTGTCATGCACCGAGTGGACCCGCAAATTCAAGCCACACCGACGCAGCTGAAACATGCGGTCGTCCATATCAAACAACGTGGCGCCGCTCTTCGATTCGCGGATTCGATTTTACCCGCCGAGTTGCTACTAATCGCGATCAGTCTCATTGGAGTGATGATGACGACGGGCTTTTTGGTGCGTCGAGCTCGGAAACAGTATTGGGCGTTGGGCCTCACTCTGGGCATTCCGACGATTCTGATCTTGATCGGGGGCTTCGGCATCAGTCACGCCGTAGGTAGCGTCAATTTCAATAACCCGAACTCGAAGATCATCGCCACGGAGTTCGCGAACCGACTCGCGAAGGCGGCCTACGTGACGAGTCTCGGGGCTGCGTTGTTAACCGTATTGTGTCTCGGTGTGTGGTTCGTGGGTCGAGCGTGGCGAACACGCCGGCGGTTGCGGTCAATTCCTGCGGAAGCCGCGTCGTTTGCTTAAGTTTCAGATACTCCGGAGATCCATTTGGCGCCACGGTGCACAGGTTCGCGTGATTCTTCAGCCTTCGAATTGGAAGTCCAGTAGAAGGTAGCCCGCCGGCGACGCGACCTGGCGAGTGAGTGCCAGGCGGGACGGAAGGCCCTTGTCGAACAGCTTGAGGCCGTGCATAGCCAGCGCTGGTGCAACGACGAGCCGTAATTCGTCAACCAAGCCAACTTCGAATAACGATTGAAGAAGCGTGATACTCCCGTGAACCCCGATGTCACCTCCGGGCATCTGCTTCAATTCGGTGACGAATTGCGACACGTCGCCGTCAATGATCGTGGAATTGTGCCACGTCCGACTAGGCGTTGTTGAAGTGGCGACGAATTTCTCGACACCGTTGATGAAGTCCGCGAATGGCTGGATGTCGCTCGTCGGCCAGAACTCCGCCCAGTCATCGAAAGTTCCACGTCCGAGAAGCACTGTGTCCTGCGACGTGATCACGCGTAGAAGGTTCTTCTCCATCTCGTCATCGAAATCGGTGATGAACTCTTCGGGCTGCTCGGCCACGCCGTCGAGCGACAACAACTCATAGGCAACAACTTTACGCATCGCGTCCTCTCCTGGATTGGCATCACTGTATCGAAGTGATGTGTCTGAATCAACGTTTCCTCTTTGGCGACTCCAAGCGCGACGGTATCGTTTGACACAATGTGAACGCCGACGACGCTCCAAGATTTCGTCGAGATACCGCACGCTTGTTTCTCGTCGAGGAGCGTCATCGCCACCTCGAGTGTCTGAAATTGGATTGTGCCACGATAGATACGTGAACGACGAAGAGGAAATTCTTCTCTCGGGTGGCGGGACCACCAAGGTCACCCGGTTAGGTGACGTTGTTTTCCGTTCCCCGAAACCCCAGAGCGCAACGGTGCTCTCGTTTCTCCGTTTCCTTTGTGCGGAAGGTTTTCCCGCAAGTCCACGGCCAATCGGTGGAGGATTCGCCCCAGATGGTCGCGAAATGTTTTCGTTCATCGAAGGCACCAGTCCACAGCCCTACGCGTGGTCCGACGAGGCGTGCGCTGAGCTCGGCGAACTTCTCCGTGCGCTTCATGTTCTTTCGACGCAGTGGTCGCCGCCGGCCGACGCGAACTGGCGACCATGGTTTGCGCGAGAGATACGGGGGGAGAGGTCAGTCATCGGCCACGGCGACCTCGGACCATGGAACATTCTGGCGCGAGGGGGCCAACCGGTTGCGTTCATCGACTGGGATCACGCCGGACCGATGGATCCGATGTGGGAACTTGCTCACGTCGTATGGCAGAACGCACAGCTCTACGACGACGACGTTGCCGAACTCAATGATCTTCCGAGCGCCCGACATAGAGCAGCGCAAGCGAAGTTGATTCTTGACGCGTACCAACTCAACCACTCGGCGAGATCGGGTTTCGTTGACCGGATGATCCAGTTGTCGATTTGGAGTGCTCGCGAGGAAGCAAGGGAGTACAACGTGGTACCCGAATCCGAGAGTCCCGATGATGATGGCTTTCCAATTCTTTGGGCGGTGACGTGGCGGTCCCGCAGCGCCGCGTGGATGATTGACCAAAAGGAGATGTTGCAATTCGTTCTTGAATCTTGACTGGCACTAGCGGTGACGCCGACTTGGACTTGATAGTCATTAGCAATCACAGGGGAACTGAGTCATTTCTGGCCGATTTTCGGTCGTCGAGGTTGAATCAGCAATGACGCTCGAAGGACGAAGTGACCGGCGCTAGGCATTTATTTCATGCACGAAGGTTTCACTCCTGACAAGTACGACGAAGTCATCAAGAAGTTGGACGCCGCAGGCGCAGGATCTCCAAAAGGTCGATCAAGTCACTTTGCTCTTGAGTCAGACGGCGCGATACAGGTCTTCGACGTCTGGGAGTCGCGGGAGGACTTCGACGCGTTTGGCAAGACGCTCGTTCCACTTCTCACTGACATGGGCGTTGAGTTGGGTGCGCCCATGGTCTCAAACGTCTACAACGTGATCAACGGCTAAAGAGGCACTCACTGGAACTGTGTTCCGGTAGCGGATTTGAGATCGCTTGGTGAGACCTGCGGATTGTCGCGTGCTGAATGGGATCATTCCTAGAGGTCGCAGATTACCCCGACGTGGCGCGCGAAAAGAGCAGATGTGCCGTTAGTGAAGCTCTTCCCTGACCCGTGCTGGGACTCAAGTGCCAGCGATAAGAACTACTTCACCTCAGAAGCCGGGGAAGACTTGACGGAGCTCGTCCACCACGTCTTCGGGCACCGCCGCGGGCGTGTGCTCAGCGTCCAAGCGACCGTAAATAAGTCTTACGAACGCTTCGGCCGGGATCTCCAAGTCGACGACGCCGTCGTGCGACGTTTCGATGAGTTCGACAGCGTCGGCGTCCAGTTTCAGCGTGAAGTCGCGAACAGGCTCGCTCGTTCGAATCGTGACGTTCTTCTTCTCACCGGTGGGCTTGCCGGTGCGAGCAACGACGAACTGTATGCCGTCGAGAATCGCGTTCGCCGCGTCGTTGGGCAAGGTTGCTTGCGGTTTGGCCGGCACCTCCACGTCCCAGGTATGAAGCACGTGTTCACCAAGGCGAAGACCAACAAAACCATCAAAGTCGAACGCGAATGGTCCCATCATCAATTGGAACGCGTCGCGCTCGTCCTGCGTCGAAGATTCGAGAGTAGCGAGGAGTGCGGCGTCGCTCTTGAGCGAGTCCGCCACTTGGCTCGCTGGCTCCTTGGCGTTCCACTCGTCCCATACCGAGGTGTTGAACGTCGGATCGCTATCACGTTGGGCCAAGGAGTCTTCAAAGCGACGTTGGCCAATGACGGCGCCGGAACCGAGATGCGAATAGGTCTGGGCGATTGTCCATTCGCTCGGGTAAGCGGATGAGGTGTAGTCGGCGGGATCAAGATTTGAGGCCACGTCGTTCAAGTGCTGCACTGATTCCCGTAGGACCTTCAATCGGTCGGACATTGTTCCAGCCCCCTTCGTAGTTGGGCCTCAGTGTAACGGGGCCACAAAGTCGACGATCACGCGCGTTCATTTGAAGCATTCGATTCTCGCACGGTCGTTCCACTCCACCCCAAGGTCTTTGTCCTCGCGTTCCTCGGTTGTTGACTCGACCTGAATCGAACTATGACAGAAGCAGGGTTGAAGGATCGTCCGTGTGGTCGGGCACTCGCACGTCACAAAAAACGAATCCATCGCGCTCGACAAGGTCTCCAATCGCAACGTCGATCGGAGAAGAGAATCCGGGACCATCGAAGACGAACGTGTGGAACTCGCCGCGCTCCCCGCACGGGTCGATAGTCGCTGGAAGTTCCGCTAACAGGCTCTCGTCGAATAGTCGCCCCGCGAACGATGCCGGCAGCTGGGCAGGATCGACGCACGTCAGGACCGACTTCACTCCCGACTCGATCATCGCACGCGCCAGAATGTCCGTCGGCTGACCCCAGAGCGGGAAGATTGGTGAGATATCGGTTCGCGCCATCTGATTCTCTCGGTACGAGCGGACGTCTTGCAAAAAGAGATCACCGAAGGCCATGTGTTCGACACCGTCAGCTAGCGCAGACTCGATGGCCTCGGACATTCTCAATTCATAGATCTCATTCGAGCACGCAACTGGTAACTCAATGAAGGTGATCGCGAGTCCAAGACGCGCGGCCTGCGCTTCGACCAGTGATCGTCGGACCGCGTGCATGGCGACGCGTCCGGCGTCAGCGTTCATCGTGACCAGCAACCCGACGACCTCGTAGGCAGAGCTCCGTCGAATTGCGTCGAGGGCCATCGTGCTGTCTTTGCCGCTGCTCCAGCTCATCCACGTTCGGCGACGTTCGGCAACCTCGTGATGCTAATTCGACTGGCACATCGAGTTGTCGTGTGTTCGAGCGACCTTGCTGTTCGAGATAGAGGAATGCGTATGACTCGCCGACTACAGGGCACCGATGACCTTGAAGTTCTGGTTGAGGAAGACGTGGTGAGGCCAGTTGACGCCAATGTAGTGAACGTTGTACTCACCGTTACTGAGCTTGACGACACGGTCGACGATGCCACCTGGGTAGGACGCCAACGCGGCTTCTGTTGCTTTGTTGGCGGCCGTTCCGCTCACGATGGTCCCTGACCCCTGGCTCCAGTTTGAAGGGATTGTGCCCACCTGTTTCGACGCGGTCGGTGCACCTTGCTGAAAGGGGATCACCTTCGAGGAAGAGGATCCGCCCGTACTCGCTGTCTGGACGATGACCTGCGTGGCTTTGATGGTCGTTCCATTGACCGTGCCGAGCACGAGGACCGACGCGCCCTTTTTGACGTCAGTCGCGGGGATCGAGGTCGTCTTCTTCAGGTATTTCGTGGCGGACGTTTCAGTGACGGTCACCTTCTGAGCAGCTGACGTCGTCAAGGTGAAACTCGACTTAGACAAACTCGTGATCGTGCCTGATGAACCGCCTGCTGCTGGTCCAGAACGAGCGTTTGAACCGCCCTTGGCGAATCCCGATCCGCTCGAACTGTGATTTCCTATCGCGACTTGTCCCGCCGACGCTGACTGGGTGGCCATCAGGCCAACGGAAAGTCCGAGCACGACGGACATCACCGCCGCGGTGACGACCCGTCCCCGCCGAAGCTGTGTTCGAAGTCGTCGTCCTCTCGAACGAGGAGCGTGTCCTAACTCCGGTGTCGAGGGTGACCAGTCGGGAGAAAAGACGACCGGGGAAGGGTTGATGAAACCGCTGCTGCTGTAAGTCTCCTTGACTGGCGTGTCGATGGGCATTCCCGTCACGGAGCGTGCAGCACTCATCTCGATCGGGTTCGTTGGTTCGCTTTCGTTCATTCTGCTACTCCTTACTCAGGCTGCTACGTCGATAGTGCCAGTTGTACCTAAGGGGTGGCTTGCGTCTGACTAAGAAGTGACTACGACATTTCGTGACACTGACTTCAATTCGTTGACGAAGTCAATCAGACGAAGGAACAGCAAGGGAAGACCGCGTGAAAGTGAGGAACCACGCGCACGTCCTTCGAGTTCTCGGAGTTCGCACGATTTTCCTACCATGGCCGGTGCGGACTTGCGTACGCACCAACGTCACCCAACGCTCGGCACGAGCAATGGTGTTGACTCGAGCTCGTCACCAAGCGTGGCGAACTCGGAATGCTCGTCCTCGAGCGAGGTCAGCGTCGGTGGCCGTGAGCGGCGATGGAAAGTGGTTCCCACTCACGCCACGTCGCGAGACGCGATTCGTAGTCCGCCGTCGCGATCGCGAGAGGTCCGTCACCAAAGAAGACGCGCAGTGGCGGCTTCTCTGCGTCAACGATCTGGAGCACGGCGTCGCGAGTCGCGTACGGGTCGCCAGGGGTTGACTGCCTCGCCGCTCTGGCGCGCGCACCCGCTTCACGAGTTTCGTCGTACGCGGGAAGCGGCGCGGCGTGCCGCGCGGACGAACCGCCCCAGTCCGTTGCGTAGCCACCGGGCTCGATGATCGTTACTTTGATGCCGAAGTCGGCGACCTCAAGGGCGAGTGACTGACTTATTCCCTCGAGGGCCCACTTTGAGGCGTGGTACATGCCGATGTTGGCGAACGCGGAGATTCCACCAATGGAGGTGACCTGCAGGATGTGCCCACTCTTCTGCGCACGAAGATAGGGGAGTACGGCTTGCGTCACCCAGAGAGCGCCAAAGAGATTGGTCTCGATCTGGTCTCGGGCCTCGTACTCACTGAGCTCCTCGACCATGCCGAACTGGCCGTAGCCCGCGTTATTGGCGATCACGTCGAGTCGTCCGAAGTGCTCGTGGCCACGACGAACCGCGTCGAAAACGGCGTCGCGATCGGTCACGTCGAGGGTGAGTGCCAGTGCGGAAGCGCCGTACTTTGACTCAAGGTCGTCTAACGAGCGAACTTCGCGCGCCGTCGCCACGACGTTGTCGCCGCGGTCGAGTGCCGCGAGCGCCCACTCGCGACCAAACCCACGCGACGCGCCGGTAATGAACCAAGTCTTCGTCGTCATTTTGCTGCTCCTTTACGACAATGTCGGAGCTCGATTCACCGAGCGCCGAGGTTGCGACGTCCAGCATAAAGCCGAGGGCTTCAGACCGAAAGAGCCTTTCGAAAGGCGCTCTGATCCCAATATCCCTTGGCGCGAAGGATGAGCCCTTCGCTCGAGACCTTCACGACGTCGATGCCATCAATCTTTGCCATCGCACCGGAGTTGGACACTGCGCGCATATGCCAATGGGCAGCCACCGATCCGCCGCACGCGTGCGCGAAGAGGACCTCAATCTCTACGTGGAGCGCCACGGAACAGAGTCCGTCGGCGAAGTACTGCGCCACTTCGTCGCGCCCCCGCCGGACCCGAGATCCCACAGGGTCTTCCAACTCTCCGGACTCGTCAAACGCGGCGGCGATCATCGTTGGGTCGAGCGCGCCGATTCCCGCAAGATAGGCGTCGAGTGCTCCCTTTGCGACTTCGTCGCTTGCGAGACTTTGCTCAGCCATCGCCGACCCCCGTCGTTGCGCTCAGATGGCTAAGAGTATCGCCATGTTCCGTTCACTGCTGAGACCCGCCAAGGCATCCCCACGCCGTTTGATGCTGGTGAGCGTCATGTCGTCGCGGTCGCTCGAAGTGATCGACGGCGTCGACGACGCGCGAGCACGGCCCAGACGAGGATCGCCAAGAGGACGAGGGTCCCGCCGATCGACAACAGACCACGGAAGCGGTTGAATACCGACGGCTCACGCGTGCCAACGCGAGACGGGAAGCTAATCGTGGCACTCGCTACTCGTTGAAGTGGGCCACTACTGACCTGTAGGTCGGCTCGCCACGGTCCCCGCGGAATGCTCGACGCAAGGGTAATGGTGACTGGTTCTGACACGCCGGGCAGCAGTACCGCTCCGATGCTCGCGACGAACGGCCCGGCGCGAAGGCCGTTGGGGCCATTAGAAAGCCTGAGTCGACCACTGAGGGCGAGCACGGTTTTCCCAGTGTTGTGGACGACGCCGATGACGAGAGAGTCGCCGGACGACGAACGTGCTGTCGTGAGCGGACCGAGCGCAAAGTTCGACGGTGGCGCGCCACCCGGTCCAATCGACAGATACATTCGCACACCGACGCGGCTCACCAGCGTGATCCCGTGTCCGCTCGGAGGCGCCGCCGAGACCGTCGCCCAGACGACGGCAAACCTACTTCCCGACGTCGCGTCGATTGGCACGTTCGTCGTGATGGTGTCCAACACCTTCGAATGAGGAGCTAGTCGTGGAGCCCTCTCGGATACCGACGTCCAACGTGAGAGTTCGTTCGATGTCGTTCCGTTCGAGTACACGAAATGATCCCGGACGACGTTGGCCGCTGCGACGTAGACGGACATCGTGATGAACACGTTGGAGTTGTTGAGGAGTTCGACCGTGCGCGAAAGACTCGATCCGGGCGCAAGATGGTCCACGATGTACGAGCTCGTCAACGGATTGGTCGAAG
>DASZHK010000111.1:0-3337 GCA_035937905.1 Acidimicrobiales bacterium
CTCGACGATGCTCGGACTGCGCGTGGCCGATTCGACGTCGGGCTTTCGGGTCTACGCGAAGTCCGCGCTCGAGAAGATCGACTTCGAATCGGTGACCGCCGAAGGGTACGGCTTTCAGATAGAGATGACGTACCGCGCGCGACGTAACGGCGCCTCGATCATCGAGGTGCCCATCTCGTTTTCGGATCGTCAGCGAGGGGTGTCGAAGATGTCGGGCGCCATCGTGTTCGAAGCCTTGGCCCTGGTCACGAAGTGGGCGATCGAACGCCCGTTTCGACGCGCCGCGCTACACGCGGTCAACTAAGACCGACGTCAGGACGCTCGCGAGTTTGTCCCTCGTCTCTTCGCGTTCCGCGATGGGGTCCGACTCACTGACGATCCCCGCGCCGGCCCACGCTTCGAACGCACGCCCTTTCACCAAGACGCCGCGAATACCGATCCACCATTCGCCGTCGCCTCGCGCGTCCATCCAACCAACGGGCCCCGCGTAGTGGCCACGGTCGTGTTGCTCGAGTCGACAGATGAGCTCGTACGCGCTCTCGCGTGGGACCCCACCGACCGCGGCCGTGGGGTGGAGCATTCGAAGTACCTCAAGCGCGTCGGGTGCGGTGGCGAGGTCGTTCGAGCGCGCGCTCACCCACGCGCCCAGGTGCGCCACCGTGCGCAGCGTCACGATGGAGGGCTCAGGGTCGGCGTAGACGTCGTCGTACACGTTGGCGAGCGTGCGTACGACCTCGTCGACCAAGACGCCGTATTCGTGGAGGTTCTTCGTGCTTCCGAGGAGCCACGTCTGGTAGTCGTCCGGCGCGACGTTGGGCGGCAAGGTGATGGTTCCCGCGAGCGGGTGACACAGTATCTCCGCTCCCGTCCTTCGAACGAGAAGTTCCGGACTCGCGCCGACGAATCGTTGACCGTCACTCGCGGGGAGACTGTAGAGCGTGCAGATCGGCTCGCGAAGTCGCAGCCGCTGGACGATCGCCGCCGCGTCGATCGGGTCGGGCACCGAACCGAGGACGGCGCGCGCGAGGACCACTTTGTCGATCTCCTTTCGGCGAAGGATCTCCACGGCCAAGGCAACGTTGTGCGCGTACTCTTCTGGCGTTGGCTGGTAGGTGAGCGAACGCAAACTCTGGGTCTCTTGGACGGGGTCGGTGACGGCGTCGACGTAGTGGCGCCAGTCGTTGGATCCGTCGAGGGAGGTCAACCACGACTCTCCAGAGGCGCCTTGGGTGATCAAGAACTCGGGAACTTGCAACTCACCCGGGGCGTTGCGGTCGAAGGGTAAGGTCGCGAATGCGACGAGGCCCGTGCCCGCCGGTCCCTCCTCACCTCTAATCTCGTGACGCTGCAACGCCGCCGTGGCGTCAGTGGGCGAGTGCAAGCCGGCGCTTAGTTCCACTCGATCCACGACGCGCCCGAATCCCGCGCGAAGGACCTCCGGTGATTCGACCAGCCACCCGTCGCGTGCGCCCAGTGCGCGAAGAGTCTCCGCTCGAAGTGGAGCAATACGTGAGCGTACGAACTTCACGTCGTCCTCGTGGCGAGGAACTGTTGACTGAGTCCACCCATGACTTTTCGGTGGTTCACGGCGGAAAATCCGGCCCGGTTCAACATGGCGACGATCTCCGCGGTGTCGGGCAGGTACGCCGTCGACGCGGGAAGGTAGCGATACGCGGCGCGGTCCGAGACGAGCGAGCCAATGAACGGGACCACGCTACGGAACCAGAGCCGAAAGCCGGCCCGCAAGAGTCCAGACGAAGGCTCCGCGACCTCGAGGAGCGAGAGGCGTCCGCCCGGGCGGAGTACCCGAGCCATCTCGGTGAAGGTGGCGGAGAGGTCGGTGAAGTTCCGCAGTGCGTAACCGCAGGTGATGCCGTCGAAGCTCGCGGCGCGAAAAGGGAGCTTGGACGCGTCAGCTTGGACCCGTTCGCGCACCGTTCTGGCCGTCGCGAGCATGTTGTAACTGAGGTCGGTCGCGACGGCGCGCTGCCCTTGGTGATGGAGTTCGCGCGCGAAGTCGCCGGTGCCAGCGGCGACGTCCAAGACCAGACTGCGCGGTGCGAGGCGCAGGTCGCTCACCGCGCGCTGACGCCAACGACGGTCGAGTCCGAAGGTCATGAGTTTGTTCACGAGTTCATAGCGTGAGGCGATCGCGTCGAACATCGAGCGAACCTGTTTCGTCTTCTCGTCACCTTGGGGCAAGGGAGTGGTCTTCAAGGCGTTAGCGGTAGTAGCGAAACACCACTTGTGCGACGCACGAGGGTTTGGACGCGTCCTTGACTTCGACGATGACGTCAAGCGCCACTTGCACGCCACCACTCACCTCATCGACGGTGGCGAGCGTGGCGCCCGCGCGAACCTCGCTGCCCACCGGCACGGGCGACGTGAAGCGGACTTTGTTCGTGCCGTAGTTCACGCCCATGGAGACGCCGTCGACTTTCATGACGCCGCCGAGCAACACGGGGACAAGGGCCAAGGTGAGGTAGCCGTGAGCGATGGTGTGTCCGAAGGGACCGGCGGCGGCGCGCTCGGGGTCGACGTGAATCCACTGGTGGTCACCGGTCGCCTCCGCGAAGAGGTTGACCTGCTCTTGGGTGACCGTGACGTACTCGGAGTAACCGAGGTGGGTCCCTACCAGTGCCGTTAGTTCGTCCATGCTCTTCACGTGCGTGACCATGTTGTACCTCCGAGGCAACACTATCTTTCACCGATTGTTCACCTAACCGGTCGAGCACGCTCTCGTAGACTTGCTCCGTGAGTGAAGACTTGATCGCGTTACCCCACCATCGCCAGATAAGTGACGGAGGCTTCCGAGCAGCTCTCTTCGGGCTGATGGACGGGCTGGTCACGAACGTCTCGCTCATCTTGGGTTTCGCGGGGGCGAATCCGGGCCACAACATCGTTCGTCTCGCCGGGCTCGCGGGACTCGTGTCGGGGGCCTTTTCGATGGGCAGTGGCGAGTACCTCTCGATGCGCGCGCAAAAGGAGCTCTACGGCTACGAGATCGACGTCGAACGACGGGCCCTCGCTGAGGAACCCGTCGCCGAACGCGAGGAGCTTCGTGACATCTTCATCTCGCGGGGTATCGACGCGGAGCTGGCGGAACGGCTCTCGACGGACTTGATGCGTGACCCCGACCTCGCGCTGCGCACTCACACCCGAGAAGAGCTCGGCATCGATCCTTCCGCGACGGGATCACCGTGGATCGCCGCGTTCTCGTCGTTCCTCTTCTTCTCGGTGGGCGCGCTGATCCCACTGCTGCCGTGGATCGTGGCCTCGTCGGGCAACGTGATGTGGTGGTCGGTCGGATTCGCCGGCGCCGCGATCGTCTTCGTCG
>DASZHK010000112.1:0-3157 GCA_035937905.1 Acidimicrobiales bacterium
GTTCTCGGACCCGGGGAGGTGGGCTACGTCGTCGCGGGCATCCGCGACGTCGGAGGTGCTCGCTCCGGTGAGACGATCACCGAAGCGAACCGTCCGGCCGCCACCGCACTCGAGGGCTACCAGGACCCCAAGCCCATGGTCTTTTGCGGCATCTATCCCATCGACGGCGACGATCTCGGGAACCTGCGCGACGCCCTCGACAAACTTCGCCTCAACGACGCGTCCATCACCTACGAACCGGAGAAGTCCCACGCGTTGGGCTTCGGGTTTCGTTGCGGGTTTCTTGGCCTGTTGCACATGGAGATCGTGCGCGAACGACTGGAACGCGAGTTCAATCTGGCGATCATCGCCACGGCGCCCTCGGTCGTCTACCGCGCCTTTCTCACCGACGGCACCGAGATCCTCGTCGACAACCCGACGGATCTGCCCGATCCGAGTCGACTCGACCACGTCGACGAACCGATGCTCGACGTCACGATCCTCACGCCGTCGGAGTACCTGGGCGCGGTCATGGACCTCGGCCAGTCGCGTCGCGGCGAGATGTTGAAGATGGAGTACCTCTCCACCGAACGCGTCGAACTGCGCTACCGCATCCCGCTCGCCGAGATCGTCATCGACTTCTTCGACGCTTTGAAGAGTCGCACCAAGGGCTACGCGTCGCTCGACTACGAACCGGCCGGGTACGTCACCTCACAGGTCGTGCGCGTCGACCTCCTGATCAACCACGAACCGGTCGACGCCTTCTCCACCATCGTCCACCGCTCGAACGCCGAGGTCTACGGACGAAAGATGGCGGAGCGACTAAAAGAACTCATTCCCCGTCAGATGTTCGACGTGCCGATCCAGGCGGCTATCGGCGGTCGCGTCGTCGCGCGCCAAACCGTCAAAGCTCGGCGCAAGGACGTCCTCGCCAAGTGTTACGGCGGTGACATCACCCGTAAGCGCAAGCTTCTCGAAAAGCAAAAAGAAGGCAAGAAACGGATGAAGAACCTCGGACGGGTCGAAGTGCCCCAAGAGGCGTTCGTCGCGGCACTGAAGCTCGAAGAGTAGACAGCGATCCCGACTAGGGGAGTACGGGTGGTGTCGTACCGGCGGGTCGCAGGGGTTCGAGGAGTTGGTCCTCGAGTGTCTGTGGGTCGAGGGGGTGCGAGAAGAGGAACCCCTGGACCTGGCTGACGTTGCTCGCTCGCAGCAGGTCCATCTGATCGATGGATTCGACGCCTTCGGCGAGGGTCTTCAGGCCGAGGTCCTTGCCGAGCTGAATGAAGGTCTTCACGAGTGCCTTCGACTCATCGGACGTGGCGAGCGAGGCCGTGAAGGATTTGTCGATCTTGATGCAGTCGACGGGAAACTGACGAAGGTGGCTGAGTGAGGAGTAGCCCGTGCCGAAGTCGTCGATCGCGATCCGTACGCCGAGGTCCTTGATCGCCTGTAGTCGCTTGACGACCAAGCTGACGTCGAGCATCAGCGCGGTCTCGGTCATTTCGATGATCAGTGACGTCGCGGCGAGACCACTGACGAGGAGGGCGTTGCGGACTTGGGAGACGAAGAGGTCGCTGTCGAGTTGTCGTCCGGAGACGTTGACGGACACGTCGAGCGTGTCACCGCGAGCGTGCCACGTCGCCATCTGCGCGCAGGCCTCATTCAAGACCCATTCGCCCACCTCGCGG
Source organism: Acidimicrobiales bacterium (assembly GCA_035937905.1). GTDB lineage: Bacteria > Actinomycetota > Acidimicrobiia > Acidimicrobiales > RAAP-2 > RAAP-2. The sequence continues at coordinate 1,671 of DASZHK010000112.1, forward strand.
ATACTTCCCGTTCGTTCGAGGATGGGGATGAACTCGTTGGGTTGCACGACGCCCTGCGTCGGATGGCGCCAGCGCAGGAGGGCTTCCACACCGACGATGGTGAGGTCTTCGAGGTTGTAGATGGGTTGGTACGCGAGATAGAACTGGTGACCATCGAGCGCCGAGCGAAGGTCGAACTCCAAGGAGATCCGACGCCCTACGTCGTTCTTCATCTCGTCGTTGAAAATGACGTACTGGTTCTTGCCAATGGACTTGGCTTGATAGAGCGCGACGTCGGCGTCGCGCAACAGTTCGCCACCGTTGCTCCGATCACCCACGGCGATCCCGATACTCGTGTTCACGATAAGGGGCGTCGCCGCGCCGTCGATGACGAAGGGCTGACGCATGACGTCGAGAAGTCGCCGAGCCACGTGATCGGGACCGGCCTTGTCACTGCCACCGTCGATGAGGATGACGAATTCGTCGCCGCCCATACGCCCGATCGTGTCGGCTCCGCGCAACGTGCTCTTCATGCGCTGCGCCACGGAGATCAACAAGTTGTCGCCGGCCTCGTGACCGAGCGAGTCGTTCACGTTCTTGAAGTCATCGAGGTCGACGTAGAGGGCCGCGCCGATCGTGCCTCGCCGGCGATTTCGTTCGAGCAGTTGTTCGATGCGGTCCACGATGAGCGCTCGGTTCGGCAGTCCCGTCAGCGAGTCGTGCATCGCCTGGTGCTGCAACTGTTCGGTGCGCTCACCCACGAGCTGCATCGAACGGGCTCGACCGGTGCCGAGAAGGAAGATGAGCGCACCGAGGAGCAGGCTGACGAAGATTCCCCCATAGAAGATGAGTGACGCTGATCCGTTGCCCAAGAGTCCGTCCGGTCCGTCCCCGCTGAACGTCTTCACGCTCCATCCGTTGATGACACTGAGAGTCGCGGTCTGCGCGTTCTTTGCCATGGATCCACTTCGAAAGACCAGATGCGACCCCGGGCTGTCGTACGTGAGGGCGACCGCAAAGCCCGGGTGACCTTTCAATGATGCCTTGAGAATCACGTCGGGTACGAGGTTCAGCCCGATGATCTCGACGAAGTTCTTCTCTCGAGCGGCGACGGTCGTCGGTGTGACGCCACCTCGAAAGATCGGTGTTTCGAGCGCGATCGTCTCCTGGCCCAAGTAGAGGTAGGGAACCACCAGACTCTCACCGGTGCGGCGCGGGATTGTTACGTACGGTCGAATCGGTCCGTCGCAGAGGTCGAGTCCCTTTGCTTGCGACGCCGCGCCGGGTCGCGCGATGCCGACAGGCGCAAAACAGTAGAAGGGTCGTAGCCCCGTTGGCCTCACCACGAACGGTCGTCCCAGTGCTTTCGACGCGCGCTTGACGTAGTTGCTCAACTGCCCGGTCGTCACGTAGTTGATGACGCCGAGACCGGTGAGGTCCTTGTATTCGCTCAGCACGTGAAGACTGTTGGACCAGGTGGTGAATTGAGACTGCGTCGCGTGAGGGCT
>DASZHK010000113.1:0-17421 GCA_035937905.1 Acidimicrobiales bacterium
ATCTCGAGCGCCACGCTGCGTGGGGGAGACGAAACGGTGTCCTCGTCGTCAGCGACGAGTGCTACGCGGAGTTCACGTGGGCCACGCGGCCGCGGACGATCCTCGAGCACGGCTCCGAAGGCGTCCTGGCGCTGCACTCACTTTCGAAACGTTCGAACCTGGCCGGCTTTCGCGCAGGGTTCTACGCCGGCGATCGTGACGTCGTCAGCTACCTGCGCAGTGTTCGTCAACACGCGGGCTTCATGGTGCCAGGTCCGGTTCAGTCGGCCGCCGCCGTGGCTTTCGATGACGACGAGCATGTCGAGGTTCAGCGCGCGCGCTATCGCCATCGCCTCGAGCTCTTGAGCGACGCGCTGAAGCGTCTAGACGTCGACGCGCCTTTTCCCGAAGGTGCGTTCTACCTCTGGTGTTCGAAGGAGGGACTGGATGGCTGGGCCCTCGCCATGATGCTCGCGGAACGATCGGGTCTGATCGTCAGTCCCGGTGAGCTCTACGGCGAGGCCGGTACGAACTTCGTGCGTATCGCCGCCGTCCAGCCCGACGAGCGTCTCGAACTCGCGGCACGTCGTCTCGAGGTCTCGTAAGCCCAACACTACGATTGAGCGATGAGCGAACTTGAAACACGCGTAGGTCACTGGTTCGAACACCTCGCAGAGATGACGCCCGACAACCTCGAAGCCCGACGTGACGTCGAGCTGGTGATCACGAAGCTCGACGACGGTCAAGTCCGCGTCGCCGAAGTGGGTGCCGACGGCGCCATCGTCGTGCACGAATGGGTCAAGCAGGCCATCCTCTTACTCTTTCGTCTTCACGGTCTGAAGAAGATGGACGTGGGACCGTTCGAGTATCTCGACAAGTTGGAACTGAAGACCGATTACGAACGCCGCGGCGTGCGCGTGGTGCCCGGCGCGTCGGCCCGGCGTGGCAGCTACCTCAGCCCCGGCGTCATCTTGATGCCGAGTTACGTGAACATCGGCGCGTGGGTCGGTCGTGACTCCATGGTCGACACGTGGGCCACGGTGGGAAGTTGTGCCCAGATCGGGGCCAACGTGCACCTCGCGGGCGGTGTCGGCATCGGTGGCGTGCTCGAACCCGCGAACGCCGTGCCCGTCGTGATCGAAGACGACGCCTTCATCGGAAGTCGTTGCATGATCGTGGACGGCGCGCGTGTCGGGCGCGGATCCGTGCTCGGCGCGGGCACCATCTTGAATCCCTCCATTCCCGTCATTGACGCGGAGAGTGGTGAAGAGGTCTCACGAGGGTACGTGCCGGACTACTGCGTGGCGGTGTCCGCCAGTCGGCGGCGCGAGTATCCCGGCGGCGAGTTCTTCTTGCCCTGCGTGCTGATAATCAAGCGACTCAGCGAGGGTGAGCGACACAACAAAGTGAAGCTGAACGACATCCTGCGTGATCACGGCGTCTCAACGTGAGCAGACTCGACGAGGCGCTGACGTTGGTGTCGATCAGTTCGGTCAGCCGAAACGAAACGGAGCTCGCCGCGCACGTCGAGGGCCGGCTTCGTGCGGTCGACCATCTCGACGTGGAGCGCGTGGGGGACAACGTCATCGCGCGGTCGACGGGCCACCACGCCACTCGGGTGTTGGTCGCCGGACACCTCGACACCGTGCCGGGTGACGCTCGAGCGGCCACCATCGTGGAGGGACAACTGCGTGGCGTGGGTGCCTGCGACATGAAGGGTTCCCTCGCCGTCATGTTGGCGATCGCGACCGATCCCACACCTCGATCGATCGAGGTGACGTGGATCTTCTACGCACGAGAGGAGATCACGCGCAGCGAGTCGGGCTTGAGCGAGATCGCCGAACTGCGACCCGATCTCCTGCAAGGTGACGTCGCTCTGCTCGCTGAACCGACGGGTGGCCAGGTCGAAGCGGGTTGTCAAGGGACCTTGAAGGTCAGCGTCCAACTCGCGGGTTTTCGCGCCCACGCGGCACGGCCCTTCACGGGTCGAAACGCGATCCACCGGTTGGCGGACGTCATCGCGCTCGTCGCCGCCTACGAGCCGCGTGTCGTCGACATTGAAGGCGTCCAGTACACCGAGCAACTCCAAGCGGTGGGCGTCGAGGGCGGGATTGCCCCGAACGTGGTACCGGACCTCGCGACCTTGACGATCAATCATCGGGTCGCGCCCGATCGCTCGAAGGAGCAAGCAGCGTCGTGGCTTCGCGAGTACCTTGGGTCGTCGATCGAAGAGGACGACAAGTTCTCCGTACTTGACTGGGCGCCCGGCGCTCTGCCGTCACTCGGCAATGAACGTCTCAGCGACCTCGTTCGCCTGACAGGTCATCCCGCCGAAGGGAAGGTTGGTTGGACCGACGTCGCGACGTTCCAGGAGCTCGGAGTTCCCGCGACGAACTTCGGTGCCGGCGATCCACTGCTCGCTCATCGAAGTGACGAATTCGTCACGCTCGACGAGTTGACCGAGTTCGAAGACGTTCTGAAAGAGTGGCTCGCTTAGAGCACGCCCGGTCGTTGTTGATCGCGGCTAATGGGTCTAGTAGTGGCGCAGGACTGAGATAACCCTGCCGTAGATCGTGACCTCGCGAGAGTCGAACTCCATTGGCTCCATCGTCGAGTTCTCGGGCTTCAAGATGATCCGCGATCCCTGAGGGAAGAATCGTTTGACGGTTGCTTCGTCATCGGGAATTCCCGCCACGACGATCTCGCCCGACCGTGCGGTGCTCTCACGCTGGACGACGATAAAGTCACCCGACAAGATGCCCGCTTCAATCATCGAGTCACCTCGCACTTGCAGCACGAAACTGTCGCCTCGTCCGGCGAACTGCTCGGGGATCGACATCAACTCGTGCGCGCTCTCCACACCCAGTACGCCCGTACCGGCGGCGATGTCACCGACGAAGGGAATGTGACGAATGTGTTGTTCGGGCGAGGGATTGGCCGCATCCAAACGAACCGTCAGAGTCCGGGGTTGCTGCGCGTTTTTCTCGATGTAACCAGCGTCCTTCAAGACCGTGATGTGATTGGCGACCGTCGCCGACGACGAAAGCCCGACGTGTTCACCGATTTCACGAATCGTGGGAGGAAAGCCGCGTTCACGCTGACAGGAGACGATGAACTCCAGAATCTGGCGACGCATCGGTGTCAAAACTTCAGCCATGGGGCTCCTCCAAGTAACGAACAGTTGTTCGTAGGCTACACGAGCGCACTGCTGCGCTCAAACACCTGTTCGCTTTTCTTAGAACCCGTTTCCTGCGTGTTTCACCGTTGAAACGGGGGTGTTTCGGCCACGGGGTGCCCTAATTTGCCCATTTCCATACTGCTAACGTCGTGCAATGGCCAGATCGGCCTTATACATACCCGAGTTGATTCTTACGTGTTGTTTAGGTGACGCGAGGGCGAACTCGGGGATGAGAAGTGAATCAACACAGTTGAGGAAGGACGTTGCTTATGAAGCTACGTTTGAACAAGACGGTGGCTGCGGTGGCTTCGAGTGCCCTGCTGTTGATGGCGGTGCCGGCAGTCGGTATCGCGTCAGCTTCAGGTGCTGCGTCAAAGGCAAAGCCCACCTACGTCATCGGATATGAAGGACCCCTGTCGGGTGGAAACTTGCAGCTTGGCTTGAACATGGTGTTCGCCGTGGAGTTGGCTATTAACCAAGCCAACGCTTCGGGCAAGAACCCCTTCAAGCTCCAGCTTGCGAAGTACGACGACCAGGGTGACCCCACCATTTCGCCCACGGAGGCCCAGTCTGCCGTGGCGAACAAGAAACTGATCGCCATTGTTGGCCCGGCGTTCTCTGGTGCCACCGCTGCAGCTGAGCCCTATTACTCCAAGGCGCACGTCGCGACCGTGAGCCCCTCGGCGACGAGGGTCACGTTGGCGACCGGCGGTTGGAACAACTTCTTCCGCGTAGTTGCTGACGACGGTGTTCAGGGTCCTGCGGACGCTGACTACCTCGTGAAGACCAAGGGCAACAAGGCCGTGTACGTCGTGAACGACGGTTCGTCCTACGGCACCGGTTTGGCCACGGCGTTCGCTACGGAAGCGACCACTGACGGCGCGAAGGTGACCACAGCGACGGTTCCTGGCACGGCGCAGTGCACCGACGGAACAGCTTCAGCGACCGAGTACTCGGCTGCCGCGACGCAGGCAGTTGCCAGTGGCGCGAAGGCGATGTTCTACGGCGGCTACTACTGTGACCTCGGCCTGTTCTTGGGCGCGCTTGGATCAGCTGGCTGGTCTGGCCCCATCATGTCGGGTGACGGCTCTGACTCGTCCGCGTTGATCACGGGCACGACGCCCGCGTCAGCCGCGAACGGCGTCCTGTTGTCATGCGCCTGCGCTGTTTCGCAGAACTCGTCGTTCAACAAGGCTTTCCAGAACTTGGCGAACTTCAGTTCCTCGAACGCGACGTACGCACCAGAGTCCTACGACGCGACGAACGTCATCATCGCTGCGATGAAGAAGTTGAAGCACATCACGCGCTCAGCTGTCGTGGCGGAACTGCACAAGATCTCCTACAAGGGCATCACGAAGACGATCAAGTTCCAGAAGGATGGCAACATCGCTGGAGCGGCTATCTACGTGAACCAAGTGACGAGCGGCAAAGTCGTTCAGTTGGGTCTTGAGTAAGTAGTCGTATTACTTTGCATCGCAGAAAGCCGGGGGATTTTCCCCCGGCTTTCTGCATGTTGGCTACACTTTGACTTCGTCTAGGAGGCTCAATTGGGCGCGTTTGGGCATTACGTAGCGGCACACTTCGACACGCTCAAACTCGAGTTCTGGGCTCTCTTCGTGGGCGGCGTGGCGAACGGGTTGCTGTACGGAATGATCGCCGTTGGCTACACCCTCGTCTACGGCGTCCTTCGCCTGATCACCTTCGCGCACTCCGAGATATTCATGTCCGGAGGTTTTGCAGGCTACTTCGTGATGAAAGCTTTAGTCGGGACGTCGGTGCCGTCCGGGGCGGCGAGTGTGGGACTCATCATCCTCGGTATCCTCGCCGGCGGCGTGACTGGTTCGGTCATGGCCGTCGTCCTCGAACGTGTGGCGTACCGTCCACTTCGTAAGCGCAACGCCCCCAAACTTGCCTACTTGATCAGCGCCATTGGGGCGTCATACTTCCTCTTCAACATGGCGGGCAAGGAGTTCGGCCACATCGCCGTCTCGACGCCACAGCCCTACATCAATCACGCGGTGTTCCATATCTTTGGCGCGCCCGTCTTGATGTACTACATCATCATCCTCATCGCGGGCGTCGTGATGTTCGTGGCGTTGGACCGGCTGGTTGCGAAGACCCGGCTTGGTCGAGGGATTCGTGCCGTCGCGCAGGACGCGGAGACGGCGTCGCTGATGGGTGTCAATATCGACCGCACCATCGCCATCACGTTCATCGTGGGCGGCGCACTCGGCGGCGCTGCCGGATTCCTCTTCGCGATGGGTACGGGCGTCGTGTACACCATGGGCTTCGTGCCCGCCTTGAAGGCGTTCACGGCCGCGGTGCTCGGTGGCATCGGCAACCTTCGAGGCGCCATGATCGGCGGTCTGATCCTCGGCGTCTTTGAGAGCCTCTGCGTGGTCTTCGTCCAAGCCGCCTACATCGACGTTGTGGCGTTCGGGATTCTCGTCCTGGTGCTGCTCGTTCGACCGACCGGCATCTTGGGTGAACGACTTGGTAGGTCGGCCTGATGAAGGAGCTACTCGCCAAGACGTACGTGCGCCGACTGCTCATCACGCTCGGCGTCGTCGCGACCGTCGAATTGATGACGGGGCCACCCGGCAGCAACACCGCACCCACCGCAGGCTTTCGCGGCTCCTTCGCCGAGTCCGCGTCCTTCTTTGGACTCTTCAAGACGCAGCGTTGGGTTCTCTTCCTCTTCATCGCGCTCGTCGCCTGGGGCATCGCCAGTTTCTGGATCAATAAGGGTCCCACGGTTCGCGCGACGGTGAGTCGAGCGCTCGTGACGCCACGCCAAATCACGGCCAAACGTCCCGTTCGCTGGGGTGCGCTCGGAGCCCTTCTCGTCGTGGCAGTACTTTTACCGCGCCTCGAAACCTCGGCGTTCTGGCAGGCGGCCATGGTCGAACAGATCGCGGTCTACGTGTTGCTCGCCATCGGACTCAACGTCGTGGTGGGTTTCGCGGGCCTCCTCGACCTCGGCTACGTCGCCTTCTACGCGATTGGTGCGTACACGACGGCGTGGGTGACGGGTGCGCTGCCGTTGCCGCCGCTCTTTCACCACGCGCTCAATCCCTTTTGGTCGATTCCCATCGCCATTCTCCTCGTCATGGTCGCGGGCATCTTGCTCGGCGCACCGACGTTGCGACTACGTGGTGACTATCTCGCCATCGTGACCTTGGGTTTCGGGGAAATCGTCACGATCTTCGCGAACAACCTCTACGGGATCACGAACGGGTCGCTCGGTTCGAATCCCATCCCACACCCGTCTATTCACTTGGGTCCCGTCAAGTACGTCTGGGGTCTCAAACCGGTGCCGTACTACTACTTGGCGCTGGGCTTCATCGTGCTCTTTCTCATCGTCTTCTCGCTGCTTGAGCATTCACGCGTCGGTCGTGCGTGGACCGCGATCCGTGAAGACGAGGTCGCGGCCGAGTCGGTCGGAATCAATCCGCTCAAGTACAAGGTGATGGCCTTCGCCATCGGTGCCGCGTCGGCGGGCTTCGCGGGCGTACTGACCGCAAGTCAGTCCAACAACATCTTTCCCGCGAGCTTCACGTTGACGTTCTCGATCAACATCTTGGTGTTGGTCATCCTCGGCGGCATGGGTTCGATCGCCGGCGTGGTCTTGGGCGCGATCTTGATCCAGACAGTGACCGAGTACTTGAACAACGGGCAACACTGGGGCTACCAACCGTCCGACCTCTACATCTATTTAGGCGCCCTCCTCATCGTCATGATGATCTTTCGACCGGCCGGTCTCATCCCCTCTAAACGCCGTAAACGAGAGATACTCCTCTCCGAAGCGGATCATGAGAACACGCACCTCGACGAAGCGCTGTTGGGAGACGACGTATGAACGACGTCATCTTCGACGTCAAGAACGTCACACTGCGATTCGGCGGGGTGGTGTCGCTCAACGACGTCAGCCTGCACCAGAACCGTGGAGAGATCCTCGCCGTCATTGGCCCCAACGGCGCGGGCAAGACCTCGCTGTTCAACTCACTCACTGGTGTCTACCAGCCCCAAGAGGGCACGATCAACTTCGTCGGTCGTAACGGTAAAACGGTCTCCATCATTGGTCGAAAGGCCTTTCGCGTCGCCACCTACGGCGTCGCGCGCACGTTTCAGGCGTCGCGAATGTTCAGTGCCCTGTCCACGTTCGAGAACGTCAAGATCGGCGCCGAGAGCCATCGCGGCATCGGCGTGGTGGGAGCGATGTTGAAGGGGCCCGCAACGCGACGTGACGAGAAGCGTTCGGACGAGCGCACGGTCGAACTCTTGAAGTTCGTCGGGCTGACGGAGAAAGCCAACACCATCGCGGCGTCCCTTTCCTACGGGGACCGACGTCGACTGGAGATCGCACGCGGACTGGCGACGGACCCACAGGTACTCCTCCTCGACGAGCCCGCGGCCGGGACGAACCCGTCGGAGAAGCTGGAACTGGCGAACCTCATTCGTCGAGTCAGAGACGACATGGGCGTCTCGATCCTCCTCATCGAACACGACATGAAACTCGTGATGTCACTCGCCGAGCGGCTCTACGTGTTGAACTTCGGTGGCGTGATCGCCGAAGGCACGCCGGAGGAGATTCGCGCGAATCCCGCCGTCATCGAGGCGTACTTGGGATCGACCACGGAAGAGGCGGGGAGCAAGTAATGCTGGACGTCAAGGACGCGGTCGTACGCTACGGGGCCATCACCGCCTTGCACGGTATATCGTTCAACGTCCAACAGGGTGAGATCGTGACGTTGTTGGGCGCGAACGGCGCGGGGAAATCGACGACGCTTCGAATGTTGTCGGGACTGCACGCGCCCGCGAGTGGTCAGATCCTCTTCGAGGACCAGGACGTCACGCGCACCAAAGCCCACGAGTTCTCTAAGTTGGGAATCAGTCACGTCCCGGAAGGTCGACGCATCTTTCCTCAGATGTCCGTCGAGGAGAACCTCGAAATGGGTGCCTTCAACCGACGCGGATCGACGAGTGACGACCGCGACCGGATGTACGTCACGTTTCCGATCTTGAAGGATCGCCGCAAGCAGCTCGGATCCAATCTCTCCGGCGGTGAACAGCAGATGCTGGCGATCGCGCGCGCCCTCATGGCTCGACCCCGACTCCTGCTCCTCGACGAGCCTTCGATGGGACTGGCTCCGATGATCGTCGAGACGATTTTTGGGATTATCGGCGAGATCCGCGACGCGGGCACGACGGTGCTGGTGGTCGAACAGAACGCCTCGCAGGCCCTTCGCCTCGCGGACCGCGGCTACGTGATGGAGAACGGGCGCATCGTCTTTGGCGACCTCGCGAAGAACCTCCTGCACGACGAGCGCGTGCGCGCGGTGTACCTCGGTGAGTCCGTCGAGAGTTAGTCGCGTGTCGGGCGTCGAGGGCCTGCACCCCAGTGCCGCTCGCGTCGCTCGTCTGCTCAGCGAGAAGGGCGTCAGGGGCCCGTTTCGAGAGTTCAGTGCCTCGACGAAAACTGCCGCGGACGCGGCACTCGCGCTGGGCTGTGAACTCGGGGCCATCGCCAGCTGTCTCGTCTTCAACCTCGACGACGAGCCACTCGTCATCGTGAAGAGTGGCTCGTTCCGCGTCGACCCGGAGTCGTTCGCGCGCCAAGCCGGCGGCGCCGTTCTTCGACGCGCCGACGCTGACGACGTTCGTCGTGCCACGGGTCAGCCCATCGGAGGCGTCTCACCAGTCGGCTGGCCGTCACAACTTCGCGTCTTCATCGATGACACGCTCGCCAACTACGACGAGATCTGGTCGGCGTGCGGGACACCGAACGCCGTCTTCGCGACGACGTACCTCGAACTTCAACGACTCACGAACGCTGTCGCGCTCACTTTGTCTCGACCGTAATCGCCCGCTTCCCTCGCGACCGTTGTGACGGTTTCAAAGGAGGCTTCAACGTGGATGAAGAGATGGTGGGATCGTGCTGGCGCGACGTGGCCGACGTGTTGTCGGCGGGACTATCGCGGGTTCTGCTCTACGGTCCGCCCGGCACCGGTAAGACCTTCGCTGCACTGCATCACGGTGTCGACCAGGGACACGCCGAGCGCTTGGTGTGCACCGAAGATCTCACGTCTGGTGAGATCACGGGCACGTGGATGCCGACCGGCGAGAGTCACTTCGAATGGCGCGAGGGTCCCGCGATTCGCGCGTGGCGTGGTAGTGACGGTCGCGGGGGCAGACTCGTCCTTGACGAAGTCGACCGCGCGTCGGGTGACGCGCTCGCGACCTTGCTCGCCGTGACCGATTCCCCCGAGTCGGCGAGATGGCGCAATCCTGAGACCCTCGAGTGGGTTCGCCCCGGCGTCGCGTTTTCCGTGGTCATGACCTCCAACATCGAAGACCTCGACGACGTTCCGCGCGCGCTGCGGGACCGGTTCCCGGTGAGTATCCGTGTTGACCGGCCGCACCCGTCAGCGGTACTGCGACTCAGCGGTGATCTTCGCGGCGCCGCACTCTCGGGATCACTTGGACCCGAGCAACGCCGTGTCTCGCTGCGCAGCTTTTACGCCTTTGATGAGCTCCGGCGACACCACGGGCCCTTACGCGCGGCTCGACTCGTCTTCGGCGAGGACGCCGCGCAAAGCGTCCTCGACGCCCTCGTCATCGGCGCCGTCGCGTGACACGCGGGGTGATATTCCCCGAACTCATCACCGGACGAGAGGACGACGCGATCAATGGTCCTTGGACGGTACGCGAGGGATCGACCGCGCGAGGATCGGCCAGTTGCAACCTCGTCGAACGAGTCCTCGAGGTGCCGCTCACGGCGAGCGCCCAAGCGCGCGTCGTTCGAGCGCACGAACTCATGCACGCCCGTGTGAGTCCTCTGGTCGATCATTTGTTGAAGTCACTCGAGGAAGTGACACCTCGAGCGCTCGAGTGCGCCGAGGAGCTGCGCGTCAACACGCTGCTCGCTCGATTGGACTTTGACGTCGCACTCTTGCGAGACGGTACCGAGAAGTTCGGCGGTCGGCGCGTCGCCGAGGCGGGGGAGTGGGGTGAGGCGGTCTGTTTCTTGATGGCGGTGCTGGGCACGGGCGCGGAGAGGGAGTACCTTGCTGGCGTCCGTCAGGGGAAACCCACGTGGATGCCCGCGTTACGCGCCGTGCGAAAGCGCGCGCTCGATCTCCTTGGTCGCCAGAGCACCGCCATGCTCGGCGCCACTCGACTCGACGGCGATGGCCTTCCCAGTGGCTACGCCACGTCGACGTTGGAGGTGGCGCGGATGTTGACGCGCGTCCTCGACGTCCGCGTGCCTTCGACGACGGAGGAGTTGCGAGTGTTTCGTCGCTCACTGGACGAGGGAGGGAGACGACCCGCGACCGGGCACTTCGCCCCACTCGTCTTCGACGCTTCGTTGGCGCACCGATCGGCGCCACCCGTCGGGGTCGTGCGTCGAACGCGCGCCGTCACGACGGGGACGACGCTCCGTTTCCCCAGTCGACTCCTGACCGACGACCATCGACGCGCGTTCGCGCAACGCCAGCGCACTCGCGGCGGTGTCGTCGTGATCGACCAATCGGGTTCAATGGACCTCGACCCCGAGGTGTTGGGAGACCTACTGCGTCGTGCGCCGAACGCGCTCGTCGTGGGCTACAGCCACCGACCCGGTGACAGAGGTTCGACGGCCAACGCCTGGTTGCTGTGCGATCGAGTAACGATCGCGTGCGCGTTCCCCACTGGCAACGTCGGCAACGGGGTCGACGGACCCGCCTTGCGCTGGGCGCTCACGCAACGTCAGAGAAACGAACCGGTCGTCTGGATCACGGACGGGCAGGTCACGGACTCGCACGATCATCCGGACGCGGCGTTGACCCTCGAGTGCGCGAATCTGGTCCGTCGACACCGAATTCGACTGGTCCGAGACCTCACGGACGCGTCGAAAGCACTGCGGTCGTGCCCGCTCGTGACTCCCGCGTACCTCGCTTCATTTGGCCGGGTAGGACGTCAGCTTCGCGAAAACGTTGGAATATAAGGGTTTAGGCGTCCCTCCAAAATAAAGTTGCACCGAACACCTGTTCGTCTTATGATGACGAACAGGTGTTCGTAGAACTGAGGAGGGCCACATGGCCGCACTTGAGGTACTTGAAGTCCCAGAGATCGACCTTGACGCTCGAGGTCCCTACTTGCGCCTCGTCACCGCCCCGGCGACTCCGCGCGCACTCCGCGAGGGACCCACGCTGGCGTCACGCCGCCGTCAACGCGCGAGGGTGTTGCAACGCCGTCGCCGAGTCCTCGTTGGTCTCGTTCTCGTTGGTGCGCTGACGATCCTGGCGCTGCCCGGTCATACGTTTGGCGCGACGACGGGTGCGGGCCTCTCGACGGACCTGGCGACGTCGTCAGTTCTCGCGTCTGGAATGGTGTACGTGGTGCAGCCGGGCGACACGCTGAACTCCATCGCGACGCAAGTGAATCCCGTCCAACCCTCCTACGCGCGAACGCTCCTCGTACAAGAACTCGGCTCTTCGGTGGTCGTGCCTGGCGAGCACGTCCTAATCCCCTGAGAAATTAGGCCTTTAGGTGTATCGTGCAATGGTGCGTTGTCCTTTTTGTTCGGCAGATGACGACCGCGTCGTAGATTCTCGCCTGGCCGAAGACGGCGTGGCGATTCGTCGACGCCGCGAGTGCGCGAACTGCAATCAGCGCTACACGACGTTCGAACGAATAGAGGAGATTGGTCTCTACGTCCTCAAACGATCCGGTGACCGTGAACCCTTCACCAAGGCGAAGATCCTGAGCGGTGTCCGCTCGGCCGCGAAGAACCGACCCGTCGACGACGAGATGCTCAACGGCGTGGCCGTCACGGTGGAAGAGTCGATGCGCCTGCTGAATCGTGACGTGACGAGTGAGGAAGTCGGCATGGCGACACTCGAAGCCCTGCGCGACATCGACGACGTCGCCTACGTGCGCTTCGCGTCGGTCTACAAGGGCTTCGAAGGCACCGAGGACTTTGCCCGTGAGATCGGCATGCTGGTGAAGACCACTGCACCTAAACATCGCGGTTAGAAGTGCGCGCGCTGCGGTTTCAACCGCGATCGGCCCTCGCTCTCTACGCGCATCCCGACGACGCGGACGTCGCCGCCGGCGGGCTCATGGCGCTGTGGGCGAGTGAGGGAATCGACGTTCACCTCGTCGTTCTCTGTGACGGCGCCAAGGGATCGCACTCGCCAAACCTGGCTTCGTCGGTGATTCGTGAAACTCGACGAGAGGAGCTGCAAAACGCGGCCGACCTCTTGGGCGTGAAAAGTGTCACGTCGCTCGACATTCCTGACGGCACCGTCGACAACACACTCGCCCTGCGAGAGACGCTGGTGGGTCTGGTGCGCGGTCTGAGACCAGAAGTGGTACTCGGCCCCGATCCCACTGCCACCTTCTTCGGCGAGGTCTACGTGAACCACCGTGACCACCGAGAGACCGGTTGGGCGCTGCTCGACGCCGTCGCGCCCGCCGCCGCGATGCCGCTGTACTTTCCCGAACAAGGGCCGCCCCACCAGGTACGCGTGCTCCTTCTCAGTGGCACGCACGAACCCGACGTCGTCGCCGACGTGTCGACGACGATCGACACCAAAGTCAAGGCCGTGCTCGCGCACGCGTCACAGTTGGCGGACGACGCTGCGGCAATTCGCGACGTCGTCTTTGAGCGAGCCGAGCAAGCGGGTCGGCCGGTGGGCGTCGCGTACGGCGAAGCCTTTCGCTGCATTGAACTCGCCTTCTAAAGGTCCCTCGGTCGACGAGGCCCCCATCTTGCACGTGGACCTCGACGCCTTCTTCGCGTCGGTGGAGGTCCTCGACGATCCGACCTTGAAGGGCAAACCCGTCGCGGTCGGGGGCGCGGGCGAGCGTGGCGTCATCGCGAGCGCGAGTTACGAAGCGCGTCGCTTCGGGGTGCGAAGTGCCATGCCGAGCGTCATCGCCAAACGTGCGTGTCCCTCACTGATCATCTTGCCCGGACGTTTCGATCGCTACGAGGAGTACTCGCGGAAGTTTCACGACGTCGTTCGAGACCTGACACCAGACTTCGAGCCGTTGGGACTGGACGAGGTCTTCGCCGACCTACGAAGTCTCCGACGTCTAGAGGTGTACCCCCTCGAGGCGGCGGCGTCACTGCGTCGTCGGATCACCAGCGAGCTCGGCCTGCTCTGCGGCGTCGGACTCGGTCGAAACAAACTCTTCGCGAAACTTGCGTCGAAGGAGTCCAAACCGCGCGTGGTGGGTAGTGCGCTCGTCGACGGCCCCGGAGTCTTCTGGGTCAGTCCCGCGCTCGAGGCGGAGTGGCTCGAGGTGCTGCCCGTGCGCGCACTCTGGGGCGTCGGGCCCGCCACGGCGGCGAAACTCGGACAACTCGGGCTCACGTGGGTGCGAGACCTCGCGCGCGTCGACGAAGCGACGCTGGCACTGCACGTCGGACCGGCCATGGCCGCGGCCCTCGCCGCGTACGCGAGAGGCGACGACTTCCGTGACGTGGTCGTCGACCGAGCGATGAAGTCCCTCGGCCATGACCAAACCTTCGCGCGATCACTGACCGGGCTCGGTGAAGTTCGTCGGGCGATGAAAGTTCACGCCGGCGTCGTCGCGAGAGCACTGCGTGAGAGGGACCGTGTCGCTCGAACGATGACCGTCATTGTCCGCTTTGATGACCTCACGAGCGTCTCGCGGTCACAGACGTTACCCTTCGGGATCGACGACGAGAACGCCATTGAAGCCCTTGGTGACGCCTTGATCCAGTCCGTCGACCTCTCGAGGAGCGTTCGGCTCCTCGGTCTTCACGCGTCGGGTTTTCTCGAGCGCAGTGAGAATCAGATGCAACTAAGTTTTGGCGTCGAGGCGCCTTCGAGCGACGTAAAAGCGGGAGCGGTCGCTCTTTCGCGTGGGCGCCAGGTGGACAACGAGGCCCTTCGTGACGCGATCGACGAAATTCGTCGGCGCTTCGGGCGCACCTCGCTCGCGACGGCGAGTGAACTAAACGAAAAAGGCGTGGACGTCGCGACACAACGAGGTCGACACGCCTTCGGTCCCGACGTGGAGCGTGACGCTACGCGCGAACCGTGACGAGCGTGCCAATCGGGGTATAAGGAAAGACGACTTTTGCTGAAGCGAAGGGCATCTCGACACAACCGAGGCTCTGGGGCCAACCGTAGGTCGAGCGAATGAAACCGTGCAGCGCGTCGCCACCGTTGAAGTACGAGACCCAGGGGATGCCCGTGTCGGCGTAGTGCGATCCGTCGGGGTTCGTTCCGGACATGGTCGTCGTGACGTAGCGCAAGTAAACCGGGTACGTACCAAGCGCAGTCGGAGCAACGGAGATGCCGGTGTTGACGAGGGCGCGGTACTTGAGGTGACCCGCGACGTAGAGGGTGAGGACCTCGGGACTGGACTCGCTGACGTCGACGTAGTTGTACGACGCGGGGTCCAGGTGATTCGCGTTCACGGCGTTCACGAGGTCGGTCCACGTGGTCGCGTCCGCGACGCCCGTGACGGGGAGATTGGACTGGCTTTGGAACGTCCGCAGTGCTCCCTGCAGGATGATGTTGTCGGTCCCGAGGCTCCACTGTGAACTGAACGTCGTCGGAAGGTTCGGGTACGCCCACGTAAACGTGCCGTTGACTTGATCCGAGGGCGTGCTCTGATCGGTGCCGGGCGTGAAGGTGAGCGGCAAGTAGTTCAACTCAGCGAGCAGTTGCGCTTCCCACGTGAGGTTCGTCGACACGCTCGCGACTTGGGGGCGCAACGCCAGGAACGCGCACGTCTTCGCGCAACGCAGCTGGGTCGGAGTGTTGAACGTGTAGGTCGTCGAAGGACGAAGGGCGCTGGTGGCGACGGCCTGCACGTCGTTCGGACCGATCTGTTGCCACTGCGTGGCGAGGGTCGGATGGATCACGAGCGGGGGAAGGGTGCGAGCCTTCGTTGGGATGGTGAAATGCAAGCGCAGGACGGGGAGGTTGGCCGTGAGCGTCGAGGGTAACGTCGCCGCGACGCGTCGCAACGTGACGCTCGGCGCGGAGGACGCGCCGGACGCGCTGAGTGAAGGCAGCAAGGTAGAGCCCACGAGTACGACCGTAAGGGCCCCGACGAGGTGGAATCGGCGAATCATGTCTCCAGCGTACTGAGTGCATCCTGAGCGCAGCCTTACAATTGGTTTACGAAAGGGGTACTGAATGGCAATGATCAAAACAGTGGGGGTGATTGTTGTCGTCCTGTTGGCCTTGTGGTTGGTTTTCGCGATCGTCGGAGTACTGACCGCGATCATCAAGTCGGTCCTCCTTATTCTCATCGTCGTGGCGATCTGTTACGGCGTGTACCACCACTTCAAGAGGCGCTAATACCGTGGTCAACTAGGATTGACAGTTCTGGCGGCGTGGCCGAGTGGTTAGGCAGGGGCCTGCAAAGCCCCGTACTCCGGTTCGAATCCGGACGCCGCCTCCAGAGCCGGGCACGAGTCGCGCGGTCAGCCGATGTCACGACCTCGGGGTCCGAGAGTCTCGACGAAGGCCCTGGCCGAGCCGAATGGCGATTGGCAGCAATAATGGCGGGGTGGGTAAGACATTCGACGGCGTTGATGACCGCCTCACCTCGTGGCTGATTGACCAGCCCGTCTTCTTCGTCGCTACGGCGCCACTCGCCGATGACGGACTTCTCAACTGTTCGCCGAAGGGCAATCGCGACGAGTTCGCTGTTCTCAGTTCCAACCAGGTGGCGTACGTAGACCAGACCGGCAGCGGCGTTGAGACCATCGCGCACCTGAAGGAAAACGGACGAATCGTCGTCATGTTCTGTGCCTTCGAGGGCCCCCCGCGGATCGTTCGGTTGCACGGTGTCGGCCGGGCGGTGCCGAGAGACTCAGTTGAGTTCGACACCTACATCAATCACTTTCCGGGAGCGAAGGCCGTTGGCGTTCGCGCCGTCATCGTCGTTGACGTGCGTCGCGTCTCCGACTCCTGTGGGTACGGCGTGCCTCTCATGTCCTTTGATGAGCATCGACCAACGATGGACCAGTGGGCCAACCGAAAGGGTGAGGCCGGAATCCGTGACTACTGGTCGGAAAAGAACCGAATGAGTATCGACTCCCTTGAGGGTCTCGATCTTCCCTAAAGACGAGCAGTGCTTTTAGGGAACCTCGTGATCGACATCGAGTTCCGCCTTGTCCTAGGAGTACGCGGCTACAGCACTTGTCATCGCCAACGTGATGATGGTACGTCGCGACGCGTAGAGACGGTGGCACAGACGACGTGGTCGCGTCGTCTGTGCGACTACCGGCGTTTGATCGTCTTCAATTCTTTCGGCGTCTTGCGATCCTTTCGAGGTTTCGTCGAGTCATCGGCTGCGAAACCTCGCTTGATCATCGACGGGACGTCGCCTCCAGGAACCGCGGGCGAGAAGAGGAAGCCTTGGCCCAGATCGCAGTTCAACTCACGCAAGCGGTGGAACTGCTCGGGCGTCTCAATGCCCTCGGCGAGCATGGTCATGTCCAACTTGTTGCCTAGTGAGACGATGGCTTCCAAGAGTGCGTCGTTGTAGGTGCTTTCGGAGTGCGGACTCACGAAATACTGGTCGATCTTTATGACGCGCGGGCGCAGCCGAACGAGGTAGGAGAGTGACGAGTAGCCGGTGCCAAAGTCGTCGAGGGCGATCGCGACGCCCAGACTACTGAGTCGCTCGACGATGCTCATCGTCTCGGCGGTGTCGAAGAGCGTCACGCTCTCGGTGATTTCAATGATGAGCCGTTCAGGTTCGAGATCATTCGAACGAAGGATGCTTTCGATCAACGAGAACAAATTCGGGTCCTGGAACTGACGAGCGGACAGGTTGACGGTGACGAAGGGCCGCGGAGCACCCTTACGAGCCCCCTTCCACCCCGCCGCCGCGGCCACCGCCTCGTTCAGAGCGAAGGCACCCAATTCGAGGATGAGTTCGCTCTGTTCGGCGAGGGGGATGAAGACGTTCGGTGGTACCCATCCACGCTCGGCGTGGTGCCAGCGCATCAGTGCTTCGAAACCGACGATCTCACTCGTCGCGAGGTCGATGACGGGCTGGTAGTGCATGGCGAGTTGGTCGGTTTGTAGGGCGTGACGCAACTCCTGGACCAACGTGAATCGCCCCATCACTTCTTGATGCATTCGAGGCGTGAAGACGACGAAGCGACTCTTGCCGCCGTGTTTCGCTTCGTAGAGGGCGACGTCGGCGTTCTGAATGAGGTCGTTGGGGTTCGCGCTCGTGGCGTCCCATATCGCCACACCGATGCTCGCGTGTTGACC
>DASZHK010000114.1:0-5133 GCA_035937905.1 Acidimicrobiales bacterium
GCCTTCGGGCCGGGCGAACCAGCGAGAGTGAAGGCAACTTGGCTCGGAGAATCTCCCATGACGCCAATAGAGATCGCGACACCGTTGACGAAGCCCCAGAGTTGGTAGGTGTCGTTGCTGGGTAGCGTCGGGAGTTTCGAACTGACGAGGTAGCCCCGACCGTCCGGTAACAACACGAACTTCGCCAGTTGGTGCTGCTTAGCGTTCGTCATCGTCACCACTTTGTGACCCGGCGTGGAGAGTGCGCTCAACACGGCGTTGTGGCTGCTCTCGCCGAGGGCGGTCTGAAGCTGATTCACCTGAGTGTTCGCGCTCGAAAGACTCAGGCCCAGTGCGGTGATCGCCACCGCGGCCGCCAGCGAGACGGTTATTGCCAAAGCCTTTACTCGGCGAGAGAGTCCAGATCGGCGAGGACGGCTCTCACCGGACGCGTCGACGCCCGCGAAGACGAGCTCGGGCATGACGTTGGAACCTTCACGTTCGTAGAGGCGCGACGAAATCTTCTCCCACAGACCATCGGGCGGTGACTCGTACGTCGTACCCATCGCCGACGCGACGTCGCGCAGACCGTCGAGTTCCGCGCGACAACGCGGGCACGTACGAACGTGCTCTTCAACCGTGACCCGCACGTCCGCGTCGAGGGCGTCCAAGGCTAAAGGGGCGAGCAGTTCGAACGCTTCGTCATGAGTCATAGTTGCTCCGCCCCCTGAATGCCGCTGCGCGAGAGTTCGTGGCGCATTCGACGCATGCCATTTCTAATGCGACTCTTGATCGTTCCTTCCGGTTCATCCAGGATCTCGGCGACTTTCATGTAGGTGTGACCTTCAAAATAGGCAAGTTCGATGGCGCGTCGTTCTTCCGCAGGGAGTGAACGAAGTGCGCGCAGTATCTCGTCTGACAACATGTAGTCCCACGCCTGGTGTTGCAGGTCGTAACTGGCGCGCGCCGTCTTTTGCGCGTCACCGATCTCACGGCGTCGTGACGCGTTGAGCGAACGGATGGTGTCGACCGCGCGGGCGTGCGACTGAGTGAGCAGGTACGAACGGAGGTTTCCTCTCGAGGGATCGAATCGATCGGGTTGGTTCCAGAGGCGCAAGAAGACTTCCTGGGTGACGTCCTCGGCTTCGGCGGCGTTATTGAGCACCCGAGAGGCGAGGCCGTAGACGGCCCCGCCGTGGCGCCGGTAGGTCTCGGCGAGTGCGACCTCGCTGTAGCGAGCGATCATCGTGACGAGTTGGGCGTCGCTCACCTCACTGAAGTCACTCATACGACTGCTATTCGGCGCCGACGAGCTGGTGGATGTCGAAAGTTTCGATTTTTTAACGGTAGCGGTCGACGGAGTCCAGCGTGAGTCTCCGGTTGGCACCGTCGCACCTGGTGATGGGGCCTTCGTGCCCGTGTCGTTGACGTCCGCTGCGTCACGTCGAAGCGCCAAATCGCGCTCCGCGACGTCCTCGTTACGACCCAACGATTACTAGCGACGTCGAAGTGTCGCGTTCAGGAGAGCCGGCGGCAACGTGAAGTAGTTGTCGTCGGGATTCAGTTCCGTCCCCGGTTTGACGATGTCGTCGATCCGATCGAGGACGTCCTCACTCAGTTCAACGTCGACGCCCGCGAGCAGGTCGTCCAACTGCTCGGGCGTGCGCGGCCCCATCAATACTGACGTGATCGCCGGATGTGAACGAACGAAGGCAATCGCGAGATGTGAAAGTGGTACGCCGACATCATGGGCAAGTTCCGTGAGTTGTTCCACGGCCACAAGCTTGGCCCGGTTCGCCGGAATGGTGACGTCGAAGTCCTTGGCCGCCGCCAGAGGTCGCTGACCTTTCGTGGGGTCACTTCGACCCGACAGCCAACCGCCATTTAAAGGACTGAACGCGAGAACGCCCATGTCGTATCGCTGCGCTGACGGCAATACGTGACCTTCGGCCGCTCGAGACAAGATTGAATAGCGGAGTTGTTCGCTAAGAAATCGACGGTGACCGCCTGTCTCGGCGGCCCATTGTGCTTCGGCGATGCGCTCGGCCGGAAACATCGACGAGCCGATCGCTCGAACCTTACCGGCGTGCACCAAGTCAGAGAGAGCCGCCAGCGTTTCGTCGAGGCTCGTGTCGTAGTCCGCGCGATGCAGTTGGTAGAGGTCGACGTGATCGGTGCCGAGCCGACGCAGGCTGTCCTCAATCGCCCGCTTGATGTAACGCGACGATCCCCCACGCTCGTTGGCGTCGGGCCCCATCGGAAGACCAAACTTTGTCGCCAAGACGACCTCATCGCGTCGGCCCTTGATGGCCTTCGCGACGATCTCCTCACTTTCGCCGACCGAGTAGACGTCAGCGGTATCGATGAAGTTCACCCCCGCGTCGAGTGCGGTGTGAATCATGCGAACCGACTCGTCGTGATCGGGGTTGCCCCGTGCGCCGAACATCATCGCGCCAAGCGCGACCTCGCTCACCGATATTCCCGTGGCTCCAAGTGTCCTGCGCTTCATCGTCTTCCCGTTCTCTCTGTCGTGGTCATCGTGTGGACCGATGTTTCGATCCGCCGTACCACTTCAGCGTAGGGACCGAGAGCGTTCGTTCGCACCGAACAACAAGTGCACCGCGAGCGAGACGCGTCGTTTGGATCTACCGTAAGATTCGCGAGTAAGACCGTTCGAAAGGTGTCACCATGACCACGTTGAAAGATCGACCAAACACGGCGCTTCTCGTCGTCGACGTGCAGGCGGGCGTCGTTGAAGGCAGTTACGACCGCGACAGTGTCGTGGCGAACATCGACAGCCTCGTCACCAAGGCGCGCAGCGAGGACGTGCCCGTCATCTGGGTTCAGCACTCCGACGAAGGTTTGGTGATGGGAAGTGACGAGTGGCGCATCGTCCCCGAGTTGACGCCCGATGACGCCGAACCACTCGTCCAGAAGAACTACGGTGACTCTTTCGAAGACACCAACCTCGAGTCCGTCCTCTCCGACCTCGGCGTTGGCCGCCTCGTCGTCGTGGGCGCGCAGACGGACCAGTGCATCCGCTCGACGTTGCACGGCGCGTTCGCGAGAGGGTACGACGCAATGCTGGTGAGCGACGCCCACACGACGGAAGACGCCACGGAGTGGGGAGCGCCGCCGCCGGACAAGGTCATCGCTCACACGAATCTCTATTGGACGTACCAGTCGGCACCCGGACGAACCGCTGGCACCGCGGAGACAAAGGACGTGGACTTCACTACTTCGTCCTGACGCAGGGTCACTCGGACTTGTACACTCGCCTCATGGCGCTGACTACCTGTCTCTGGTTCGATGGAAATGGACGCGAGGCCGCGGAGTTCTACGTGGCGAACTTTCCCGACAGCAGTATCGGTCGCAACTGGATCGCTCCAGCGGAGACACCGTCCAACGAAGTAGGTAGTGAGGTCGTCGTCGATTTCACTATCTTCGGCATGTCCTTCATCGCACTGAACGGTGGGCCGATGTTCAAGTTCAACGAAGCGATTTCGTCCGCGATACCGTGCGCCGATCAGGCGGAGATCGACCATTACTGGGATCTCCTCGTTCGTGACGGCGGAGAACCGAGTCAATGCGGCTGGCTGAAGGACAAGTTCGGTGTCTCGTGGCAAGTCACGTCGCGAGAGATGGAACAGTACATCGGTGGACCCGACCCAAACGGCGCGAAAGCGGCCACCGAGGCGATGCTCTCCATGACCAAGCTTGATATCAGCGGACTGCGCCGAGCGTACGAAGGCGCGGCTGCTCAGTAAGCGAGCAGAACGTCACCCCAGTCGCCACGTTGAAGAGATTCGCCAGTTGCTAGTGACGAACCGCGGTCGCTGGCGACATTGGCGCGAAGTAGTCCTTGCCGGGACGGTACGACACGTGGACCACACCCGACACTGCTCGACCCGTGCACGTCACGAACGTGCCGACGACCGCGTGCGAGCAGAGGATGCCAGTCGAACCGATGAAGTACACCGTTCCTCCCGGCAATTCGAAGCTGGGCGACGTCTGCGTCACGTGGGCCACGTAGCGCGTGCAAACCACAATCGCAGGGAATCCCGTTGCTGAGACAGGTAGCCGACGGTGTGCTCATCCACGAGAGCGAGTTCGTTCAGAGCAACACCGTTGTCGTGCGCGGCCGGACTGGCGTGTTGCTCATCGACCCCGGGGTGCACGACGACGAAATGGCCTGCCTCGCGAACGACCTGTCCGACGCGGGCCAGACCGTGGTCGCGGGCTTCTCGACGCATCCCCATTGGGATCACCTCCTCTGGCACGCCAGCTTCGGCGCTGCACCGCGTTACGGCACCGCGCGCTGCGCAACGACGACGCAGAAAGAGTTGTCGGAGGAGATCGATCCACGCCAACACGGCATCCCCGAGCAGGTGTCGCTGAACCTACTCGGACTTATTAGTGGCTTACCCGGCGAGATCACGGAGATTCCGTGGGAAGGCCCTCACCTACGGATTCTCGAGCATCAAGCGCACGCGCCGGGCCACGCCGCGCTGTGGATCGAGGAACGAGGGGTCCTCGTCGCCGGCGACATGCTTTCGGATGTCCTCATTCCGTTGCTCGACTTGAGCGACACGACTGACCCGATCGAGGACTACCTGGACGCGCTGCGGCTCTTCGATGGCGTGGCGGGCGACGTCGACGTCATCGTCCCCGGGCACGGGTCCATAGGCGACGCTGATGAGTTACGCGCACGGGTCGACCAGGACTGGGCGTACGTCAACGCCTTGCGTGACGCCAGTGATTTCAGCGACCCGCGGTTCTCTCTGCCGTACAGCAAGGACTGGCTACCTGGCGTCCACGCACAGCAACTCCAGCGCCTCGCCCAAAGAAGCGAGCGCGGCGAGACGCCCGGCTAGCAATCAGTTTGCGACACAGTGCCGCGATGGAGGACGTTGCACTTGTCGAGCATGTCCTTTGAAGCGGCCCCTCCCCTTCGGGAAGGCGATTCTGATCTTCGTTGCCGGTCTGCTCCAAGTTCTAGTTGGAAGCGATCTGATTACGCCCGTTCTTCTTCGCTTCGTAGAGTGCGCTATCAGCGCGACGCATCGCGTCGATGAGGTGTTCACGTGGAGCAATCTGCGTAAGCCCGATCGACACAGTGACGTCCGAAAACACCAGCGGGGACATCAACGGAGG
>DASZHK010000115.1:0-3850 GCA_035937905.1 Acidimicrobiales bacterium
TCCCCGCTGCCTGATTTGACCCAGTGCGACGTAGCCAAACACGAGCGCGAGAATCGAACCGATCCAGTAGACCCACACGATGCCGAGAACCATCGACGCGATGGCCATGCCGTTCGTGGTGTTGACGGCCCGCACGACGACGCTGCTCGTCTGAAACGTATTGACTCCGCAACTCACGCAGAACTTTGCGGCCTCTGCGTTGTTGTGACCACTTGTACAAAGCACGCGACCCCCCAGCCCGGTGAACGATGAAGCGAAATATAACAGTCACACCACTGGCCGACGTCACTCTTTCAAGTCACAATGGCCGGGCATCCGTTCGATGAACTACCTCGAACGACATTGTGTCTCCACTGTCCCATCCGACTTTCACGTCGGTACCATCTCAGATATGGCCGAAAGTCTGACATCGCCCCAATCGAGGGCGGATTACCGGAACGCCGTTCACGACGGTGCCGACGAGAAAACTCGAAGCTGGTATCAAAGCAAGTCTGTAATGACGTTCCAACTTTTTGAAGCGCTCCGCGTACGTTCAAACGCCAGCGTGCTCGACGTGGGCGGTGGCGCGTCGAACCTCGTCGACCAGTTGCTCGCGAAACACTTCATCGATGTCACCGTTCTCGACGTTTCGAGCGAAGCGATCGAGGCTGCTCGGCGGCGTGTCGGCGCCGATCCGCACGTGTCGTGGCAAGTCGGCGATCTTCTCACTTGGGCGAATGATCGCCGCTACGACGTCTGGCACGACAGAGCAGTGTTTCATTTCATGTCCGGAAAGCAGATCGACGTCTACCGGTCACTTCTTCACCGATCGCTTGCCGAACACGGTGTTGTCATTCTCGCGACGTTCGCACCAGATGGCCCTGACCACTGTTCCGGGCTTCCTGTCCAGCGTTACGGTGCAGAAGAACTCGTCGACGTCCTCGGTCCCTTGTTTGAGTTGGTCGTGACTTTCGACGAAGTGCACACGACGCCGGCAGGGGCCGAGCAGCCCTTCACCTGGATCGGCGCGCGACGGCGAAACGATATCTGACGCAATTGCCTCGCGCGTCTCCCCCGACTCTCGCCACGAACACACCGGAATCTGAACTTATTATATAGATCAGGCTCGTAAAACTAGCCCTCGGGTTACGATTGGCTACCTTGGCGTGCACCTATGACTTCAGTCGCTGACGTCCTCGGAGGCCGGTATCACCTCGTCCGATTACTTGGACGAGGGGGAATGTCTGACGTCTACGAGGCGATCGACGATCACACCGGTCACACCGTCGCACTCAAAATCGTTCGATCGGGCGATCCCGAATTCGTTCGACGACTGACCCAGGAGGCACGCGCGCTCGAGAGTTTTGAACACGCGGGCCTTGTACGACTACTCGACACCGGTCTCGCGGGAGACGACGCGTTCCTCGTGATGCAATACGTCGACGGCCCGACGCTCGCCGAAACACTTCGCAAAGGTCCACTCGGCGCGCCTCAAAGCGCGGCGCTCGGCGCGAGATTGGCCGACGCGCTGGCGTACGTGCACGCGAAGGGCATCGTGCACCGCGACGTCAAGCCGTCCAACATCTTGCAGTCGTCCCAGGGTGACGCGTGGCTCGGTGATTTTGGCATCGCCCAACTCCACGACGCGACCACGATGACGGCGGCGGGTACGACGCTTGGAACCGTTGTCTATATGGCACCCGAGCAATTAGAGGGTCAACAAGTCGGACCGAGCGCGGACATCTGGTCGCTCGGCATCGTCTTGCTCGAATGCCTGACGGGCCGGCGCGTCTATGAAGGCTCACCGAGCGAGATCCTCGCGCAACGTCTCGCCGGCCCGGTGCCGCTGCCCCCGGACCTTCCCGCGCCGTGGACCCTGCTCTTCAACGGGATGCTCGTCCACCGAGCCGATCAACGACTGAGCGGTGCCAACGTCGCGGCCCTACTTGACACCTCAGCGTTCGCGGCACCATGGCTGCCAAGGGAGATGGACGTCACCGAACGACTGTCGCCGGCTGCCCCGAACGACCTCACGGCGCTGATGCCTGGCGTCGTCGCGTCGGTCGCCGTCGCGGGTGACAGCACCCTCATCACGCAGCGCGCTCGCCACGCCGTCGCGCCGCGCCGGACCTGGCCGCGCTGGACTCGGCGCCCGTGGGTCATGCCCTACGGCGTCGCCGCCGCGGCGGCGCTGTGCCTCGGTCTTCTCATTTTCTTCATCGCGGTTCCTGGGGGTACCGCAGCGCCGCCGACGACTGATCCCACGACGACCAAACCACCGGCCACGACGACATCGACGACGACCACGACGACCATTCCCTCTGGCCCCAACGCACTGGCGAGGCTCGTCAGTGCGTTGGCGTCGGATCAATCGACGGGAAACGTGGACGCGGCCTCGGGACAGAGTGTGTCCCAAGCGGCTGATCAAGCACTCATCGACGCCGCTTCTGGGAACGCCAGTCAGGCCGCGACCGATCTCCAACAAGCCGCCGACACGGTCATCAACGGCACGCAGAGCGGACTGATCAGTGCGAGCGCGGGAGCTGGGTTGCTGCACGACCTCTCCAACCTCGCCGCGGCGCTCGGGGTGAGCGCACCAAACACGGCGACGACGACGACCACGTCACCATTCCCGGGCAACGGCAACGGGAATGGCAACGACAACGGGAATGGCAACGGACACTGAGGCGACCGACATCGAGCCGCGCTACTTCCAGGTAGCTCGCCAAGCCTCTATGGCGAAACGTCCGGTGGTGGCATCACTATTTGGCGGTGGCACCCCAATAGTTGTCGCTTTGCTTTGACGTCGCGAGGGCTTCCTTACTCTCGAATCCCGGCGCCATCGAGGCGGTGCTGCCCGCCATCACCTCATGGTGGTCGATGTTGAGAAGCCGTATCCAACTCTGTTGACCCATCGTCAAAGAGATGAAACACGCGAGTTCGACCAGCTCCTCTTCCGAGAAATGTCCGTTCAGTCGCTCCCAAAAACTTTCGTCGGGGTCGAGCCGCCACGTGATCGCCTCGGCGTACGAGAGCGCGGCACGCTCACGCTCAGAGTACGTTCCCGAGGTCTCGAAATTGAGAAGGTCGTCGAGTTTTCCTTCACTGACGCCCGCGCGCTGCGCAGCTTCGCTGCGCTGATTCCCGCAGTACTCACACTTCACTGACCGAGAGACGTACACCCGGCAGAGTTCCTTGATCGAGTGGTCGACGACGCCGTTTCGAAAGAGTCGGTCCCACGCTTGGTCGAACGCCCAAAAGGCGCCTTGCGAATGTGCCCGAACGGCAGAACTCTCCGGTCGAGGGGTCCCTTCGACGGCGCAGCGATTCATCACCGCCATCATCTGGTCATCCATGTCCGAGAGTGGAAAATAGGAGATTCTCTGTGGTCGATCGGTCATCATCTCTCGTTTCATTGCGCGTGATTGTCTAGCTAGTCGGACATTACATGTCTTGTCCGCGATCCCTCTCCCTGCGGGGTTTCGCTTCGACAAGACCCAATTGAATGGTCAAGGCTTGTCGCTGTTTCGACTCTTCCACCATCTCCAAGGGCACAAGGGCGGACTACGGCCCAGATGCGCTCGCGTACGTCATCCATTCACTTCCGCGATGAGTCTGGAAAAGTAGATGACCAATGGCGGAGAGTCACTCGACAACACCACTTCACCGGAAGTTGGGCGTGAAAGAGTCTTCGATACTCGCCCTCCTTCACCCGCCTGCCAACGTGGTGCTCGAACTTCCTACGGGCGTTGACGTTCGACGACGGGCGCGGGGCCGTGCCGACGTGGTCCTTTCTTTCTACACACGACTCGCAACACTGGAGCGACAGATCGAAGTGCTTGGCGCGATGATCTTTCCGTCTGGCGGTCTA
>DASZHK010000116.1:0-21300 GCA_035937905.1 Acidimicrobiales bacterium
TGGCGTAGCCCACGGCGTTGAGAACTTGATTGCCGAGCACCACCGTGGGCACCGAGTGGCGGTACTTCTGCGCGTCCCAGCCACCGTTGGAGACCGCGCGAAAGAGTCGCAGCATGTTCTCGGGCGGTACGCCGCGACACCAGGCGATGCCGTGCTCGCGGTAGGTCGGGAAGGTGAAGTCCTGCGGGTCGAGTGCGCGGCCGGCGCCGATCTGCGCGGCCTCTTGACCTTGGATGGGTGCCCAGAGCGCGAGCTGACCTTGACGCTGCAGGGACGTCGACTCGTTGCACAGTCGACGCACGATGACCATGTCGCGATAGAGGCCGAAGATCTCTTCACCGCTGAGTGTCGACTCATACTCGGGATGCGAGACGCGCTCACCCTCAGGGGTCAGTAACTGGACTAATTCCTCGCCGATCATCAACGCTCCTTAGGCTACAACCCCCAGAGGGCACCTTACTCTCGTACGATGAAGAGGTGCCCCGGCTGTTCGTAGACGTGACCCCTCTACGAACAAGTCGAAACTTTCGACTCCTCTTCCTCGGCCAATTCGCGTCAATACTTGGCAGTAACCTCACCGTCGTCGCCGTTGCGTACCAAGTGTATGAACGCACGAACTCGAGCCTGTGGGTCGGCGTCGTCAGTTTCATCCAACTGCCACTGCTCATCACTGGCTCGTTGTGGGGCGGCGCGCTGGGCGACCGCTTCGATCGAAGGACGCTGCTGGCGTTCGCGTCACTACTGCTCGGCGTGCTGAGTACCGCGCTCGGGGTCAACGCCCTCTTCGTCCACCCGAGTTTCGTGGTGTTAATCCTGGTCCCAGCCCTCGCCGCCGGTCTCGCCGGCCTCGCGGGACCCCTGCGCAACGCGGCGATCCCGACCCTCGTCGCGCCGAGCGAGCTCGTGGCCGCCATCTCGGTCAATCAAGTCATCATCAATCTCGGGACGTTGGTCGGCCCCGCGCTCGCGGGCATCCTCCTCGCGACGGTCGGTCTGTCGTGGTGTTACTTCCTCGACGCGATCACCTTTGGCATCCTCGTGCTCGCGACACTCATGATGGCGCCGATAAAGCCCGTGGGTGAACACGCGGGCGTAAAGACGCTGCGCGCGATTCGTGACGGCTTCACCTACGTGCGACGTCACGCCGTCGTGCAAGCCGTCTACCTCGTCGACCTCAACGCGATGGTCTTCGGACTACCGCGCGCGCTCTTTCCGGCGGTGACGAAACACGTGTACCACGCCGGTCCCGAGGTCTTGGGACTTCTCTACGCCGCGCCCGGCGCGGGCGCGCTGTTGATGGCGCTCACGACAGGCTGGCTCGGCCGCGTCGAACGTCGCGGTCGACTCGTCGTGTTGGTCGTCCTCGCCTGGGGTGTCGTCATGGCCCTCTTCGGCTTGGTGCCCGTGTTGTGGGTCGGACTCGTCTGTCTCGGTGTCGCGGGCGCCATGGACGTCATCTCCGCGGTGTTACGCCAGACCATCCTGCAGACGTCGATCACCGACGACTTTCGCAGCCGGATCTCGTCGATCCAGATGGCCGTCGTCACCGGTGGCCCACGTCTCGGCGATCTCGAGTCCGGCACGGTCGCGACCTTCACGTCAACGGAGTTCTCGATCGTGTCGGGCGGCATCGTCTGCGTCTTGGGCGTGCTCGCCCTCGTGCGCTGGCGACCGACCTTCTGGCGCGAGCGACTTCCCTAGGCGCTTCGAACGGGGATCGAACGGCGCTTCGCGTTGGTTACCGTCGCCAGTTGACCGCAGGCCG
The DNA here is from genome assembly GCA_035937905.1 of Acidimicrobiales bacterium. Classification (GTDB taxonomy): domain Bacteria; phylum Actinomycetota; class Acidimicrobiia; order Acidimicrobiales; family RAAP-2; genus RAAP-2. The sequence goes on from DASZHK010000116.1 coordinate 1,766, forward strand.
CCGCGATCGATCGACCCCGGGTGTTGCGGACCGTGGCGTTCACGCCTTGAGCAACAAGTCCGTCACGAAACTCGCTCACCCGCTTCGCGCTCGATCCTCGTACGAGGTAGCCCGGCGTCGGGTTGAGGGGGATGAGGTTGACGTGGGCGTCAAGTGAGTTGGCGTACGCACTGAGCTCGTCGACGGCTTGGTCGGTGTCGTTCACTCCGTCGATGAGCGCCCACTCGAAACTGAGTCGTCGACCGGTCACGTCGAGCCAGGTGGTGCAGGCCTCGTGGAGTCGCTCGAGGGGGTAGCGCCGGTTGAGGGGGACGAGTTCGTCACGGGTCTTGTTGTTGGCCGCGTGCAGCGACACCGCGAGCGTGAGGGGAAGGCCCTCCTTCGCCAGTCGCTCGATCGCGGGCGCCACGCCGACCGTCGACACGGTCAGGTGACGCGCGGAGAGTCCGAGGTACTCGTGGAGGCGTCGCACGACACTCGCCGTCACGTTGTAGTTCGCGAGTGGCTCGCCCATGCCCATGAAGACCACGTTCGAGAGACGAGACGGCGCGGCGGCGCGCACCGCGAACATCACCTGTTCGACGACCTCGCCGACGCTGAGCTGACCACTGAAGCCGGCCTGTCCCGTGGCGCAGAACGTGCACCCCATCGCGCACCCGGCTTGGGATGAGACACAGACCGTGACCCGATCGTCGTAGTGCATCAAGACGGTCTCGATCGTGGAACCGTTCTCCAGTCGAAAGACCCACTTACGCGTGGCACCGTGGTCGCTCGCGACGTCGTTCGCCACTTCCAGACTGGGTGGGAACTGTTCGCGAAGACGCGCGCGCAGGTTCTTTGGAATCGTGGTGATGTCGTCAATCGCGAACTTGTCCGTCCAGAGACCGTGCCAGAGCTGATCGATCCGGTAGCGCGGTTCACCCTCGACGAGCGCGGCCAGTTCCTCTTTGGAGTGTTCGTAGATGGAAGCCACCCTGCAACGCTAGGGGACGTGGGGCGGTTGTTGATCGTGAGGTGTTCGCGCTCATGTCACGGTCGTCACGCAGCCGAACCCGATCTCTCAGCGAGTTCTTACGGACTTCTTCGAGAGGCCTTCTCGCGTCCTTCGAATCGTTGGAGAAACTGCAACACGTCGAAAGGAAATTCAGAGATGCTTACCGTGTACTTTTCCGTTCTCGTCGTTGGTCTCGGCGTCACCGTGGCCCTCGGCGTGCCCTTCATCGAGACACGCCGTGCGTCGAGAGACCAGCGTGAACGCGAACTCAGCGCCGAACTCGCTCGCCAACGCGCCGTCATCGCCGACTACGAAGCGACGATCGACGCGTACCGCCTCTACGCGCAGAACGACCCCGAACTCGCGGGCTCGTCTCTGTAGGTTCCCCCCGTGGCGAGACCGGGCAACCGGTCTCGCCACACCCCTCTCCTCGTCTGCTTGACTCTTTAGCGGTTCAACCAACTGGTGAACGGATGACAGGAGCACAATGGAACTCAACAACACCTCGGCCGTCGTCACGGGTGGCGCGTCCGGACTCGGCGAAGCTACCGCTCGCGCGCTCGCCGATCGCGGCGTCAACGTCGTACTCGCGGACCTGAACGATGACGCGGGCACCGCGATCGCGAAGGAGATCGGTGGCGCCTACGTGCACTGCGACGTGACCAACACTGACCAGGTCATCGCCGCCCTCGAAGCAGCGAAAGCAATGGCGCCGCTCTGGAGCGCCGTCAACTGCGCCGGCATTGGCTGGGCGACGCGCACCATTGGTAAGGACGGCGAGTACTCGTCGGCGCACGACCTCGACCTTTATCGTAAGGTCATCGAGATCAACTTGATCGGCACGTACAACGTCTGTCGACTCGCGGCGACCGCCATGAGTCACAACACACCCGACGTCGATGGCATGCGCGGTGCGCTGTTGAACACCGCCTCGGTCGCGGCCGAGGACGGACAGATCGGACAAGCCGCGTACTCGTCCTCGAAGGGCGGCGTGGTGGGACTCACCTTGCCGCTCGCGCGCGACATCGCGCCCATTGGCGTTCGAGCGAACTGCATTTTGCCGGGCCTCATCGACACCCCGATCTACGGCACGGGCGCCGCGTCCGATGAGTTCAAGGCCCGACTCGGCGCAGGCGTGCTCTTCCCAAAGCGTCTCGGCTACGCCAAGGAGTTTGCGTCACTCGCGGTTGAACTGTTGTCCAACAGTTACATGAACGCCGAATCGGTGCGCATCGACGCGGGTATCCGCATGCAACCCAAATAGTCGGCCCCGCCGTTCTCACGCGCCGTGGCAGCGACGAGCGCTGCTCTTTGAGGCGCGAGAGTTGCGACCGCCTACCCTTACCCCCATGAGCTGGGTTGATCTCATGATCGCCATCATCGTCGTCTTGGCCGGCTTTCTCGGTCACGCGGAAGGCGCCGTACGCCAGATCCTGCGCTTCGTGGGCTTCGCCGGGGGCTTTCTCCTCGGCACTTACTTCGCGCCTTCACTTTCATCGCTTGTGTCGCACCACAGTTGGCGCCCGGCACTGGTATTGGGTTTCGTGCTCGTCATCACCATCGTCGGCGGTCAAGTAGGTAGCTTCATGGGCTCACTCGTGGCTCAGGCGATGCGCACGTTGAAGTTGGGACTGGCGGATCGAATCGCGGGCACCGTGGTGGGCGCAGCGGGTGCACTCGCGGGCTGTTGGCTGGCGGCCGGACTGCTCGCCTCGACGTCATGGGGTTCGATCGCGACGGGAATACAGCAGTCGAGCATTCTCTCCGCGATGGGTCGCGTGATGCCGCCCGTGCCCTCGCTCGACGCGAAAGTGCAATCACTTTTTCGAGATGTCAACTTTCCCAACGTCTTCGCGAGCGTCGTCGCACCGACGTTGGGTACGTACGTCGATCCGAAACGTCTCGGTCCCCTCGTCACGTCGCTCAGTGCACCGAGCGACGTCGTGAAAGTCATTGCGAGTGGTGCCTGCTCTGCGCTGAGTGAAGGTACGGCCTTTTACGTGAGCGCCCACGAGGTCGTCACGAACGCCCACGTCGTTGCCGGTCACACCAACGTGACTGTCGACGGCGCTCCCGCGCAGGTCGCGCTCTTCGATCCCAACAACGATCTCGCGGTCCTTCGCGTGCCCACGCACGCTGAGACGCCGCTCACGCTCAACAAAACGACGCCCGACCGCGGCGCGCCCGTCCACGTAATCGGCTTTCCGCTCGACGGAACGCGCTCCAAGGCCCCCGGCGTCATCGACGGGGTCCTCACGGCACAGGGTCGCGATATCTACAACCAGGCGATCCTCTCGAAGACCGTGCTCGTAGTCGAGGTCAACGTTCAACCCGGCAACTCGGGCAGTCCGGTCATCGACGGGTCGTCCGTCGTCGGCATCATCGAGTCCAAATTGGTCAGCCAAGCGAGCACGGCGTACGCCATTCCCGCCAGTGTCATCGCGCACGACGTCGCGAAGACTCCCGCGACGGGTGAGACGTCCACGCGCAGCTGTCTCTCGTAGCGACGCGCGTAACCCCTCGAGCCAACTTTTTGATGAAGAACCTCGCGTGACCGAGGAGTGGCCCTCGCAGGTGTCTTCAAAGAGGCGGATGTTAAAGTCCCCCACCATGTCGAACGATCTTGCAGTTGCTCCGTGGTTCGGGCCACTGTTCGTTCTTGTCGCACTCGTCGCCGTCGCGGTTCTTGCTTTTGAGATCTTGATGATTCTTAACGTGCTGCGCAATGACAAGCTTTCCGCGACAGCGCGGGCATGGTGGATTGTCGGAATGCTCTTAGTCCACCCGTTCGTGGCGATTGCCTATCGCCTCACGCATTACGAGAAGCCCCGTAGAGGTGTGCTGAAGGTTTAAGTCCTTCACGCAACGCCAATCAAGTGCGGCTCTAGATCTCTCGTGCCTCTGCGACGTTGTCGAAACGAGCGAACTCGCCGCGCCACGTGAGGTGCGCGGTGCGCGTCGGACCGTTTCGGTTCTTACCCACGATGATCTCCGCGTCGGCCTTCATGTCGTTGGACACGTCGCCGTAGATCTCAGGCCGGTAGAGGAACAAGACCACGTCAGCGTCCTGCTCGAGCGAACCCGACTCACGAAGGTCTGACATCATGGGGCGCTTGTCCGCGCGCTCTTCGAGCTTTCGAGACAGCTGCGACAAGGCGACAACCGGACATTCGAGTTCGCGAGCGAGGATCTTCAACGAGCGGCTCATCTCCGAGACCTCGACTTGACGGTTCTCCGCACGACCGCGGCTGCTCATCAACTGCAAGTAGTCGATGATCACGACACCGAGGTCGCCGTTTTGTTGTTTGATGCGACGGGCACGAGCGCGCACGTCCATGATCGTCAGGCTCGGGTTGTCGTCGATAAAGACCTTCGCGGACTGCAAGTATCCGAACGCCTCGTGCGCTCGGTTCCAGTCGGCCTCGCTGAGGTCGCCGGTGCGCAACTTCGACGAGTCGATGCGCGCGGTCGAAGCGAGGATGCGTTCCGCCAACTCCTGGCGACTCATCTCCAACGAGAAGAACAGGGCCGGACGGTTCACGACCGCGCCCACGTGGATCAAGATGCCGAGCGCGAAGGCCGTCTTACCAGTAGCGGGTCGAGCGCCAACGATGGTCATGGAACTCTTCTGCAGACCTTGAAGGATGGCGTCGAGGGAGCGATAGCCGGTCTCGAGGCCGTTGAACTGACCCCTCGTCTCGCCGCGCAGTTCGAGGATGTCCGCCTCGCTGAGGAGCAGACGCTGCAGGGGCGACACCGAGTCCATCTTGCGGTCGTCGCCAATGGCGTTGATCTTGCGCTCCGCCTCGTCGATGAGACCCACCACGTCGTCCGTGGCGACGTAGGCGTCGTCCACGATCTCGCCCGCGACGGAGATGAGGCGTCGCTGTTGCGCCTTCTCACGTACGAGCTCGGCGTAGTACTGCGCGTTCGAGGCCGAGGGGGTATTGATCTGCAACGACGAGAGGACGGCCAACTCGACGGCCACCGCGCCGCGCTCTTGGAGCTTCGCTTGTACCGTGACGTAGTCAACGGGTTCACCGGCGTGCGCCAAGGCGATGATCGCGCTGAAGATCTGACCGTGCAGCGGTCGATAGAAGTCATCGGCCTCGACGTTCTCGTACGCGACGCTCACGGCCTCTTGCGAGAGCAGCATTGCACCGATGAGCGACTCTTCGGCTTCGATGACACTGGGTGGAACGCGCCCACCCGGGACTTGGCGAGCGCGGTCTGTTTCAATCTGTGTCATAAGACCTCAACGGTTGCCGACATCGGTTGTGCCTCGCAATAACAACAACATGTTGTATTCCTGTGGTTAACCCCATGCGTTACATACTCGCAAAGGGGTGTAACAATTCTTTTGCCGGGGCATAGGCCCCGGCAAAAGACAATCACGCAGGTGGGGCGTTACTTCGCCACAACCTCGATCGTTACGTTCGCGACGACACCATCGAAGAGCGTCGCCGTTGCAGTAGCATTGCCTACCTCTTTTAAGTGTTCGGCCAACGAGATCGCGTGACGGTCAAGTGAAATACCCGTCGCGGTGCGAATCGCGTTGACGATATCGGTCTCGCCAATGGAGCCGAAGAGCCGGCCGTTCGCACTGGCGCGCGCGCCAATGGTCAACGTCGACTTCTCGATGAGCGCCTTTTGGGCTTCGGCGGCCTCACGACTCTTGGCGTCGAGGACGTCGCGAGCCTTGCGCATCAGCGTCGCCTGCGCCTCGGTCGAATCACTCGCCGGAAGGGCAGCACCTGAGGGCAGGAGGAAGTTGCGGGCGTAGCCCGACTTCACGACGACGATGTCGCCGCGGCGTCCGAGGCCGTGTACGTCACTTCGGAGGAGGACCTTCATTCGCCGACCTCAACCGTTGCCTCGAAGACCGCTTCGGCCGTTGAAGCATCGTCCAAGAGGACGCCTTCAGCGGCGGGGGCGGCCGGAGCGGCCGCCGCAGCGCTGCTGTCGGCACCATCACGGCTCGGACGCGGACCACGTGGGCCGCGGTCGTCGCGACCACCGTCACGTCCCCCGTCTCGTCCACGACCACCACGACGCTCGGTCACGGTGCGCTGGGTGTAGGGCAGAAGGGCCAGTTCCCGGGCCGTCTTGATGGCGTCACCAACGTCACGCTGGTGCTGTTGGCAGTTGCCCGAGACCTTGCGACCTCGGATCTTCCCGCGGTCGGAGATGTACTTTCGCAGCTGCGCCAAGTCCTTGTAGTCAACGCGGTCGACGCCGTGCTGACAGAACGAGCACGGCTTCTTCTTCGCGCCGCGACGGATGTCGATCTTCGGCGCGCGCTTTGGCGGTTTGGGGTTATTAATACGGGGCATTAGAAGGGCTCCTCATCAAAGGCGTAGGTACTTGGTTCGTTCGTTCGTGGTGCTGCGGGGCGATCGTTCGAAGGGAAGTTCGATCCCTCGGCGCGCGGCGTCCTCGTGACGACGGCCGTCGCGAAACGAAGTGACGGAGCGATCTCGTCGGCGTTGATCTCGACGATGGAGCGCTTGTCCCCGTTCTCGGTCTCCCAGCTGCGCTGCTCGAGTCGTCCGGAAACGATCACCCGAGTGCCTTTGGTGAGCGAGTTCGCGGCGTTCTCGGCCATCGAGCCGTAGCCCGCGACCTCGAAGTACGACACGCGCTCTTCCCACTCCTGGGTCTGGCGGTTCTGCCAGCGACGGTTCACGGCGATGGACAGTCGAACCGCGGCTTGGCCGCTGTTCAAGAACTTCAGTTCGGGGTCACGGGTGATGTTCCCGACGACGGTGATGGTGTTGTCAGCCATAGCTTCTCCTTAGCGTTGCGCGTCCGAACCTACGCCTGGGCCGTGACACGGCTGGCGTTGGTACGTACGTGACGACGAAGGATCTTGAAGCGAAGGACTTCGTCCGAGAGAGTCAAGATACGGTCGAGTTCGTCGACCGTCGTCGACTCACCGCTGAACTCCACGAGAACGTAGTAACCCTCTTTGCGCTTGTTGATTTCGTACGCCAAGGGACGCTTGCCCCAACGGTCGATGGTTCCGGGCGTTCCCGCGTTCGTGCGAATGGTTTCTAATGCACGATCGAGAGCGATCTGGATGGCTTGCGCGTCGACGGCAGTGTCGAACACGATCATCGTTTCATATGGCCTCATGGCCGGTTCCTTTCCCTCTGGTCCGAACACGTCGGGCTCTGCGGAAAACAGAGCAGGGTTTGCTGGATACTTCCCCACGCTTGTGGGAACGAAAGTCTACTGCCTGAACCGAAAAAGGGCTAGTTGACCAAGTCCTCAGGATTGGCGTAGGCCTCGTCAGGGCCTGGAAACTCCCCGTTTCGCACGTCCGCGGCGAAGTGCGCGATCGCGTCGGTGATGACCGGGCCGAGGTTCGCGTACTGACGCACGAACTTCGCCGGCTTGCCCTTGGTGAGGCCCAAAAGGTCGTGAAACACCAGCACTTGGCCGTCAGTGTCGGGTCCAGCGCCAATACCAATGGTGGGGATCTCGAGCCCCTCGGTGACGCGGGTACCCACGACGCTCGGCACGCCCTCGATGACAACGGCGAAGACGCCTTCGTCTTGGAGGACCTTCGCGTCGAGATGCAGCTGCTGGGCCGCCTCGCGAGTCTTCGCCTGGACCTTGAAGCCGCCGAAGGCCATGACGCTCTGCGGAGTGAGGCCGAGGTGACCCATGACGGGGATCTCGGCGTCCAGGATGGCACGAACGACTTCGCGCCGAACCCGTCCGCCCTCGAGCTTGACGCTGTCGGCGCCACTGCGAATGAGCGACGCCGCGTTGCGAACGCTGTCGGCGACGCTGAGGTGGTAACTCAACCAGGGCATGTCCGCGACGACGTGCACGTCGGGCTTCGCCGCGGCGACAGCTCGAACGTGGTGACACATCTCTTCGACGCTGACGTGCAACGTGTCCTCGTGACCGAGGACCACGTTCGCGAGTGAGTCGCCCACCAAGATCATGTCGACGCCGGCGGCACTGGCGAAGCGGGCACCAGGCTCGTCGTACGCGGTCACCATGACGAGGGGCGTCGCTCCTTCACGGCGCTTGCGCCCCCGAATGACGGGCGCCGAAAGCTTCACTCGCCCACTTCCTTGACGTAATTGACGCTCCGCCTTGCCCGGTGGCTCCCGGCACTCCACTTTCGAACGAGGTGATGAAAGGAGCACGCGATACAGACCTCGACCGCGTAGCACTGCACAGGGTCCTCACGGCGTTCGAGTTTCAACAACTCGGCTCGGGTGGAAGGACACGTGCCACCCGACGGGAGTCGCGCGCCGAAGACGTACGTCACTTCGACGAGTTCGGCGTCGCTACAGACGGGACACGTCTCACCCGTCTTTCGTCCGATGTTGCGCGCCGCGCGTAACAGTTCGGGGTGCGCGTCGCAGATGTCTTCATAGCGGATCTGTCCGGCGGCGACCTTGGCGAGGAGCGCGTGGCGAACGAGCCCGAACTCAACTACGGCTCCGTCAGCCGTGCTCGTGCGGAAGCGCTTATCCATTACCGGCGACCTTACCTCCGGGGAAATGGCAGTAGCAGCACAGACCGTCACGGTCGATATATCGAGTTGATATAATCAATCGCGTGTTAGACATCGCCATCCTAGGCCTGCTGATGGACCGTGATCACCACGGCTACGAGATCCGCAGTCGCCTGCGAGAACGCCTCGGCGTGTGGGCCAACGTCTCGTTCGGATCGATCTATCCCGCGCTCGCTCGCCTCGAGCGCCACGGTTTCGTCGAAGCCGTCGCGCCGATCTCACCTCGTCAGAGTCCACTCTCGACGGGGTCGCTCTCCGGTGAGCGCGCGTCCCTTCGATCACTACGCGCGACGACAGGTCTCGGTCGCCGTGGGCGAAAGGTCTATCGCATCACCGACCGCGGCCGCCAGGAGTTCATCACCCTGCTCGGCGACCCCGCGACCCTCGACGACGGCAAGAATTTCTCGCTGCGCATGGCGCTCGCCAAGTACCTCACCCCGAACCGTCGCGTCAGCCTCTTAGAGCGCCGCCGCACCGATTTGGTAGAGCGCCTGGCCGAAGTACGGGCCGGCTCGCACAACGAAGAGCTCGACGACTACGCGCGCAGCGTCATGGAACACGCGGCGCGTGGTGTCGAGCTCGATCTCGCGTGGATCGACGACTTGTTGACCACAGAACGCAGTAATCAACAAACCTTCGCCAACGACGCGAAGTAGGAAAGGAAACCCATGAAGAAGATTCGTGTGGCGATCGCCGGCGTAGGAAACTGCGCTAGTTCACTCATCCAGGGCGTCACGTACTACCGCGACGCCAAGGACGGCGACCACGTCCCCGGTCTCATGCACGTCGTGCTCGGAGGCTTTCACGTCAGTGACCTCGAGTTCGTCGCGGCCTTTGACGTCGACGCGTCCAAGGTCGGCAACGACCTCGGCAAGGCCATCGACGGCGGCCAGAACAACACCATCAAGTTCGCCGACGTCCCCTCGTTGGGCGTGACCGTCCTGCGCGGTCCGACCATGGACGGCCTCAACAAGTACTACCGCGCCTCGATCGAAGAGTCGCCACTCGAGGCCGTGGACGTGGTCCAGGCCCTGCGTGACGCGAAGGCCGAAGTGTTGGTCTCGTACCTTCCGGTCGGCTCCGAAGAGGCCCAGCGCTTCTACGCGCAGGCCGCGATCGACGCCGGCGTCGCCTTCGTGAACGCCATTCCCGTCTTCATCGCGTCAGACCCGGTGTGGGCGAAGAAGTTCACCGACGCGGGCTTGCCCATCATCGGTGACGACATCAAGAGTCAGGTCGGCGCCACGATCGTCCACCGCGTGCTCACGCGCCTCTTCGAAGACCGTGGCCTCACGCTCGATCACACGTACCAACTCAACGTCGGCGGCAACATGGACTTCAAGAACATGCTCGACCGCGAGCGTCTCGAATCGAAGAAGGTCTCGAAGACCCAAGCGGTCACGTCACAGCTTGAGCTCAACGACCTCGATCCCGACGACGTGCACATCGGACCGAGCGACCACGTGCCGTGGCTCCAGGACCGCAAGTGGGCCTACATCCGTATGGAGGGTCGTAACTTTGGTGACGCCCCGCTCAACATCGAGCTGAAACTCGAGGTGTGGGACTCGCCCAACTCGGCCGGGGTCATCATCGACGCCGTTCGCTGCGCCAAGGTCGCGCTCGACCGCGGTATCGGTGGACCGTTGCTCGGTCCTTCCGCGTACTTCATGAAGTCGCCGCCCGTGCAGTTCCACGACGACGAGGCCCACGACATGGTCGCCGCCTTCGCCAACGACGGAGCCGAGAACCCGGTCTGGCCGTAGGACGCTGAACTTTCCAGCACGTTGTTGGTCACACGAGTCGTGTCGACGATCAGAAGCAAAACTTATTTGAGACCAACCCACGCCATCTTGACGTTGGTCGTGCCCTGACCAGTACCGGAGTAGAAACAGACGTCCGCAATCTTGCGCGCAAAGTAGATCCAAGACGTGATGGGCGCCGCGTAACCTTCAATCTTTAAGCCCGTCGCCGTCTGTACCCCGCACGCGGCGCTCTTCATCGCCGCGTTCGAGAGCGCGGTGATTTCGACGAGTGCTTTATTGCGCGAACTCGCCGGGAGTACCACGTACTTCTGTCCGCTCCACGCGGCTGGACGGGCCACTTGGGTGAGCGTGTGGGTTCGCGAAAGCTTGGCTTCGCGAAAAGCAACGACCACTGGTCCGGTCAACGGAAGGTGACACGCAACGCTGCGGTTCTTGAAATACACGGGGACGACGCGAGTCGTGGAAGCGGTCCCACCGACCCCGCGTGACATGACACCTAACGTGACGGTGATGTTGGCAGCCGCGCATTCGGGCACCGACGCGGCGCTCGCAGTCGAAGCGACCGAGATCGAGGACAACAACGTAAGGACCATGACGGCGGCAAGAAACGGGCGCGTTGGAAAGTGCATGACCCTATCTTCTCGCGGGGAGGTTCCTCCGACCGGTCAGGAGCCATTCACGGGTCATTTACCCGCCCACCACGCTCGCAGTCGACTAGCAGCCTCGTCAGGAGTGATCTCGCCCTCGTCGAGACGGATCTCCATGAGGAAGTCAAGCGCCTCGCCCACGGCACGTCCTGGTGCGATACCGAGCAACTCCATGACGGCCACGCCGTCGATCGCGGGACGAAGACGACTCAGGTCCTCTTGCTCGCGAAGTATGGCGATGCGGTCCTCGAGTTCGTCCATTCGCTCGGCGAGTATCGCCGCCTTCCGCGCGTTGCGCGTCGTGCAGTCACAACGAGTGAGTTCGTTCAGCTCCTCGAGCAGCGGTCCGGCGTCACGGACGTATCGACGCACCGCCTTGTCACTCCAGCCCAACTTGTACGTATGAAAACGTAAGTGCAGTTCGACGAGCATCGCGACGTCGTCGATCATCTCCGACGAGTACTTCAACGCGGTCATTCGCTTACGCGTCATCTTCGCGCCAACGACGTCGTGGAAGCGAAACGTCACGCCCTCGTCGCTGATCGCTCGGGTGCTGGGCTTGCCGACGTCGTGAAAGAGTGCACCGAGGCGAAGCACCAGTGAGGGCGAGGTCTTGTCGACCACGGCCCACGTGTGGCGAAGGACGTCCTTGTGCTGATGGACAGGATCTTGTTCGAGTTGGAGTTTGGGAAGTTCAGGGATGAAGTACTCCGCGAGTCCCGTGCGCACGATGAAGTCCAGACCGAGCGAAGGTTGCGCCGTGAGGAGCAGGAGGTCGAGTTCGCCACGCACGCGTTCGGGCGAGACCTTGGTGAGTTGCTCGGCCATCTTCACCGCAGCCGCTTCGAGCGCGGGATCGATGCTCATATCGAAACGCGCGGCGAAACGCGCGGCGCGCAACATTCGAAGGGGATCGTCAGTAAAGAGAATCTCGGGATCGATGGGTGTGCGCAATACCCGATCGTTGAGATCGTGAAAGCCGTGATGGAAATCGAACAGGGTCTGCACGTCGGGCGTCTCGGCGTTGAGTGCGATCACGTCGAGCGCGAGCGCGTTGATGGTGAAGTCGCGCCGACCGAGGTCGGCTTCGAGCGAGTCGCCCCACTCGACCGATGGTTTACGTGAGTGGTCGACGTAGGACTCGGAACGAAACGTCGTGATCTCGACCTTCAGACCACCCTCGCGCAACGTCCCCCCAATCGTCCCAAAAGCCTTACCCTGCTGCCATAACGCGCTGCAGACCGGCTTCATCAGACGCTCAATGTCGTCGGGCCGGGCGTTCGTCGTGAAGTCAATCTCGAAGTCGTCGCGACGAGTTTCGCCGAGCAACGCGTCACGAACGGAACCACCGACGGCGTAGAGAGAGAAGCGCGCTCCAGCGAACGCGTCGCTCAGTGGACGTGACAACAGCGCGAGTTCAGCGAGTCGATCGTGGGCGTTGGAAAAGGAAGTCACTGCGAATGAAGGTTACGGGCTCCCGAAGCGCAAGCCTCGCGAAGGTAGCCTGTAACTGCATGTCCCACCGATTTACGACCTGGTGGCGGGCGCTCAGCGTCGTACTCCTCAGCCTCGCAACGGTGACGTGGCCCTCGGCCGCGTGGGCTAACACGACGCCAGGCTTCACCGTTATCCATCAGAACGCCCTGGCAACACTCTCCCCGCGAGGTGTCTTGCACTTCGCCACCACGGTGCGTCTCTCTCCCGCGAAGACCACAGCGACCGCGAACGTGACGATTTTCCCCGCGCTCACCACGGCCTCGGCGTTGAGCGCCATCGTCACGGGCGCCGGTACCACCGTGCCGGCGATGTCCTCAACAGGGACTTTTTCCCTCAACTGCCTCAATGCCGGTGAAGCTACTTTCAGCGTCTCCGTCTACACGAAGAAGCTGAAAAGCCCCCTTCGCTCATGCCACGGCGAGGCGGCACGCTTGCATCTCACGTGCACGGTCACGGGCTGTGCCGGGGTCTACCCCCTTCGCTATCGGCTTCGGGTGAACGGCGTCACCCTCACGAAGTGGTCGCTGTTGGCGGTAAAGACCAGACCGGTCACGACGCCCCTCCAAGTGGCGCTCGTGGAGACGCTCAACCGGACGTCGCTGCAACACGCGCAACGTTCCCTCAGCGTCTTAGATGACCTCGGTCACTACGCGTCCTCTCCCGTCACGCTCAGCGCGGACTACGAGACGCTCACCGCGATCGACTTCGATCAAAGTACGGGTACGCAGTGGCGTGCCGCGCTCAACAAAGCCCTCGAGAGTCCCCAACATCGAGTCATCGACGCACCTCCCGGGTCGATCGACTTCGCCGGGCTCTCTGAGAACGGTCTCACGACACAGATTCCTCAGCAACTCGCGCTCTCCCAACGAGTCCTCACGTCGTTGACCGGCGTTTATGTCGACCAACCCGTGCTCTTGAGCGGCGTGCAGACGCCGACCAGTCTCCTGGCGCTCGCTGGTGGTGGTGTCAATGACGTCGTCATGCCCGAAGACGAGCTCACGCAAGCCCCCTCCAGCACACTGAAATGGGGGGCGCCGTTTCACGTGGACGGCGCCGGGTCGTTGACGGCGCTGAGCATCGACGGACCGCTGTCCGCACTCGTGAGTAACGCGTCCATCGAGCCCGGACGGCGCGCAGCACTCACGTTGGCGTGGCTCGCCTTTCTCCACTACGAATACCCCAACGCGCGCTCGGCGCGCACCGTCGTCATCGAACAGACGCTGGGCTCAGCGTCGACGACGTTCATGAACGATCTGTTAAGTGGACTTGGCAACGACCCCTACAGTCAGCTCGCGTCACTCACCCCGTCGTTCAACTCGGCGCTGATCGGCACCAACGGCGCGCCCGCCATCCGAACGCTCAGCCACACGACGAGTACGTCCACGTGGTCCGCGCACAACGTCTCCTCGCTCCTCACGTTGATCGGCGCCGCCAACTCCTACGCTCAGAGCATCCGGTCCGGCTCGGAGGCACTCGCTCTTCGCGTCGGGGTCGCGCGAACGGAGATCCTCGGCAACGCGAATCAGCGCCAGAGCGCCATCAACGCCGCGAACACCCAGTTGAATGCGCAACTCGGTCAGTTCTCGATTGACGCGAGCGCCATCACGCTCGCCGGACAGGGCACGTCGCTACCGATCACGGTCATCTCGCGCGCGCCCTACACCGTCGACGCCGTCGTGCATCTCGTCACCGACCGCGTCACGTTCCCGAAGGGCAACGCCGTCAAGGTGACGATGAGTTCGCCCACGGTGTCCATCCGTGTTCCCACCGAGAATCCCCAGGGCAGTTCGTTGACGTTGCAGGTCGTCCTCACGACGCCGAACGGCCAAGTCGTCTTGGCGAGAAGCGCGATCCAGGTTCGCATCGCCGGCGCGTCCGTCGTGGGGTACGTCCTCACGTTCGCGTCGTTGTTCGTACTCGGACTGTGGTGGTGGCGGACGAATCGCCGACGCACCAAGGGCCGTCACGCTCGATGAGCACCGAAACGTCACACTCGTCGCGCGTCGCCTCGATGGCGAGTGGCACCCTCGTCTCGCGGATCACCGGCTTCATCCGCGTCCTCGTGTTGGTGTGGGTCCTCGGCTTCACGCCCATCTCGGACGCCTTCAACCTCGCCAACACCGTGCCCAACATGCTCTTCGACATCGTGCTCGGCGGCATCGCGACGGCCACCTTCATTCCTGTGTTCGTCGAGCGCCTCGCCCTCGACGGTGAGCGGCGCGCGTGGCGATCGATCTCGAGCGTGATCACGGGGGCGATTCTCGTACTCGTCGTGGCGTGCGTGGTCTCATGGTTCTGCGCGCCGTGGATCATCGACGGCTTCACCGCGCTGCAGCACACCTCGAGCGTGCGCTCCGCGGCCGTCCTCGTCCAAGAGCGCGCCGTGGCGACCGAACTCCTGCGATGGTTCGTACCCCAGATCTTCTTCTACGGCGTCATCGGCATCGCGACGTCGCTGCTCAACATTCGCAAACGCTTCGGCATCGGGACGTGGGTGCCCGTCGCGAACAACGTGGTGTGCATCGTCGTCTTGATCTGGTTCCACCTTGTCGACCCGACGCCCGTGCTCTCAGCGCTCTCGGGATCGCGCGACCTCCTCTGGTTGGGCCTCGGCACGACGCTGGGTGTCGCGGTCCAGTTCCTCTGTCTCCTGCCGTCGCTCGCTCGCAGCAATCTCTGGCGACTCAGTCTGCGTCTCGATTTGAAGGATCCCGCCGTGAAGGCGGTGGGACGTCTCGGTAGTTGGACGCTCCTCGTGGTCCTCGCCAATCAGATCTCGCTCTACGTGGTGTTGGCCTACGCCTTCGGTCTCGGCACGAGCACGCACGCGGTGAGCGCGTACACGTACGGCTGGTCGTTGATGCAGATGCCCTACGCCGTCGTCGTCGTGTCGGTGCTCGGCGCGTTGACTCCGCAACTCGCTGGCTTCGCAACGTCGAAAGACTTCGACGGTCTGAGTGAACGACTCCGCTTCGGGCTTCGACAGTCGCTCGTCATCATCATCCCATGCACGTTGGTCCTCGTCATCCTCGCCCAGCCCCTCGTGGCGATCCTGTTCAACCACGTGAACGCCGCGCACCGGATCTCCGCGGGCACGGTGCTCGCGGTGCTCGCGGCGGGACTGCCGGGCTTCACCATCTTTCAACTGGGCGTGCGGGGCCTGCAGTCGATGCAACGCGCCCGCGAAGTCTTCGCCCTCTACGCCTTCGAGAACGCACTCACGATCGCGCTCTGCGTGCTTCTCGGACGACACTCACTCGCGGGACTCACCGCGAGTGTCTCGATTGGCTACAGTGTCGCCGCCATCGCGGCGCTCGCGGTGTTGGCACGCCATCACGTCAACATCATCGCCGGCGTCTGGAGTGTGCACGTACGACGCAGCCTCTGGTCGTCGTTGCTCGCGACGGCCATCATGGCGGTCGTCTACGCGCTGCCCTCGTGGACGAGGGGGCTCGGACTGGTCACGCGCTTCGGCGCGGCCATCGTTGCCGGCGTGATCGTCTACCTACTGGTCGTCTCGTTACTGCGGCGACGCGTGCGACGAGGATTCACGAAAAGTGCAAGGCTTGATCAGTTCTAGGGGGAATAATGTCTCGAATTCGTGTGGTCACCGATAGTGCGAGTGACCTGCCCGAAGCCTTCGCTCGTCGCCTCGACGTCGACGTTGTGTCACTCACCATCCGCTTCGGCGACGAGGAGTTCACCGACCGAGTCGATCTCACGCCCGACCTCTTTTGGGCCAAGTGCAAGAGTTCGAAGACCCTGCCGGAAACGGCAGCGCCCTCGCCCGGTGCCTTCCAAGCGGCGTACGAACGCGCGAAGAGCGACGGCTGCGACGGCGTCAT
This sequence comes from Acidimicrobiales bacterium, assembly GCA_035937905.1. Taxonomy (GTDB): domain Bacteria; phylum Actinomycetota; class Acidimicrobiia; order Acidimicrobiales; family RAAP-2; genus RAAP-2. The sequence continues at coordinate 18,049 of DASZHK010000116.1, forward strand.
CGTGCTCACCTTGTCGTCCCTCCTCTCCGCGACACACCAGTCAGCCACGCTCGCGGCGGCAGCCGTCGCCGGCGTCATCGACGTGCGCGTGCTCGACACGCTTAACGTCTCCATGGGCCAAGGTCTCATCGTCATCGACGTCGCCGAACTCGCGGCGACGGGCGCCGGGCTCGATGAGCTCGTGGCGCACGCCGAGTCACTCATGCCCAAGGCTGGCGTCGTGGCCGCGCTCGACACCCTCGAACACCTCATCAAGGGGGGACGGGTCGGTGGAGCGAAGGCTCTTCTCGGTCAAGTGCTCTCGATCAAACCGCTCGTCGAACTGAAGGACGGCATCGTCGCCGAGGCCGGTCGTCAGCGCACGCGCGCCAAAGCCCTCAACGCGGTCGCCAACGTCGCGCGCGCCCACGCGCCACTTCGTCGCCTCGCGCTGATCCAGGGCGCCTGTACCGACGTCGCCGCGCTCGAAGCCCTCATCGCAGATATCCCGAGTGAGTTCCCTTTGATCGTCACCGACATCGGCCCGGTGGTGGGCGCGCACGGCGGTCCCGGCATCATCGGACTGACGTGGATCGAGGCCTGACGAGCGCCCTCCACTAAGTTCGTACCGTGACCGAAGCCAGCGAACCGAAAGAACCAGATCTGGTCGATCGACTGCTGTCGGCGTTCGATCACGTGCTCGACATCGTGCACGACAAGGTGCTGCGCCCAATTATTATGGCGGCGCGCGCGTTGGCGTACGGTTTCATCATCGTCCTCGCCGCGCTGGTGTTCGTAGCCGCGCTGATCATCGGTCTGATTCGACTACTCAACATCTACGCGTTTCACGGCCACGAATGGATTACGTACGCTTCCGTGGGCGCGGTCTCACTGATTTTCGGGCTCGTCATCTGGCGGCGACGACGCCCTCTCAAACTAAGGAAGTAATGCCCGAACATACTCGTGTCCTTATCATCGGCTCGGGTCCTGCCGGACTAACGGCGGCCATCTACTCAGCTCGAGCCCAGTTGCAACCCATCGTCATCGAGGGCGAACCCTCGTCGACGAGTGACCAGCCCGGTGGCCAGCTCATGCTCACCACCGACGTGGAGAACTTCCCCGGCTTCCCCGAGGCCATTACCGGTCCCGACCTGATGATGAAGATGCGCGAGCAGGCGTTGCGATTCGGCGCCGACTTACGCGTCGAGAAGGTGCACAAACTCGACACCACCGTCCGACCCTTTCGCGCGTGGCTCGCCGGCGACGAGGAGCCGAGTATCACCGCCGAAGCCGTCATCCTCGCGACTGGTGCAAGGTCGCTCATGTTGAACGTGCCGGGCGAAGAGCGGTATTTAAGTCACGGGCTCTCGACGTGCGCCACCTGCGACGGCTTCTTCTTTCGCGGCCAAGACATTGCCGTCGTCGGCGGCGGCGACTCCGCGCTCGAAGAGGCGCTCTTTCTCACGCGCTTCGCGTCGAGCGTGACGGTCATCCACCGTCGGGACTCACTTCGCGCCTCCAAGATCATGCAGGAGCGAGCCTTCGCCCACAAGAAGATCCGTTTCGAGTGGAACACCCAAGTGACGGAAGTCTTCGGCAGCGACAAGGTCATGGGCCTTAAGGTCCGCGACACGCTGAGCGACGAAGAGCGCGTCCTACTCGTGACGGGCGTCTTCGTCGCCATTGGTCACGTGCCCAATACCACGCTCGTGACCGGTCAGGTCGATCTACACGAGAACGGCTACGTCCGTACGGGACTCGGCTCGTACACCAACATCGACGGCCTCTTCGCCGCTGGCGACGTCCAAGACGACGTCTACCGCCAGGCCGTGACCTCGGCCGGATCGGGCTGTATTGCCGCGATCGACGCCGAGCGGTGGCTCGAAGTGCAGGGAATGTAAGCCTCGTCGCTAAAGTGGTTGATGCGACGCCGACGAGGCGTTTCTAGGAGGTACACATGAGCGAAAACATCACGACACTGACCGACGCCACGTTCGACGAGGTCATCGGATCGTCCGAAAAGCCAGTATTAGTGGACTTTTGGGCGGAGTGGTGTGGTCCGTGTAAGACGATCGCCCCCATCCTGGAAGAGCTCGCCGTGGAACAGTCGGACAAGTTCGCCATTGGCAAGTTGGACGTTGACGTCAACGTCGCGACCGCCACCAAGTTCTCTGTCATGAGCATCCCGACGCTGTTGCTGTTCAAGGACGGCGAGGTCATCGCCCGACTGGTCGGTGCCAAGCCCAAGGGCGCGCTCTTGCAAGAGATCACTTCGAACCTGTAGTTCACCTGACCTACGAATCACTTCGCCCTGGCGCCACGGGCCCTCGTGTTCGCGAACTCAAAGAACGACTGAGCGCCCTCGCGCTGACCTCAACCAACGAAACCGACGACGTCTTCGACGCGGAGACGGTGGCCCTCGTTGAAGCGTTCCAACGTTCGCGCGGACTCCCCCTCACGGGCGTCGTCGACCTCACGACCTGGCAACGGCTGGAAGAAGCACGTTGGCTACTCGGCCAGCGCCTCTTGTTCCTCACGAGTCCCCCACTTCGCGGCGACGACGTCGCCGAGCTCCAAGTGCTGCTCGCGCAACTCGGCTTCAACCCCGGTCGAATCGACGGGATCTACGGCGCCGCGTCGACTGACGCGCTAAAGGAGTTTCAACGTAACTGTGCACTTGAAGCTTGTGGCACGTTGACCAAGGCGACGTTGTTGGCGCTTCGCCGCGTGCGCGCCACGAACGCCAACCGCAGTCTCGTCACCGACGCCCGCGATCTCGCGGGTTTCGACCCACTTCGGGTGGGTTCCGTCCTTCTCTGTGGCGAGGGTCCCCTGGCCACCGAACTCGCTCGATTGGTCGGCGAGCACGATTTCGTCCACGTGTTGCTCGACTCCAGCCAAGAAGTGGCCGCCCAACTCGCGAACACCCACGACGTGGCGTTGGTGTTGTCATTCCAGACGCTGGATCACGTAGAAGGCATCCACCTGCACTACTGGGCGAACTACCGGTCGCACTCTCACCGCGGAGAGATCCTCGCGAGCTCACTCGCCTCGTTCCTCGCCCACCTCCCGGACGTCCCCAGGGTGGAAGTAACTGGCATGGCGTTACCGATTCTTCGCGAAACCACGATGACGACACTCCATATTGAACACGGCGATATCGCTGAACAGGTACTTCACCAAGTCATCACCGCTCTGGAGGGCGTCGTGGAGCAAGTTATCCACAGATTTGAATAGAATTACCTTTTCAAAACTGCCTATTTAGAGGGCAAA
>DASZHK010000117.1:0-33958 GCA_035937905.1 Acidimicrobiales bacterium
ATCTCGTCGTCGAGCACCGTGTAACTGCCCCACGGCCGCTCGCTGAACTCGCGGCCCTTGTCGTCTGTCGTTTCGGTCATGGCACCTTCTCCGCGGCTAGGACGGCGTTGCGTAACAGCATGGCACGAGTCATCGGACCGACGCCACCGAGACGCGGCGTCATCCACCGTGCCACTTCGCTGACGTCATCGGCGACGTCACTCAGGAGTTTTCGCCCTACGAACGTCGTGCCCGCGCCAACGACGGCGGCGCCCGGCTTCACCATGTCGCGCGTGACCAGTCCGGCCTTCCCGGCCGCGGCGACGACGACGTCACCGGTGAGCACGATCTCCTTCATGTCTTCGACGCCGGTGTGCACCACGGTGACCGCTGCGTTGCAGTGTGGTCGGCGCGTCGCCATCAAGACTGCCAGTGGCCGACCGATGGTGACACCACGGCCGATGATGACGACGTGTTTGCCTTCGACGGGCACGTCGTACGCGGCGAGGAGTTCGACGATGCCGTTGGGCGTGCACGGCAGTGGACCGGGCGCCCCCATGACGAGCCGACCCAAGTTGGTCGGGTGCAGTCCGTCCACGTCTTTTTCTGGCTTCACGCGAAGCAGCACTTCTTCCTCGCTCATACCTTCGGGAAGCGGGAGCTGTACGAGGATGGAGTGGACATTCGGATCGTCGTTGAATCGATCGATTATGGCTTCGATCTCGGCTTGGGTCGCGGTGGAAGGAAGATGCTCGTCGTAAGAGCGAATACCGATCTCCGCGCTCTCTTCGACCTTCATCTCGACGTAACGCGCGCTCGAGACGTCGTCGCCGACGAGGATCGTGCCGAGTCCCGGCGTACGCCCGGCCGCGACAAGGCGTTGCACACGGTCGGCCAACTCCATCTTGATGCGAGCGGCGACGGGTTCTCCGTTCAGCAGTTCTGCGGTCATTTCACTCCTAGTGCCTGAAGTGCCGCTCGGACGTGAGCATCATGACGATCCCGGCCTTGTTGGCGGCCTCGATCACCTCGGCGTCGCGCACTGAGCCGCCAGGCTGCACGACCGACGTTACGCCCGCGTCGGTGAGCGACTCCAGTCCGTCGGCGAACGGGAAGAAAGCGTCAGAGGCGGCGGCGGCGCCCTTCGCGAAGTCGCCCGCTTTCGTCACGGCGATGCCGGCCGAGACGACACGCGACTGTTGTCCCGCGCCCACGCCCACTGCCACGCCGTCCTTCGCGATGACGATGGCGTTAGAGGTCGTGCGCGCGCAGACACGCCACGCCACGGCGAGGTCTTGGAGCTGTTGCGCACTCGGTGTCGCCTCGGTGACGCAACGCCACGCAGCGACGGGGACCACGAGCTCGTCGGCGTTCTGCACCAGCGCGGTGTCACCGAACGTGCGAACGGAGAGCCCGAGAGGTTCCGGTGCCGGAGCACTCAAAAGACGCGTCGCCTTTCGTCGCGAGACCAGTGTCGTGATCGCGTCGTCGCTGAACCCTGACGCGATGATCACGTCCGCTTGTGGCCCGGCGGCGATAAGTGTCGCCAACGCCTGGTCGACCTCGCCGTCGATGGCGACGACACCGCCAAAGGCGCTCTGCGGGTCAGCGGCGAGTGATTTCGCGAAGGCGTCAGCGAGCGACGTGCCGAGCGCGGCACCCGACGCGTTGGCGTGTTTGATGATGGCGACTGCCGCTAACCCCGGCGCGTCGGCGCGCAGCTCGTGCACGAGGCGCCACGCCGCGTCGGCGTCAAAGAGATTGAGGTAGGAAAGGGCGCTACCCGCGTGTTTGGTTACACCGTCCCACCACGGGGTGGTTCCCGCGAACCGATACCGCGCGCCGATCTGGTGGGGATTCTCGCCGTAGCGCGTCACCTCGGCGCGCTCGAGTGAGAGATGCAACGTCTCGGGTACGACAGCGTCGCGATCGTTCGGTCCGTCGCCGAGGACGCCTCCCCCGTCGAGCCAGCGAACGACCTGCGCGTCGTAGGCCGAGGTGTGCGCGAAGGCGGCGCGCGCGAGCGCGTGGCGCGTCGCGTTCGAGAGCGAACCCGCCGTCTCGATCTCCGCTAACACCGATTCATACTGCGACGGGCTCGTGAGCACGCCCACGTGCGCGTGATTTTTTGCCGCGGCGCGAACCATCGCCGGCCCCCCGATATCGATGAGCTCGATCGAAGGATCGCTCGTGAAGGGATAGAGATTGCACACCACGAGGTCGATTGCCGTGATGTGGTGCTCGGCCAGCGCCGCACGGTGCTCGTCGAGGTCGAGGTCCGCGAGGATGCCAGCGTGGATCATTGGGTGCAGGGTCTTCACCCGACCGTCGAGCATCTCGGGAAAACCGGTGACGTCCGCGACGTCGAGGTGGGGAACGCCCGCGTCACGAAGGGCTTTCGCGGTGCCGCCCGACGCCACGAGCTCGAAGCCTTGCGCGTGAAGGCCCTGGGCGAATTCGAGGAGCCCGGTCTTGTCCCACACGCTTAACAACGCCCGCATCTAACTCTCCTCCATCGTGCCCGCGACACTCTCGGGCTCGAGGCCTTGCGCGAGTGACGCCATCACCCTAGCGATGACTTCGGGATAGAGCGCCCGCTCCACCGTCTTGATTCGCTCGTGGAGCGACGACTCGTCGTCGTCGCTCAACACGTCGACGCGACGCTGCGCGAGTATGGGACCGTCATCGAGCGCTTCGGTGGCGACGTGCACCGTGCAACCCGACACCGTCGCCCCCGCCGCCAAGGTTGCTCGAACCGCGTGCCAACCCTTGAAGTCCGGCAACAACGCGGGATGGGTGTTGAGGACGCGTCCGGGAAACGCCCGGTGAAACGATCCCGTCACGATCGTGCCGAAGCCCGCCATCGCGACGAGGTCGATGTGGTCCTCGACGAGGCGTCGCGTAAGTTCCGCGGTGTAGGCCTCACGGTCGAAGGACGACGTGAAGCCGCCGAACTTCTCGCGGTCCACCAGCAACGCGGAGATACCGGCCGCACGCGCGACGTCGAGCGCGCGACACGGTCGGTCGGCGGCAACCAAGGTGATCTCGAGTCCCGCGTTCAGCATTGCTTCGAGGATCGTGCCCGAACCCGACACCAACACGCAGAGACGAACCGGGGCCAAGCGCTACATCGCCCTGACGATCTCGACCATCTTCGCGCCCGCTTCAGTCGGGTTCTGACAGACGAACACGCCCGCCGCCGTGAGCGCGTCCATCTTGGCCTGCGCCGTGCCCTTCGACCCGGAGATGATGGCGCCCGCGTGGCCCATCTTTCGTCCAGGGGGCGCGGTGACGCCCGCGACGTACGCGACGACCGGCTTCGTCATGTTGAGTTTGATCCACTCCGCGGCGCGCTCTTCTTCAGAACCGCCGATCTCACCGATCATCATCACGGCCTTCGTCTCGGGGTCCTTCTCGAACTCAGCGAGGCAGTCAATGAAATTCGTTCCCGGTACGGGGTCGCCACCGATGCCCACGCAGGTGGTCTGACCGATTCCTTGCATGCTCAGCTCGTGCAAGGCCTGATACGTCAACGTGCCCGAGCGCGAGACGATGCCCACCGGACCACCGGCCAGCGCGATGTCGCCCGACGTGATGCCGATGTTGCACTTGCCGGGGCTGATGATGCCCGGGCAGTTCGGACCTAGGAGTCGCACGCCCGGAAACTCCTCGACGAGCCGGTTGTAGGTCAGCGCTTCGTCGTGGGCGGGGATTCCCTCGGTGATGCAGACAATGAACGTGATTCCGCCCTGCGCTGCTTCGATGATGGCGTCGGAGGCGAACTTCGGCGGCACGACGACGAATGACGCCGTGGCGCCCGTCGCGTCGACCGCTTCCTTCACGCTGTTAAAGACAGGTATGCCGTCGACGTCCGTGCCGCCCTTGCCGGGGGTGACGCCGCCGACGACCTTCGTGCCGTAGTCACGGTTGCGCAGTCCGTGGAATCGTCCTTGACCTCCCGTGAGGCCCTGGACAATGACCTTGGTGTTCTCATCGACAAAGATGCTCATCGTTCTTCCTCAGTTCGCCAGCGCCACCGCGCGTCGCGCGGCGTCCAGCATGGTCGGTTCGGTGATCAAGTGATCGTTCAAGTGCGGTGCCAGGAGCGCGCGACCTTCGACGGCGTTCGTGCCGTCGAGTCGAAGCACGATCGGTGAGGAGATCGAGACGCGTTGCAACGCCTCGAGGACTCCCTTCGCGACTTCGTCGACCCGGGTGATCCCTCCAAAAATGTTGACGAAGATCGACGTCACCTTGGGGTCGGCGTTGATGACTTCGAGCGCGGCCGCCATGACGTCGGCGTTCGCGCCACCTCCGATGTCCAAGAAGTTGGCGGCGGTTCCGCCGACTTGATTCACGACGTCGAGCGTCGACATCGCGAGACCCGCACCGTTGGCGATGATGCCCACGGTGCCGTCGAGCCCGATGTAGTTGAGGCCTCGTTCCTTGGCCATCTTCTCTCTCGGGTCTTCGAACTCGTCGCCGCGGAACTCTTCCCATTCCGGGTGACGGTACGAGGCGTTCTCGTCCAAGGTGACCTTGGCGTCGAGCGCGTGCACCTTGTTGTCGGGCGTCAGGATGAGTGGGTTGATCTCCGCGAGGTCGCAGTCACCCTGGGTGTAGCACTCGTAGAGCTTGACGAGTAGTTCGGCCGCCTGTTCGCGCGCCACCTCGTCGAGTTCGGCTTCGGCGACCCAGCGACGAGCCGTCGCGAGCGAGAGGCCGTCGACGGGATCGATCGAGAGGAACGCAATGGCGTCGGGATTCTCTTCCGCGACGACTTCGATCTCGACGCCGCCTTGGGCGCTCAACATTCCGAGGTGCGTCTTGTTCGGACGGTCCAGCGTGAACGAGGCGTAGTACTCCTTCGCGATGTCGCTCGAGCGCTCGACCCAGAGGCGCTTCACCACGTGACCCTTGATGTCGAGTCCCAGGATGTTGCCCGCGTGCTCTCGAACCTCGTCGACGTCGTTGGCGAGCTTGACGCCGCCAGCCTTGCCGCGACCGCCGACCTTGACTTGGGCCTTGACGACGGCCGGGTAGCCCACACGTTCCGCGACGGCGACGGCCTCGTCGACCGTGTCAGCCACGTCGCCGGGCGACACCGCGATGCCGTAGCGCGCGAAGTACCGCTTGCCCTGATACTCAAAGAGATCCATTCACTTCTACTTTCGTTTGATTACCAATGATGAACGAGTGGTTACCCGTGTTGCAGCTCACGCGCGTCAAGTGTCGCCTCGAGCCACGATCCGATCTCGTCGAGCGACGCGCCCGGGGTGAAGACCCTCGCCACGCCGGCCACTTCCAGGGCCGGGATGTCGTCCTCGGGGATGATGCCCCCGACGACCAAGAGGACGTCCTCGCGACCTTGACTCTTCAAGAGGTCGACGACGCGCGGTACGAGGACGAGGTGCGCACCCGACAAGAGCGAGAGACCGAGGACGTCGGCGTCCTCTTGGATGACGGCCTGGACGATCTGCTCGGGCGTCTGGTGGAGCCCGGTGTAGACGACTTCGAAACCCGCGTCGCGCAACGTTCGCGCGATGACCTTCGCGCCCCGATCGTGTCCGTCGAGACCGGGTTTGGCGACTACGACTCGATACGTGCGCTCCATCAGTAGTTCAGCATAGAGGCCCCACCAGAAGGACAAATTTCGACGGTGCGCCACTCTCGGACCCGTCAAAGCCCCCGACTAGCGTTGTTAATCGTGACGACCGAAGTGGCCAAACAGCGCGGTCCGGTCCGTGCGCTGTTCTCCGCGATGCGACCTCGACAGTGGGTGAAGAACGGACTGATCGTCATCGCTCCGGCCGCGGCCGGCACGTTGCTCCACCACGACGTCGCGCGTCAGACCGCGATGGCCTTCGTGGCGTTCTGCTTGGTGGCGTCGGGTCTCTATTTGTTGAACGACTTGCGTGACGTCGCGGCGGACCGCGAGCACCCGACGAAGCGCTACCGCGCCATCGCCTCGGGTCAACTCAGCTCCTCCGTCGCCGTCGCGGCCGCCGCCGTCCTCCTGATCGGCGGGTTCCTCGTGCCCCTCACGATCACGCGGCCCCAGGACCTCTTCCTCGTGCTCGGGCTCTACGTGGCAATCTCGCTTTCCTATATCTTCTGGCTGAAAACCCTTCCCATCATCGAGCTCGGCGCCGTCGCGAGTGGCTATTTTTTGCGGGCCTACGCCGGAGCGTCGTCGTCGCACATCTTCGTCTCGACCTGGTTCCTCGTCGTCATCTCCTTTGGCGCGCTCTTCCTCGTCGTCGGCAAACGCGACAGCGAGTTGAAAGCCGTCGGCGCCGGCACGACGCGCAAGGTCTTAGCGGAGTACACCAGCAGCTTTCTCGACTCGGCTCTGACGTTGTGCGCCACGGTCGTCGTCACGGGTTACTGTCTCTGGGCCTTTGACACGTCCAACGCAGGACTGTCGTCCAATCACGACGCCGTACTACCGGTGCGCTTGAGCGTGGTGCCGGTCGTCTTCGCGGTGTTGTTCATCCTGCGCTCCGTTGAAGCGGGTAACGCGGCCGCACCCGAAGACCTCGTCATTCACGACCGAACGGTGCAGGTCTTGATCGTGATCTGGGCGGGACTCATGGTCCTTGGCGTCTACCAGTGAGTCCGACGTCGCTGTCGGGCTGGGGACGTACCAACGCCTCGGTGGTGACGCTTCGAACACCCCACAGCGAAGAGGACGTGCTCGCGGAGTTCGCGTCAGGTGAGCGGCTCATCGCACGAGGGCTCGGACGAAGTTACGGTGACGCCGCCCAATTGAGTGGCGGCGTCGTGCTCGACAACCGGGCGCTCAACGCGATCTCACCCATCAGCGACACCGGCGTCGTCACGCTCGGCGCCGGCGTCTCCTTTGACGAACTACTCGCGGTGTCCATTCCCCAGGGCTGGTTCGTCCCGGTTACGCCCGGCACGCGTCAGGTCACCATGGGCGGCGCCCTCGCGGCTGACGTGCACGGCAAAAACCATCACGTCGACGGATCGATCGGCTCTCACGTCCTCTCGATGCGACTCGTGACGCCCACGGGCGCCGTCACGTTGTCGCCGAACGAAGATCCCGAGCTTTTTTGGGCGACGATGGGCGCGATGGGACTCACCGGCGTCGTGACGTCGGTCACCCTCCAGATGTTGGCGATCGAAACGAGTCAGATGCTCGTCGACACCGATCGCTTCGGCGATCTCGACAGCGTCATGAGTGCCATGTCGAGTGGTGACGACGACTACCGCTACTCCGTCGCCTGGGTCGACTGCATGACACGCGGCGCCCACATGGGACGAGCCATCCTCACCCGAGGGAACCACGCCACCGCGGCGGACGTGAAGAAGGCTGCGCTGAACGGGCCACGAAAGCCACGCCTGACGATTCCCTTCCAAGCGCCGAGCGGACTTCTGAATCGATACTCGGTGCGGGCCTTCAACGAACTCTGGTTTCGTTCCGCGCCACGACACGAACTTGACGAGGCGCAGTCCCTCTCGTCCTTCTTCTACCCGCTCGACGGCGTCGCGAACTGGAACCTCCTCTACGGCAGACGGGGTTTCGTGCAGTACCAGTTCTGTGTGCCCGACGCCATGGGTGACACCGTCGTCGACGTGATCAAGCGACTCTCGGAGTCGCGTGTCGCCAGTTTCCTTGCGGTGCTGAAGCGTTTCGGACCCGGTAATCCCTCACCCCTGTCCTTCCCGCTGTCGGGATGGACGTTGGCGCTGGACCTGCCCGTGGGCTCAGACGCGCTCCCGGGCGTGCTCGACGACCTCGACGCCCTGGTCGTCGCCGCTACCGGACGCGTCTATTTCGCCAAGGACGCTCGACTCCAGGCCGACCAGGTTCGTGTGATGTACCCGCGCCTCGAGGAGTTTCGCGCGGTGAAGTCGCGCGTCGACCCGAACGATCAACTGACGAGCGATCTTGCGCGCCGTCTCGACCTAGTAGGAAAGTGAGTATGGAAAACGCCTTCGGTCAGCCTCAAAACGTCGTCATCTTCGGTGGCAGTTCGGACATCGCGCGCGCCATCACGAAGAAACTCTGCGCGGCACGTGCGCACACCGTGATCCTTGCCGGCCGTAACCAAGAGCTCCTGAACGCCGCCGCGCTCGAGGCGCAAGAGTACGGCGCCACCAAAACCGATACCGTGCTCTTTGACGCGAACGATCCCTCGAACGCCGAACGCACGGTCTCCGAGGCCTTCAAAAAGGTCGGCGACCAGGTCGACCTCGTGATCATCGCCGTGGGACAGCTCGGCGTCCAGGCCGAGGACCAGGTGAGCGCGGCGAGGTCGGCCGAGATGATCACGGTCAACGTCACGTGGCCGGTAGCAGCGCTCGCGGAAATCCGTAATCGACTTCTCGCCCAAGGCAGTGGCCGGATCCTGGTCATGAGTTCCGCCGCCGCGATTCGGGTGCGTGAGAGTTCGTACGTGTACTCCGGCGCCAAGGCCGGCCTCGATCGACTCTGCGGCGGCATCGCACAATCTCTCGAAGGCACCGGCGTCAAACTGCAACTCCTTCGTCCGGCGGTCGTGCGCACCAAGATGACCGTCGGTGTCGACGAACCGCCGTTCACGACCGGTGCCAACGAAGTGGCCGAGAACGTCATGCGCGGCCTCGCGAGCAACAGCGACGTGATCTGGAGCCCACCGCTCCTGCGCTACGTCTTTTTTATTCTTCGTCACCTTCCGGCACCTCTGTGGCGGAAAGTGACCAACCGCTAGTTGGCGGATCAGCCTGAGGACGTGGTCGTGGTTGTCGACGTGGTTGTCGCCTTCGAGCGCAACGTCATCGTGTAAAAGTCGCGTGTCCACCAGTTAGCGAAGTAGCGCGACGGCGTGCCGGCCATGGCTTTCTCCAAAGGGAGACCGTTGCTTCCGTTGATCGGCGTGTTGAGGGGACCCGTGAACGAGGAGAACTGGACCCAGTCGGTGTTGATGTCCAGTTCCATACCCCGCACCGCGCCCGCGCGAACCAAGACGTTCGCGAGGTCGGAGATCGAGAGGCTCGGTCCGCCCACGTAGACGAGGGCGCCGTCACTCGTGACACCGAGACCCGATCGCCAGACGTTGAAGCCGCCACCGAGAGTTTTGCCCCAGTGGATGACGTTGGCGTTGGTAAGTCCAGCGACGGGCTTGCCGTTCTGCACGATGAGATCGAGGTTCTGGCGAACCGAGGCGATCTGATTCGTCATCGTTACGTCCGTGCCCCACTTCGCCACGGTCATCGTCCCGTCCTTGAAGACGACGACGGACGCCGCGCCCTTGCGCAATGGAATGATTGTGCGACCCATGGTGTAGTAGCCACCGTTCGCGTCGGCCATGAGAAAGCCGGCGTTGAAGGCCGCGACGAGGTTCTCGGAACTCTTCGCGGTGATGGGCGCGGTGTAGGTGTAGGGACCACCGCCAGGAATTGACGAACCCGAGTAGAGCTGCGCTTGCAAAAGCGTGGGGTCCATCCACACGACCCCCACGACGTAACTCGTGTGCACGGCGTCGGGTCGAACGAACGCTTCGTACATGGTGGGAACGCCCGTCGCGGTCTCTCGTCCCGCGACGTGCCAGACACCCTCACCCGGCAGTGCCTTCGCGGCGGGTGAAGGGATGGTCTTCGGTGGCGCAAGGTGACCACCGGCCTTCACTTTGACGGCGGTCGTGCCAGAACCGAAGGCCGTGAGTGGCGGCGCGCCACCGACCTTGGCCGGGTGGAGTTTGTAGTACTCGGTCTCGACCCAGGTCACTTCGGGTCCGAGGCCGTGTTGACGACCCCACTCCGCGAAACGCGCCTGGATTGAGACACCGTAGGAGGGGTTGACGAGGGCGAAGCCGAGCGTGATGCCGAGGTACCCGACGACGACGACCGTCGTGACCAAAAGTGCCACGAGCACACGGCGCCGCCAGTAGACGTAAGCGGAGTAGCGGCGATTCTTTGGAGCGACCGGCGGACGATACGCGTGCCTCGGTGAGTTCATGGTCTCCCATTCTCGCACTCCGGGTGGCGGACTCATTCCGGAGGCCGAGAAATTCTTACGAACGATTTAGGCACGATGCAACGGTGTCATGGCGAGCACAAGGTGTTTGGTGCCGTGTTCGTCAAACGTGACCGCGGCGCGAGCGTGCGAACCCTCTCCTTCGACGCGAATCACGACGCCGGGTCCAAAACGGTCGTGGACGACGCGCTCACCGACCGCCAGACCGAGCTTTTCGGCGCCGGTCGAGCGAACGGGTGGCGCGGCACCCGTTCCAAAGGCCCTTCCCTGGGTGAACTCCGTGGCACGACCCACGAAACCGTCGTCCTCGAGAGAGAAACTCGAGCGCCGTGTGGGCAACGTGGAAGAGAGATCGGTGATGAGTTCCGCCGGGATCTCCTGGAGGAATCGACTCGCGATGGCTTCGAGACGTTGGCCCCACATCGTGCGACTCCAGGCGTGGGTCAAGATCAGGTAGCGCATGGCCCGCGTGACGCCGACGTAGAAGAGACGGCGCTCCTCTTCGAGTTCGGCGTCGTCCGAGAGTGCGCGTCGATGGGGAAAGACGGTCTCTTCGAGACCGGTGACGACAACGCCTGGGAATTCGAGACCCTTCGCGACGTGCAACGTCATGAGTGAGATCGCGCCCTCACCGCTGCCGAGCTGATCGGAGTCCGCGACGAGGGCCATTCGTTCGACGAAGTCGAGCAACGTGTCGTACTGCGCCGCCGCGGACGCGAGCTCGCCGAGGTTCTCTAATCGCGAGTACGCCTCGTCGGAGTCTTCAGCGCGTAGCGCGTCGCCCATGCCCGACTCGCGCACGATCGCGTCGATCAACTCTCGCGGACTCAGGTCGTTCGCGAGCGCTCGCAGTTCATCAAGCATGAAGGAGAACTTCGCCGCGCCCGCGAGTGCTCGACCCGTTAGTCCGGCCGCGGCGCCGTAGTGGGCCGCTTCGGCGAAGGAAAGTCCGTGCTCGGCGGCGTACGTGCCGAGCTTGGCTTGCGCGCCGTCGCCGACGCCGCGCTTGGGCTCGTTGATCACTCGTCGAGCGGATGCCTCGTCGCGAGGATTGACGAGAAGTCGAGCGTAGGCGAGCGCGTTCTTGATCTCCTTGCGATCGTAGAATCGCATGCCCGACACCACGCGATACGGGACGTTCGCGCGCAACATCTCTTCTTCCAAGACACGGCTCTGTGCGTTGGTTCGATAGAACACCGCCAAGTCGTTCCAGCCCAGTCCGTGTTGGCTCCGCAGTCGGCGAAGCTCGCTCGCGACCCAGCGACCTTCGTCGTACTCGTCACCCGCGCGGTACAGCACGATCTTCTCGCCCTCGTCGCCGTCGGTGAAGAGGTTCTTCGCGTGGCGACTGGCGTTCTTCGCGATCACGGCGTTCGCCGCGTCGAGAATGGTTTGAGTCGATCGAAAGTTCTGTTCGAGGAGGATGACTCGTGCGTCAGGGAAGCGGAGCTCGAACTGCAAGATGTTGCGCACGTCAGCCGCGCGGAAACGGTAGATCGACTGATCCGAGTCGCCCACGACGCAGAGATTTCGGTGCTCGGCTGCGAGCATCATCACGAGTTCGTTCTGCACGCCATTGGTGTCTTGGAACTCGTCCACCAAGAGGTACTTGAATCGTTCCTGGTACGAGCGAAGGACGTGCTGGTCGGCCTTCATCATCAAGACCGCGTTGACCAAGAGGTCGTCGAAGTCCATGGCGTTGGCGAGGCGAAGGCGCTTCGCGTAGAGCTGGTAGATCTCGGCGATGCGACGGCGCTGTGGGTCGTCGCCGTAGTTGTCGACGTAGGCGTCGGGTGAGAGCATCTCGTTCTTCGCGGCCGAGATCGCGGCCGAGACGCTGCGCGGAGAGAGGCGCTTGGTGTCGAGGTTGAGCTCTTTCATGATGCGCTCGACCGCCGTTTCGGCGTCGCCGGCGTCGTAGATCGTGAAGCCCCGCTCGTACCCGAGGACCTCGGCGTGCGCGCGCAGCATTCGTAGACACGCCGAGTGAAACGTCGACACCCACATCCGTTCGGCTTCGCCGCCCACGAGGTCGACCACACGTCGGCGCATCTCGTCCGCCGCCTTGTTGGTGAAGGTGATGGCCATGATCTCGAAGGGCCTCGCGTCACCGGTCGCGAGCAGGTGCGCGATGCGCCGCGTCAAGACGCGCGTCTTGCCAGAACCCGCGCCGGCGATCACGAGAAGAGGTCCGCCGCGCTGAGTCACCGCTTCGCATTGGGGGATCGTGAGACCCTCGAGGAGCGACGCCGGGTCAAGTCCACTCAGCGAGTCAAGTGCGGCGTTATCCCACAGCGACTCGTCAGAGTATGAACCGCGCGTCACTCCCACTCAATGGTGCCTGGTGGCTTGCTCGTGACGTCGAGCGCGACGCGGTTGACGCCCTCGACCTCACGGATCAAGCGGTTCGCGATTGACTCAATCACCTCGTAGGGCAGTCGGGCCCAGTCGGCGGTCATGGCGTCGTCGCTCGTGACCGCACGGATGATGATGGGGTACGCGTACGTTCGTCCATCTCCCATAACGCCCACAGTACGCACGGCGGGTAACACCGCGAAACTCTGCCAGAGTTCGCGGTAGAGCCCGGCCTTTTTGATCTCGTCGACCACCACGTGGTCAGCGTTTCTCAAGATCTCGGCACGTTCACGCGTCACTTCACCGATGATGCGCACGCCGAGTCCGGGACCAGGAAATGGTTGGCGCCAAACGATCTCACTCGGCAGTCCCAACTCCTCACCGACGCGTCGCACTTCGTCTTTGAAGAGCGTGCGCAGCGGCTCGACGAGTTCGAAGGAGAGATCCTCCGGTAACCCACCGACGTTGTGGTGACTCTTGATGTTGGCGGCGTGCCCCGAGCCCGATTCGATGACGTCGGGATACAGGGTCCCTTGGACGAGAAATCGTGGACCGGCACCATCTTTCGCGAGGTCACGCGCGACCTCTTCGAACTCGCGAATGAAGAGTTCGCCGATGATCTTGCGTTTGGTCTCAGGGTCGGTCACGCCCTCGAGAGCGCTGAAGAAGCGGTCCTGGGCCTTCACGTGCACGAGGTCGACGCCGAACTGACGCGTGAACGTCTCTTCGATCTGATCGCCCTCGTTCATTCGCATGAGTCCGGTATCAACGAACACGCAGGTCAGTTGCGTTCCTACGGCTTTGGTCACGAGCGCCGCGGCGACGGCCGAGTCGACGCCACCCGACAGCGCGCAGAGGACACGCTCGGAACCGACCTGTTGACGAATCGCCGCCACTTGGTCTTCGATGATCGAAGAGTTCGTCCACGTCGGCGCGATGACGGCTACGTGGTGCAAGAAGTTCACCAGCAGGTCCTGACCCTGCTCGGTGTGGGCGACTTCGGGATGGAACTGCACGGCGTGCAGTCGACGTACGACGTCTTCCATCACGGCGACCGGAGCCTCCGGCGTGGACGCGGTGACGACAAAGCCTTCGGGTGCGACGGCGATGGCGTCGCCGTGGCTCATCCACGCGGTCGTCGTCAAGGGCCAGTTCGTCATCAACACGGTGGGGCCGTGTCGGGTCAGGGTGGTTCGTCCGTACTCACCCACGCCCGTGTTCGCGACCTCACCACCGAGCTGTTGGGCCATGAGTTGCGCGCCGTAACAGATGCCCAGGATGGGAATGCCGAGGTCGTAGATCTCGGGGTCCAGCGTCGGAGCCGGCACGGCGTAGACCGACTTCGGTCCGCCCGAGAGGATGAGGGCACCGGGCGATTTCTTTCGAACCTCGGCCGCGGTGATGGAACTCGGCACGATCTCGGAGAAGACGTGCGCTTCGCGAACTCTGCGAGCGATCAGCTGCGCGTACTGTGCGCCGAAGTCAACGACGAGAACGGTGTCGTTCAATGGCCCATGCCCACGCCTTGGGAGCGCTGCATCTGCTTACCTTCGGTCTGGAGTGACGGCGCCAACATGATCTCGGCCTTCTGGAACTCTTTCAACGTCTCGTAACCGCACGTCGCCATGGACGTGCGAAGGGCACCGAAGAGGTTCAGACGTCCGTCGTTCTCGTGCGCGGGTCCGGTGAGGATCTCCTTCAACGTGCCACGCACTTGCGTGCGGACGCGCGTGCCGCGCGGCAACGTGGGGTGAAAGGTCGCCATGCCCCAGTGGAATCCACGCGCCGGTGCTTCGACCGCGCTCGTGAGTGGTGAGCCGATCATGACGGCGTCGGCGCCACAGGCGATGGCCTTGGCGATGTCGCCGCCCTTGCTCATGCCGCCGTCGGCGATCACGTGGACGTAGACGCCGGTCTCGTCGAGGTGTCGCATCCGCGCGCCAGCGACGTCAGCGATCGCCGTCGCCTGGGGAACGCCGATGCCGAGTACTGCTCGCGACGTGCAGGCGTTGCCTGGTCCGACACCCACGAGCACGCCCGCGGCGCCAGTGCGCATGAGATGCAGCGCCGCTTGGTAGCTCGCGCAGCCGCCGACGATGACCGGTACCTCGAAGTCACGGATGAACTTCTTCAAGTTGAGTGGCTCGGCGGTCTTGGAGACGTGTTCGGCGGAGACGACGGTGCCCTGGATGACGAGGATGTCGAGACCGGAGTCGATGATCGTCTTGGACATCCACGACGTACGCGCGGGCGTGACCGAGGCGGACGTCGTGACGCCCGCGTCCTTCATCTGCTTGATTCGTTCGGCGACCAGTTCGAGTTTGATGGGCTCTAGGTACATCTGTTGCATACGGGCCGTGGCCTTGTCGTCGTCGAGCTCGCGGATCTCTTCGAAGAGGGGCATCGGGTCCTCGTAACGAGTCCAAAGGCCCTCGAGGTTCAAGACACCCAGCCCACCGAGGCGGCCGAGTTCGATCGCGGTGAGTGGCGAGATGGCGCCGTCCATAGCCGAGCCGAGCACGGGCAGTACGAACTTGTAGGCGTCGATCTGCCACGTGATGTCGACGTCTTCAGGGTCACGAGTGCGCCGGGAAGGCACGATCGCGATGTCGTCAAAGCCGTACGCCTGACGAGCCGATTTGAAGATGCCGATCTCAACTTCCGCCATGAAGTCCTCCGATAGAAAACGCCCCGAAGTGAACGAGTGTTTGTAACAATCTACTAGGACGCTCGTCACCTCGGTCCTCGTTCCGCCGGCCAGGGAACGTTGGTGACGAGCGAGAGCAGTTCGCTCAAAACCCGAGCCGTCGCTCCCCACACGATGTCACCGGGAACCTTGTAGAAGTGGATCGGGAAGTAGCCGTCCGCGTCGGAACCTGGACGAAGGAGCGCGCGCCGCCAGCGCTCTTCGATAAAGGCGTCGTCCGCGACCAAGTCCGCCAGCGTCACGGTGAAGGCTCGATCGACTTCACCTGGATCGATGGTGAACGTCGGACGTTGCGACAAGAGCCCGACCACAGGCCAGATGGAAGAACGCGAGGCGAAGCTGACGATCGGGCTCAGCCAGGCGAGTGGCGTCACCGCCGAGGGGTCGAGGCCGATTTCCTCGTGCGCTTCTCGCAGCGCCGTTTCCACGGGGGTCTCGCCGGACTCGCTCCGACCTCCGGGAAGGGCAATCTCACCGCCGTGGTGACGCAACGAGAGGGCGCGTCGGGTGAGCACGATCGACGTCTCGCCCGCTTCTTCGAAGAGAGCCACGAGGACAGCGGAGCGACTCGTGGTTGGCACGGGGAGGGCGTCGGCGACGACGGAGAGTTCCTCGGGTTCGTCCGGAAACGGACTCGTCGCCAGGAGACGATGTTCGCGAGCGAGACTCGCCTGAACCGCACGCAAGGTGAAGCCCGAGCGAGCCGACATCGGAAGAGAAGCCCACGGCGCCAACGCTCCGGCCTCGACGTCATCGGGATCGGGAATGACCTGCGGAAAACGATGTCCAACGAAGCGCTCGGGTCGCTCGCCTTTAGGCGTCATCGTTCTTCCTCTACACTTATGGTGCGTTTGACGTACTTAAAGTAACAAACGGCCCCCGACTCCCCCAGGAGAATCCCCCTTTGAAATCCCTTGCTCGCTTCTGTGTTCGCCATCGCTGGTACGTCCTTTTCGCCTGGCTCGCACTCTTCATCCTCATCAACGTCATCTCGCAGTCCGTCGGATCGGCCTACTCGAACGCCTTCAGTTTGCCGGGCACCAACTCCACGCACGCCGAGTCGCTCCTCTCCAAAGGCTTCCCTCATCAATCGGGTGACATCGACGAGATCGTCTTCCAGTCAACGGGCGGCTCTGTCGCCTCGCATCAGGCGACCATCCAAGCCATGCTGTTGAAGGTCGAGAAGCTTCCCGAAGTCGGGGCCGTCATCTCACCGTTCTGCTCTGGCTCGTTCGGCACCAGCACGACGAAGGCTGGCACGTGTCAGCCCGGACTGGTCTCGTCGAACGGCACGATCGCGTACGCCGTCGTCAAATTCTCAAAAACCGCGAACCACCTCACGAACCCACAGATCAAGGCGGTCATCACCGAAGCGTCCACGATTCGCTCGGGGACGCTCAACGTGCAGTTCGGCGGTAACGCGTTCGGTCAGCTGAACTCCACCAAGGGAAGTCCCTTCGAGGCCTTCGGCCTCATCGCGACCGCCATCGTGCTGGTCTTGGCCTTCGGTTCGTTCTTCGCCATGCTCCTACCCCTCGGCGTCGCGCTCTTCGCACTCGGCATCGCGCTGGCGGGCGGAGTGCTACTCAGCCACATCCTCGCCATCGCGCAGTTCGCTCCGATCTTGGGCTCACTCATTGGCCTCGGCGTTGGCATTGACTACGCGCTGTTCATCGTCACGCGATCGCGCCAGGAACTAAAACGCGGCTCAAGTGTGGAAGAAGCGGTGACGACCGCGCTCAACACCTCGGGACGCGCCGTGCTGTTCGCTGGCTCGACCGTCTGTATTGCCCTTCTCGGCATGTTGATACTCGGACTGTCGTTTCTGAACGGTGTTGCCGTCTCGGCGTCGCTCACGGTCTTGATCACGATGCTCGCCTCGGTGACACTCCTGCCGTCACTCCTCGCCTTTCAAAAGAAGCGCGTCCTCAGTCGTAAGGAGCGCCGAATCCTCGACAAAGACGGGCCCGGTCCGGTCGTCATCTCTG
Source organism: Acidimicrobiales bacterium (assembly GCA_035937905.1). Taxonomy (GTDB): domain Bacteria; phylum Actinomycetota; class Acidimicrobiia; order Acidimicrobiales; family RAAP-2; genus RAAP-2. The sequence continues at coordinate 17,012 of DASZHK010000117.1, forward strand.
GCCCATGGCAGCGTTGGTCGCACTACGTCGCACGCCACCCGCGCGTGCTCACCGTGGCGGCGCTCGCGATCATCATCACCTTCGTGATTCCCTTCTTCTCGTTGCACCTTGGCAGTTCTGACCAGGGTTCGGACCCCGCGTCCTCGACGACGCGCCAGGCCTACGACTTGTTGGCCAAGGGCTTCGGGCCAGGGTTCAACGGTCCCCTCACGATCGTGGGTTCGCTAAAGAACGCCAACGACACGGCGGCGATGCAGAAGCTCGACTCCTCGTTGAACGGCAAGCCGGGTATCGCCTTCGTGCAACCCCTCACCTTCAACGCCAACAAGACCGTCGGCATCATCAACGTGATCCCGACGACGAGTCCGCAAGACGCGAAGACGGCTGCCCTCATCTCGACCATTCGATCGACGTATATCCCTGCGGCGACGACGACGTCGCACACCGCCATCTACGTCGGGGGTATCACCGCGATCTTCGTCGACTTCGCCGCGGTCTTGACGAGCAAACTCCCGCTCTTCGTCGGCGTCATCGTCTTGCTGGGCTGTCTACTCCTCATGGTGGCCTTCCGCAGCGTCCTCGTACCGATCGTGGCGGCGGTGATGAACCTGCTCGCGGTGGGTGCGTCGTTCGGTCTCGTCGTAGCGGTCTTTCAGTGGGGTTGGGGTAGTGCGCTCCTCGGGGCCGGCACCGGACCAGTGGAATCTTTCTTGCCGATCATCATGATCGCGATCCTCTTCGGACTTTCGATGGACTACCAGGTCTTTTTGGTCTCGCGTATGCACGAGGAGTGGCTCAACACCAAGGACAACGAAGAGGCCATCATCCGGGGCCAGGCGAACACCGGACGCGTTATCACGGCCGCCGCGCTCGTCATGATCTGTGTCTTCATGTCGTTCGCCATTGGCGGTCAGCGTGTCATCGCCGAATTCGGCATTGGTCTCGGCGGCGCCGTCTTGATCGACGCCTTCGTGATTCGCACCGTCCTCGTGCCGTCGTTGATGCACTTCATCGGCAAGGCCAACTGGTGGATGCCTCGTTGGTTGGACCGGATCGTTCCGCACGTGGCGGTCGAAGCGACCGAGTAGTTTTCCTACTCGCCTCGCGCACCACGAAAGAGGTCGAGCAACTCTTCTTGGGAGTGCACACCCAGCTTCTTGAAGATGTCCGCCAGATGATTCCGGATGGTGCTCTGACTGAGGAAGAGGTCCTCAGCGATTCGCGGAACGCGCTCACCGTGGAGCAGTCGCGTGAGGACTTCCCACTGTCGCGGTGACAACTCGTCGACGCCCGGAAGACTGTAAGGGTCCGGCACGTTGTTGACGGCCGAAAACATGTCGGCGCCTTCGAACTCGCGCGCGATGCGCCAGAGCCGCCGCTCGAGATTCGCCACGCGCTCGGGCCACGCGCGTAATTCCACCTGCCCGCGTTTGGCGTCGAGCGCCATCGCGATGGCGTTGGCGATGTTGACGAGGAAGTCTTGATAGAGGGCAAACAGCGCGGCGTCGGCGACGTCGATGAGGACGAGACCGTAAAGTCGCGCGGTCGTGCGTAGCAGTAAGGCCGACGTTCCCGTCTCTGCCTCGATGGCCGCGACGTCGAGCGAATTCGGATCCGTCTGAGCTTCGACGCAGCGAAGACGCGTTGATTCCCACTCTTCTCCCGGTGGGATGACGCACCCCGTCATGCACATGTGCACGTCATGAACGCCGGGAACCTGCCGCAACGCGCCGCGCGTGAATTCAGCGATGCGGCGTTCGTCGGGCAAGACGCCAAGGATGAGTTGGACCAAAAGGAGACGACCGAGCACGTTGTCCTGGGGTACCTTCTGGACGACGTGCTCACCGCGCAGCGCGCCGTTCACGACCTCTTCGGTGGGCAGGTAGTAGGGGTTGCGCATGATCTGGCCGCGGATGACCATCAGGGGATGCACACAAAGTATCTCGAAGATGGTCTCGCCGTCGAACTGCTCGGTGTCGTACTGGCAGAGAACGTTGAGTGGGATCGTGTCGACCAGCGAATTGATGGACGACTCGTACTCGACGAGGAGATCAGAGCCCGGGACCCCCCTCAAAGCCCAGGCCATCTCTCCGACTGTCCGACAACCCCGGGCCTCGTCCGTGCGACTGAGTTCGAAGAGCTGCGAGAGCGTCTCGAGTGTCGCTTGAGGAACGAACTCCCCCGTCGGGTAGTAGACGTCCATCGCACTCGCTACACTCAGTCGGCTGAGTTCCTCGCGCGAAAGTGTCGCTGACGTCTGTTCGTCAAGTGCTCGTTCCAGGAGTTCAGTCGCGAGCGCGTCAGCGTAGTAGTAGACGTCCTCAACGTCTCGAAGACCGGCCCGAATAAAAGGGTAGATGACGCTTCGACGTTCGACCTCGTCACCAAACAAGAAGCACGCGTGCGTACCTTCGGGAAGACGCTCGGGCGTGAACCCAAGGTCCAGTAAGCGAGCCTCTTCCACCATGCCGTGTCCTCAACTCCAGACCAGACGCAGCCTGGTTGTGCGGTCCTACGACCACGACGTCAACTATTGATTCGCAGCAATGACGTCGCTCCGTCACTACTTCACATCATGACGCGGGGAAGGACTGTCCGGAGAATATCATCGCGTCGCCGTGAGTGTTCAGCCGACGCCGGGAACCGCGCTTCGACGTCTGGAGTCATCGTCCCGACGTTCGTGACGGCCGTCGACGACCTGGCAACACGATCGTTGCAACAAGGTCAAGGTTCCTCCCGCACGCGATCCGTCGTTGGAGGAGTGCGTTCAAGGACCGCCGACACGGGACGAATAGGATGCCATCGATCAACCTCTGACGGGAGTTCACTAAATGAGTGGAGCACTTTGGTGGTTCTTCTCCCAGCTGCGCGAAGACCGCAAGACGCTGCACTCCTCGATGGCGCCCTCGGACCTTCTAACAAAAGTGGCACTGCGCGTGACGCCGAGGCCACCCTGGCAAGACGAAGCACTCGCGTCGCTTTCCTCGAAATCGGACTTCCTTCCCGAGGACACGTTCACCACGTTCATGGCCGATTTCAACGTTCGAGGCGACCTCGCAATGGGATCACGAGGACTGTGGGGTCGCGTGGGGATCACGGACGTCTGGTTCGAAGTCGCGACCGGATACGGGGCGCGGCGGCGCTGGATACCACGACTCATCGGTGACGTTGTCCTCGCGAACGACGGAGGGTCCACTATTTCGTACCGGGTGCGGATGATGCAGTACTCCCAAGTCGTCGCCTGGATCGTCGGTCTCACCCTAGGTGCACTGTTCGTCGGCATTGGGTTGGCCCTTCTCCTCACCGACGCGACGGTTGAGGGGGGCATCGTCACACTCGCGGTGGGTGCCGCGGTGCTCGTGACCATGATGAGCCGATCGAAACGTTCGAGACACGTTGCGCAACGAATGGCCAACTACCTTGAAGAGACGATCGAACAGTTCGCGAAGGGATAGCAGCGTCGTAGAGCGACGCGCGCGGCGTACAGTCGGGCGGTCCGCGACTAGGGCACTGTTCGGCGTGAATGCCCCTCAAAAAGCAGAACAGCCGGACGTGACGTCCGGCTGTTCTGCAATGAAACGTTGAGACTTGTTACATCATCCCGCCCATGCCACCCATGCCGCCGTCGCCCATGGACGCGCCAGCCGGTTCCGGCTTGTCGGCCACGATGGCCTCCGTGGTGAGTAGAAGTGCCGCAATGGACGCTGCGTTCTGCAGCGCTGAGCGCGTCACCTTCGCCGGGTCGATGACGCCAGCCTTGACGAGGTCTTCGAGGACACCCGTCGCGGCGTTGAGTCCGATCGAACCCTTCGCGTCAGCAACTTCGCGCACCTTCACGGCGCCTTCGTAGCCAGCGTTCTGTGCGATGTGACGAAGAGGCGACTCGAGCGAGTTCGCGACGATGCGCGCACCCGTGGCCTCGTCACCAGTCAATGTCTCGATGAGCTTGTCAACCGAAGCGCGTGCTCGAACGAGCGCCGTGCCGCCACCGGCGACGATACCCTCGTCGATCGCGGCGCGCGTAGCACTGAGCGCGTCTTCGATGCGGTGCTTCTTCTCTTTGAGCTCAACTTCAGTGGCCGCGCCAACCTTGACGACGGCAACACCACCGGCGAGCTTCGCGAGGCGCTCTTGGAGCTTCTCGCGGTCCCAGTCCGAGTCCGTGTCCTCGATCTCGCGCTTCAGTTGCGCGACGCGACCGGCGACGTCTTCCTTCGAACCGCCGCCGTCCACCAACGTGGTGGCGTCTTTCGTGACGACGACGCGACGAGCTTTTCCGAGCAGGTCCACGGTCGCGCTGTCAAGCTTCAGACCAATTTCGTCCGAGATGACCGTGCCACCGGTGAGAATCGCCATGTCCTGGAGCATTGCCTTGCGACGTTCGCCAAAGCCCGGCGCCTTCACGGCGACCGACGTGAACGTTCCACGAATCTTGTTCACGACGAGTGTCGCGAGCGCTTCGCCTTCGACGTCTTCGGCGATGATCAACAGCGGTCGACCAGCCTGCATGACCTTCTCAAGTACGGGAACGAGGTCGTGTACGGCGGAGATCTTGTTGCTGGTGTAAAGGATGAAGGCGTCTTCGAGGACAGCCTCTTGACGCTCCGCGTCGGTGACGAAGTACGGCGAGAGGTAACCCTTGTCGAACTGCATACCTTCGGTGAGCTCGAGCTCGATGCCGAACGTGTTCGACTCTTCAACCGTGACGGTGCCGTCCTTGCCAACTTTGTCGATGGCGTCAGCGATGACTTCACCAATGGCGGCGTCAGCAGCGGAGATGGTAGCGACCTGCGCGATCTGGGTCTTGCCCGAGACTTCCTGGCTCTGGTCCGCAATGGATTCGACGGCTGCCTTGACGGCCTTTTCGATGCCGCGCTTCAGACCCGAGGGGCTGGCGCCGGCCGCGACGTTACGCAGACCTTCCTTGATGAGGGCTTGCGCGAGCACAGTGGCCGTCGTCGTGCCGTCACCGGCAACGTCGTTGGTCTTCGTGGCGACTTCCTTCACCAGCTGTGCGCCCATGTTCTCGAACGGGTCTTCGAGCTCGATCTCTCGAGCGATCGACACACCGTCATTGGTGATGGTGGGAGCACCGAACTTCTTGCCGAGGACGACGTTGCGACCCTTGGGTCCAAGCGTCACCTTGACGGCGTCGGCCAACTTGTCGACGCCCGCTTCGAGGCCGCGTCGCGCGTCCTCGTCAAACTTCAATAACTTTGACATTTGTCTTCTTTCGTATTCGGAGGGAGTGACGAGCCGTGCTCGTCAAGGGCTACTTGGTTACGGTCGCGAGGACGTCACGGCCGGAGAGGATCAACAGGTCCTCGCCGTCAACGGTGATCTCGGTGCCGCCGTACTTCGAATAGACGACGGTGTCGCCAATCGAGACGCCAGTGGGGATGATCTCGCCGGTGGAGTCGGTGCGACGACCGGGACCCGTAGCGAGGACTTCGCCCTGCTGAGGCTTCTCTTTGGCGGTGTCGGGAATCACCAGGCCGGAAGCCGTGGTGGCCTCAGCGCTGTTGGGACGAACGACGATGCGGTCTTCTAGTGGGTGCAACTTCATTCTTCTTGCCTCCTGAGCAATTAGCACTCGATACTTGCGACTGCCAATTTAGCAGCCAGCGGTCGTGAGTGCCAACAGTGGCCGCTTCGCCCCTCGGCGGTCTGGCCTCGGCTCGATCGTCCACACGGCGCTTCGCGGTGGTCCTTCGACGCCGTTTCGAGCACCGCCCTCTCATCGTCGCCGCATCATTCCTGGTCAGAGGTGATCGAGGGGGAAAGTCAGCGCGTCAAGGCGAGAGGCGCTCGCGTCGCCACGTCGACTCATCGCGACGATAGAGGACCCGATCGTGGAGCCGGTCGTCTCGATGCTGCCAGAACTCGAATCGTTCCGGCGTGAGGCGGTAACCACCCCAGAATTCGGGACGCGGCACGTCTCGACCCTCGAACTGCGCCGACAGGGCCTCGACTCGAGCTTCGAGCGCCGTACGACTCTCGAGCGGCTGACTCTGGAGGCTCGCGTGCGCGCCGAGCTGACTTCCTCGCGCGCGGGTCGCGAAGTAGGCGTCGGACTCGCCCGACGTCATCTTCTCTACGTCACCTTCGATCCTGATCTGGCGCCCGAGTGGTTCGCAGTACCAGAGGATCGCCGCTCGTGGGTTGGTGTCGAGCTGATCGCCCTTGCGTGATTCGTAGTTGGTGTACCAGCCGAAAGAACGATCGTCATGATGACGGAGCAGCACCATGCGCACGCTCGGCGCACCGTCGGAGGTCGCGGTGGCGAGCGCCACCGCCTCCGGCTCCATCATCTCGCCCTTCGCGTCAGCGAACCAGTGCTGAAACTGCGTGAAGGGATTCGCGTCGACGTGCTCGACGTCAAGGGGTACCCAACGATCGCTCACGAGACGTCCACGAGTTGCCAGTTCGGTCGAGCGGACAAGTCCAACGAACTCCGCGCTCCCCTCGAGAGTCGGTAGAGTCCGGCGGCCGCGACCATCGCGGCGTTATCCGTGCACATCGCCATCGTCGGCAAGTGACACACGAGACCGAACTCTTTTGCGAGTTGCGTCACGGCCTCGCGAAGTGCAGAGTTCGCCGCGACACCACCCGCGAGCGCGACACCGCGTACTTCGTACCGCTCGAGAGCGTGGCGAAGCTTTCGCAGCAACTGTTCACAGAGGGCCGATTGAAACGAGGCCGCCACGTCTTCGAGCGAGATCTCGCGGTGCGCCTCGGTCGCGCGAACGACCGCGGTCTTGAGTCCAGAGAAGGAGAGATCGAAGTCGTCGCCGATCATGGATACCGGAAGTTTCAGCGCGTTCGAGACGCCCGACTTTGCGAGCCGGTCGATCGCCGGTCCCCCCGGATACCCGAGACCGAGCCATCGCGCGACCTTGTCGTACGCCTCGCCCGCCGCGTCGTCGATGGTCTCACCGAGAACGTCGTGCTGACCGGGTCCACTTTGATGAACGATGAGACTGTGACCACCCGACACCAGCAGCGTCATCAGGGGCCACTCGAGATCGTTGGCTTCGAGGAGTGGGGCGAAGAGATGGCCTTCGAGGTGATTAACGCCCACGTACGGAACGCCCCACGCGAGCGACAGCGCCTTCGTGGTCGAGAGCCCGACCAACAGCGATCCAATGAGACCCGGGCCACTCGTGACGGCCAATCCATCAATCGCCGGGTCACTCGGATCGAGTCCGGCGTCGTCGAGAGCGCGCTTAATCACGGGACCGATCGTCGTCACGTGCGCGCGCCCGGCGAGTTCCGGCACCACGCCACCGAAGGCGCGGTGCTGATCGATCGAGGACTCGACCACCGACGAGAGGACCCGAAAGTTCTCGTCCACGACGGCTGCCGCCGTCTCGTCACAACTCGTTTCTATGCCTAGGACCAACGCCACCTCGCCAGCGTAGGGCGCGGGACTACGCCCTCAGGCCAAGTCCGCCCAGAGGATGAGGGCGTCTTCCTTCGTGCGTTCGTAGTAGTTCTTGCGCACGCCAACGGGAGAGAACCCGAAGCGGAAATACAGCTCTTGGGCGCGCGTGTTGGAGACGGCGACTTCGAGCGTGGCGCGTTGGACGCCTCGTTCTTTCGCCACGCCCCACGCTTCGTTCATCAGCGCCGTCGCGATCCCGCGTCCCTCGTTTCCCGGCAGTGTCCCGATCGTGTTCACGTGGAGTTCGTCCATCACGTACATCACGCCGAGGTACCCGACGATCTTCTTCTCCTCGACGGCGACGGTGTAGCGGCGTGTTGCGAAGTTCGTGATCTCGTCGAGCAACATCGAGCGCGTCCATGGCTCGGGAAACTGCGCGACCTCGATGGAGAGCAGATCGGGTACGTCACGCCGCTCAGCCAGGCGTATCGTCCACGTGCTCACTGTGAGCGTTCGCGCGTCGTGAAGTTCGCCACCGCGTCCGCTTCTCGCAAGTACAGCGGCACGATCTGCGACTCAACGGTGCGCTGCGCTCCTACGTGCAACGCCTCGAGCACCGGAGGCACACGTTGCTCAAAACACGTCGCGGCGACAAAAGAGGTGAAGAGCGCCTCGTAGCGGATGACGCCGTCGCCAGTGAACGTCACGGCGCCACGCCCACTCCACTCCTCAATCACGCTCTCGGGCCGTGCGACTTTCGGTTCACTCACTGGGGCCACGCCGTCGTCAAGGTTGAAGGTCTGGACGAAGACTTCACCACGTCGACCGTCGACCACGCTGACCAGATTGCCGCTGACGCCAGCCCTGCGCGCGCCGTGCGCCAAAAGTTCCAATGAGGTCACGCCCACGAGATCGGCGCTCGCGCCGAGGGCGAAGCCGATCGCGGTCGCGATACCCACCCGCAGTCCAGTGAAGAGGCCCGGTCCGCGGTCGACGACGACGCGATCGATGGCCTTCGGCGTGAGATCAGCCCGAATAAGTAGGTCACGGATCCCTGGCGTCAGGGCTTCCGTGTGATGACGCTCGTCGTCCACCACCAGTACGAGCTCTTCGCCACTGTTCGTTCGAAGCGCCATGGCGCACGCCGGCGTCGCCGTCTCGATCGCGAGCACGTTCACGCGTTCGCCCAACCGTCGAGATCGTCTTCTCTGCCCTCGGTCAACGCGCCGGTGACCACGATCACTCGTCCATCGTTTTCGTCAATCGTGAAATCCACGTTCATCACCTCGAGACCAAAGACCGACGACGCGATCTCGCCCCACTCGACGAGGGCCACCGCGGACTCTTCGACCAACTCGCCCAAGGCTAGGTCGACAACTTCGTCGAGCGTGCCGACGCGGTAGACGTCGGCGTGATGCAGAGTCGAGATCCCTCGGGCGTTCACGCACTCGTGTTGGCGAACCATCGTGAACGTCGGACTCGTCACACGTTCGAGGACGCCGAGGCCGCGCGCGACGCCCTGGGTGAAGGTGGTCTTTCCCGCGCCCAGTTGGCCCGAGAGCAGGACCACGTCGCCAGGTCGAAGGACGTGCGCGAACGCTTCGCCGGCGCCCTTGGGGTCCTCGGCGGACGCCGCGTACCGTCGCCAACTCACGCGCTCTCCAGTAAACGACGCACGACGCCGAGATCGCCGCGCATGACGTCCACGACGCTCGGTCCGCCACGAAGAGCCGCCGCCGGGTGGTACGTCGGCACGCCTTGGATCTGGCCCGAGCGAAAGACGTGTCCGTGGACCTGACCAATTCCTGATTGGTACGCGAAGATCGCGCGACCGGCGGTGTTGCCGAGCGTCAAGATGAAGCGCGGCGCCACTCGGTCGAGCTGTTCGATGAGCCACGGTCGACACGTCACGATCTCCTTGGGCGTTGGCGTCCGATTCGCGGGCGGTCGACACTTCACCACGTTGGTGACATAGCACTCCTCGCGCGTGAGACCAACTTCCTCTTCGAGCAACGTGAACAGCAACTTTCCGCTGCGGCCAATGAACGGTGCGCCGCCTTCATCTTCGGTGCGACCGGGCGCTTCACCGACGATCATGAGTCGCGCCGTCATCGGCCCGGATCCGATGACGACCCGTTGGCGTGTGGTGGAGAGCTCGCAGCGCACGCACGTCGAGAGCCCTTCGAAGTCGGCCATCACTCACCCCACGAGTACGCGAGGGACCCGGGCCCCGACGCCACAGAGGATCTCCCACGTGATGGTGTTGGCCCAGTTGGCCCAGTCCTCGGCCGTGATCTCTTCGTCTCCTTGACGACCGAGCAGAACCACTTCGTCGCCGGGCTCGACCGCGTCGTCACCAACGTCGACGAGCAGCTGGTCCATCGTCACGTTCCCCGCAAGTGGGTAGCGCTTGTTATTGATCAAGACGTCCGCGCCGGCCTCGAAGAGTCGACGAGGGTAGCCGTCCGCGTACCCGAAGGGCACCGTCGCGATCGTGGCGTCATGCTCGAGCGCTCGACTGCGTCCGTAGCTCGGACGTTCGCCGGCCGCGACGCGACGCACGGCGACGACCTGGGCGCGCAGCGATAACGCGGACTCGAGTCGCTGTTGCTTCTCCTCCAGGGCTCCCGAGAGCCATCCTTGCGGGAGGTGGCCGTAGAGGGCGAGTCCCACGCGCACCATCGACTGACGTGCTTCGGGGTACCCGAGCGCGCCGGCGGAGTTGGCGCTGTGCAGGACTCGTGGCGTCACGCCGCGCGCCGCCAACGCCGTCACGACCTCGTCGAAGGTCTGGATCTGCAAGCGCGTGAAGGCCCGATCGTCGGCGCTCGATCCGTCGGCCACGCTGAAGTGCGTGTACAGACCTTCGAGGTCGATTGCTGATGACGCGAGCAACGTGTCGACAACGACGTCCACTTCATCGGGCGCGACGCCCATGCGGTGCATGCCCGTGTCAACCTTGACGTGCACGCGGTGTCGACCGCCGATCTTCTCGGCTGACGCCACGGCGGCCTTGGCACCGTCGAGTGAGCCAATGGTGAGGGTCAGTTCGTTCGCCAGAGCGTCAGCGATAGTCGCCGACGGGATCTCCGCGAGCAGCAGTATCGACGTCGACACGCCCGCGCCTCGAAGTTCGATGCCTTCGTCGACGATCGCCACCGCCAACGAGTCGGCACCTCCGTCGAGCGCGGCCTTCGCCGCCAACGGCGCGCCGTGTCCGTAGCCGTTGGCCTTCACGACGGCACAGAATGACGCGTCACCCATCACGGATTTGAGCGCACGGACGTTATGGGCTATCGCGGAGGCGGAAATCTCCGCCCACGCCGGACGGCGAACTCCCTCAACCGGCACTGGTCTCGTCTTTCAACGACGATCCGACGACAAAGGCGGCAGCGGTCACGTGGGTGTGCGTCATGGAGAGGTGCAAGGTCTCGACACCGGCGGCGCGGGCGAGCGCGAGGGCTGGCGCGTGCAACACCACGCTCGGCGCACCGGCGTCGTCGGTCGTCACTTCGATGGAACGCCACGGCGTCGCTCCGATACCCACGCGAAACGTCTTCAGCACCGCTTCCTTCGCGGCGAAGCGCGCCGCGAGCCGTTCGGGTCGCGACTTCGCGTCACGGCGTTCACCGTCGGTGAAGAGACGCTCCGCGAGGCGCGGATGGCGTTCCAAGGCCAACGTGAAGCGCGCGACGTCCACGAGGTCGACACCGACGTTTCGTGTCGTCACTACTCCACCGTCACGGTTTTCGCCAAGTTGCGCGGCCGGTCGATGTTTCGACCGAGTCCCCGCGCCATTGAGTAGGCGAAGAGTTGCAGCGGTACGACGTCCACCATGGGTGAGAACATCGGCTCGGTCGCGGGCACGCGCAATACGTAGTCGGCGATGGCGTCAATCGACTCGTCGTCGTCCGTCGCGACCGCGACGACGGTGGCGCCTCGCGCTTTTACTTCGGCCAAGTTCGACAACATCTTCTCGTGCATCGCCGGGTCGGTGACGACGGCGACGACGACGACGCCGGGCTCGATGAGGGCGAGCGGCCCGTGCTTCAGTTCGCCGGCCGGGTAGCCCTCCGCGTGCAAGTACGAAAGTTCCTTCAGCTTCAACGCCCCTTCGAGGGCTGTCGGGAAACCGACGTGACGACCGAGGAAGAAGAAGTCTCGCGCGCCGAGCAGCTGTTTCGCGACGTCTTCGACGGCGGAGCGCCGAGTGAGGACGGTGGCGACTTGCGCGGCGACGGCGTTCAGTCCAAGGAAGTGTGCGTCGACGTCACTCGCGAGCACCGTGTCGCGGAGTTGCGCCAAGCGCAGGGCTAAGAGCTCGAGCGCCGCGACTTGGGCGAGGAAGACTTTGGTGGACGCGACCGACACCTCGAGTCCGGCGCGGGTGTAGATCACGGCGTCGGACTCTCTCGCGAGTGAGGAGTCGACGATGTTCGTGACGGCGACGACGCGCGCGCCTCGACGCTTCGCTTCGCGAATGGCCTGGATCGTGTCGATCGTCTCGCCGCTCTGTGAGATGCCGATCACGAGCGTGCCGATCTCGACGATGGGGTCGCGGTAGCGGTACTCACTCGCGATGTCAACCTCGACGCTCATCCTCGCCCAACGCTCGATGGCGTACTTGGCGACTTGACCGGCGTGGTGTGAGGTGCCCGCGGCGACGATGACCACACGCTTCACGTCGCGCAGTTCCTCGTCCGAGATCCGCAGTTCATCGAAGGTGATGGTGCCGTCGCGTCGACGACGATCGAGCAACGTCGCGCGGATGGCGTCGGGCTGTTCCTCGATCTCCTTGGTCATGAAGTCGTCGTGGCCACCCTTTTCAGCCGTTTCCAAGTCCCAGTCGACGGACAGCGGGTGTAGGTGTACCGGCACGCCTTCCAGATCGACCGCGCGAAAACCTTCAGGGGCGAGGCGAACGATCTCGTCGTCGCTGACGGCGTAGAACGCCGTCGCGCGGTCGAGGATGGCGGGAATGTCGCTCGCGAGGTACGTCACGCCCGGCGCCGTGCCGACGATGAGCGGTGAGATTCGCCGTGCGGCGACGATGACGTCGGGCTCGGTCGCGTCCATCGCCGCCACGGCGAAGGCGCCGCGCACCACCAGCAGGCTTCGACGAACGGCCTCGATCAGTTCAAAGCCGTTCGCGCGCGACTCCTCGATGAGGTGCGCGAGCACTTCGGAGTCCGTGCGGGAACTAAAGACGTGGCCTCGCGACTCCAGCTGTTCCTGCAAGTCGGCGTGATTCTCGATGATCCCGTTGTGGATGATGGCGATGTTGCCTGAACAGTCGAGGTGCGGGTGCGCGTTGATGGTCTCGGGACCACCGTGGGTCGCCCAGCGCGTGTGACCGATGCCGGAGGAGAAACCGTCGGGCGCGAGATCGCACTCCTCGCGCAGAGCCCTCACCGATTCGGTGCCTTCCGCGGTTCGCGCGCGCCAGGTCTCGCCAGGGCGCACCAGGGCCACACCCGCCGAGTCGTAGCCACGGTATTCCAAGCGAGCGAGGCCCTCGAGCAGCGTCTCCAGCGTGTCTGGGGATCCAACGACCCCAATGATGCCGCACATGAAGCCAGCCTACCCGCGCCACTTTTCGTGGCTCTCGAGTGAAGTCCTACGAACCGTAGAGCGACTTGAGCCGTTCGGAGAAGACCTCGACGAACTCGGCGTTGAGCGCTTCGATCATTATTCGAACCAGTGGCTCCGTACCCGACGGACGCACCAGCAGACGAACGTCGTTGCGCTCGACGTCGTAAACGCTCAAGAGTTCGTTGAAGAGTGCTTGAACTTCGTCGTCACTGAAGTGCTCGACCGACACGCTGAAGAGCTCTTGGGGAACGCGACGCCACGAGCCTCCCGCGAGTTCGGCCAGTGATCCACGTCGCACGAGCAACTCCGCGAGCAACAGTCCCGTCAAGAGTCCGTCGCCGGTGGGGGCGAGGTCGCGAAAGATGACGTGGCCTGACTGCTCGCCGCCGAGGATCCACGACTTCTCCTCGAGTGCCATCAGCACGTTGCGGTCGCCCACGTCGGTCTCTTCGATCTGGACGTCCGCCGCGTCGAGCGCGCGATAGAGACCCAGGTTGCTCATAGAGGTGACCACGACGCCGCCACCCAACGCGCCTCGTTCCTTGCGGTCGAGCGCGAAAAGCACCATGAGGTCGTCGCCGTCTCGAATCGTGCCTTCGGAGTCCACCGCGATCAACCGGTCGGCGTCGCCGTCGACGGCGAGGCCAAGATCCGCGCCGGCGACGCGTACGGCCTCGATCAGGCTTTCGACGTGGGTCGATCCCGCGCCCTCGTTGATATTTCGACCGTCGGGTTGATCGTGGATCGTGGTGAGTTTCGCACCCGTGGAGGCGAAGAGTTCGTGGGCGACGTGCGACGCCGCCCCGTTGGCGCAGTCCACGACGATCGTGAGAGAAGAGAGGTCCGCCGGCGCGAGTGTGCGTAGGTGCGTCACGTAGTCGTGTTCAGCCGACTCGTCGATCATTACGTCGTCGAAGGACGTCGCGTCCGGGCTCTCGGCCACGTTGAGCGCACTCTCGACCGCCGCTTCCGTCGCGTGATCGAGTTTTGCGCCACCGACGCCGAGGACCTTCAATCCGTTGTCGTAAAAGGGATTGTGCGAAGCCGACACGACGACGCCCGCGCCGCCACGCTGTTGCGCGATGACGGCGACCCCTGGGGTCGTGAAGTAGCCGAGGTTGACGCCGAGTGCCCCACCGTCTCGAAGACCGGCGAGTACCGCCGCGGCGAGGGGTGGGGAACTTTCGCGCGTGTCGTAGCCAACGAAAATGGGGACCGAGAAGACGCTGGCGACGGCGCGGCCGAGTCGGTACGCGAGGTCAACGGTGATCTCGTCGCTCGCACGTCCTCGAATCCCGTCCGTGCCAAAACGCACGGGCATGACCATTACCGCTTGGAGTACTGAGGAGCCTTGCGCGCCTTTTTGAGACCGTACTTCTTGGTCTCCTTCTTACGCGAGTCACGCGTGAGCAGTCCGGCCTTCTTGAGCGACGGACGAACACCTTCATCGAGTTTCAGCAACGAACGCGAGATACCGAGTCGCAGGGCGCCCGCCTGACCGGCCACGCCGCCACCTTCGATGGTGGCGTCGATGTCGTACGTCTGCTGGGCGTCAATGAGACGCAGCGGCTCCATCACCATCTGTCGGTGCGTTGCGGAGGTGAAGTAGTTGTCGAAGGCGCGCGAGTTGATCGTGATCGTGCCGGTGCCTGGACGAAGGCGAACGCGCGCGACGGCCTCTTTGCGGCGGCCGGTGGTTTGGGTAAGGGGAATGGTCACGACTACTCCTTAACCGCGGCGAATCGCCGAGGTGTCAAACTTCTTTGGCGCTTGCGCCACGTGGGGGTGCTCGGCGCCGGCGTAGACGAACAGCTTGTCCATCTGCGCGCGACCGAGGCGATTCTTTGGCACCATGCCACGAATGGCGTCGGCGACGAGCTTCGTCGGGTTCGTGTCCATCAAGGTCTGCCACGACGTCGCACGTAGACCGCCCGGGTAACCCGAGTGGTGATAGTGGAAGTTCTGCGCGGCCTTGTTGGCGGTGACGACGACCTTGTCGGCGTTGACGATGATGACGTAGTCACCGGTGTCGACGTGGGGTGCGTAGAAAGTGCGGTGCTTCCCGCGAAGCAGTGACGCGGCGACGGTGGCGACGCGCCCAAGGATCAGACCTTCGGCGTCGATGACGAGCCACTCGCGCGTCAGCTCACTCGTCTTTGGTGAATACGTCTTCAAGGTTCTTCCTTCAGCGAAAAATTCGGATCAGCCCCGACGGGGTCCGAAGGGGCTCCCCATCTTACGAAATTTCGGCCCCGGTAAGCAAGTTCGCCGATTCTGGGCTCCGAAGACCGAATTCTGTCCCGAGGAGCACCTCGGGGGCGATCATGACGACCCAGACCGTATCAGCCTCACTAGACCGGCCTTTCTTTGCATCACCAGCCTCAAGGGGGCCTACTGCGGCGTCCACCGACGTCCGTCGATGAGTTCACGCGCCGCGTCGAGATGCCCCGCGTGACAGGCCGTCTCCGTGATCAGGTGGAACACGACGTACTCCACGTCGGGGATCTCCCACGACCCCCACCAGTCGTCTCGTTGGGCCGGTGGCGCGTCGAGCGACGTCTCCGTGATGATCTCGTTAGCCCGCTGTATCTCGTCGCGGTAGAGATTGAAGACTTCCGTACCGGTCTCCTTGGGCCCGACGTCCCAGTCGCGGTCGTTGTCCAGCGAGTTCAGAGCGAAGAAGTCGAGCGACTCGCCCGCCACGACGCAGCGCAGCCAATAGTGCTCGACCCCGAGCGCCAAATGCTTCACCATCCCCAGACAACTCCACCCCGACGGAAGAACGGGACGTCGAAGCTGCTCGTCCGAAAGACCTTCGAGGATTCCGAGGACGTGTTGGCGCTGGTCGTCCAACGTCGCAATCAAGAGTTTTTTCCGGTCGCTCATCGAAGAATCGTACCGCCGTCGATCGCCGTTCGTCGTTGGCAACAACGGTGACCCTCGCCGTCATTTTCCCGCCCGGTAGCCGGTTATGACTTCGTGTTCACCTACGCCAGTTCGCGGTGTTGTTCTGACAGCGCACTCGAAAGTACGAGCCAAAGAATCCTTGCGCTGAGGCGCGCGGTTTCATCCGAACTCATGGAAGGAAAGGCGTTGGTCGCGAAGCCCGAGATGTGCAGCGAGAACGAGTCCATCACCCAGGTAGGCGGCGTTCCTTCGCCGCCCAGTGCCCGCCACGCCGAGACGGCGACAGCCTCAGCGAATCCCTGACGTACCGGTATCGCAGTGGCGATCTTCTCCGCCACTTCAGGTGAGGAATTCAGTCGATCGCTGTAGAGGTCCCAGAACGCCCGCCCGATGACGCTTCGAGAGAATTCATGCATCTTCAGTACTGACGCGGTGAGCCACGCCTCGATGTCAGAGCCTGGAGTAGGTGATTCCGGCACCTTCGACTCACCGATCTGGACGATTTCACTCAACGCGGCGAGAATGAGCTCATCGTGGTTCGCGAAATGGCGAAAAACGGTGCGACGACTCACGCCCGACGCGTCAGCCACTTGATCAATCGTGGCGTCGAGGCCCCACGTCGCCACGGCGCTGAGCGCGCCTTGGACGATCCGGTCTTGGGCCCGAGTCCGAGAATCTTGGCGCAAGGTCGGCCGAACCGCTTTGGTCGCTGCTTCGGCCTCCAGAACCTGACCGGTCACGAGGTCTCGCTGGTCGTGGGGTGATTCCATAACGCCATTGTAGCGCGTCTATATGGCATGGTATAGTGTCAATATGACATCTTCTTCGGGCTTTAGGCCCAACGCCGTCGCAACGGAGCCCCAAAGACACGAAAGAGCCCCCTCGGAGTCTCGCTCAACGTTCGGCCCTCACGACGCGCAGCCCAGTGGACGTTTCGCCGTCTTGCAAGAGGTTGGGCACCACTCAGCCGACATCATCGTCGTCATCGATCGAGACGCGCACGTCGTCTACGCGAACCCCGTCGCTCTCGAGACGTTCCGGCTCTCGCTCGAGCAAAGCATCGG
>DASZHK010000118.1:0-16128 GCA_035937905.1 Acidimicrobiales bacterium
TGACCCCCGGTGACGACGGATATGAGGTCACCGACCCGTAAATGTCGCGAAAACTGCGGTGTCCATTCGCAGAATCCTTCGCTACCATGGAAGTAAGGATTTCTAAAGGAGCTGAGTCGAAATGACCACTACCAACGTGAACTTGACCTCGAAGGTCACCGAGCCCATCACGCTGACCGCCACCGCGATCACGAAAGTGGCCGAACTCATCGCCGACGCGGGTGCCGACGAGCCCTTAGCCCTGCGCGTCGCCGTGAAGCCGGGCGGCTGCTCGGGCTTCAACTACGACATGTACTTCGACTCCGAGATCGCCGACGACGACGTCGTCAGTGCGTTCGGTGACGTCAAGGTCGTCGTGGACCCGGCGAGTGCGGAACTCTTGAATGGCGCTGCGCTGGACTTCACCGACGGTCTTCAGGGCGCGGGATTTCACATCACGAATCCCAACGCCACTCGTACCTGCGGGTGCGGCAACTCCTTCAGTTAACGCACGTGCCTCCGAAGCGTCCTTATTCGCCCTGGCGTCGCGCGGGCGATTTCGTCATCATCTCAGGTCAGTTGGGCGTGCTACCCGGTCACGAGACGACGACGTTCGCCGAAGGCGGCACCGCCGCTGAGCTTCGCCAAGCGCTCATCAACGCGACGTCCGTGCTCGCCGAAGCCGGAGCCACGTTGGCCGACGTCGTGAAGGGCTCGCTGTTCGTCCTCAACATGCAGGACTGGGCGGCGTGCAACGAAGTGTGGCTCGAGAGCTTCAGCGATCCGTTGCCGACACGCACCGCCATCGCGGTGGCGGAGTTGCCACTGGGTGCGAAGGCCGAAGTCGAACTCTGGGCGTACCTGCCCCAAAGTTAAACGCCGTACTCGTTCGACGTGCCGAACTTGTAGCCCACCGAGCGCACCGTTTGAATCAAGTGCGCGTACTCCTCGCCCAACTTCGCGCGCAGGCGACGCACGTGCACGTCGACGGTGCGCGCACCACCGTAGTACTCGTACCCCCACACTCGACTGAGCAGCGTCGCACGCGTGAAGACACGATTGGGATTCGTCGCGAGGAATCGCAGTAGCTCGTACTCCATGTACGTCAGGTCCATCACCCGTCCCGCGATGGACGCCTGGTACGTCTCGAGGTTCATGGAGAGCTCCGCGTGTTCGATTCGCGGCGCCACACTCTCGTTACCCGCTCGTCGCAGTCGATGACGCAGGCGCGTCGCGAGTTCGCTGACGTCGTAGGGGCCAACGACGAAGTCGTCGAAGAGGTCTTCTCGGAACGTGAGGTCGTCGAGCTGGTAGTGGTCGAGCAACAAGATGATGGGTCCGACACCCCGCTCGCGCTGGCGAAGTTGACGACAGAGGTTCATGGCCTCGGTGAAGGGCAGCGCGGCGGCGTTGATCACCGCGCCGGCGAAGCCGTCCGTCGGTTCCAGTGCCGTGATCTCGTTGAGGCGGGCCGTCGCGGCGATGGCGGGCGTGACCCCGGTCACGTCAAAGGCCTTGCGAACGGGCCCTTCGCACGAGGGAACGCAGAGCACGACGTCGATACTCACAGCAGCGGAAGGTATCTCTCGAGTTCGAAGGGGGTCACTTGCACGCGGTACGCGTCCCACTCGGCGCGCTTGTTGCGCAGGAACCACTCGACGAGGTGGCTGCCGAGCGTCTCGTGCATCAACGACGAACTCTCCATGAGATCGACGGCCTCGGCGAGTGACTGGGGGAGGGCGGCCGTTCGTTGGCCCTCGGGTGGCAGCTCGTAGTTGCCGATCACGCCGCGTAGTCCCGCCGCCAGGATGACGGCGAAGGCGAGGTAGGGATTCGTCGCGGAGTCCGGTGAACGGTATTCGATGCGCGTGGAGTCGATGCGTCCGGGCTTCACCGAGGGCACGCGCACCAGCGCTGCCGCGTCGTAGTGCGCCCACTCCGCCCCGACGGGGGCTTCCGCGCCCGGCACGAGACGCTTGTAGGAGTTCACCCACTGGTTCGTGATCGCGGTGATCTCGGGCGCGTGGCGCACGAGGCCGGCGATGAACTTCGTCGCGAGGTCACTCAGTCCGTAAGTGTGCTCGCCGATGAACGCGTTCTTCTCGTCGCGCCACAAGGAGAGGTGGGTGTGCATGCCCGAACCCTGTACGTTCGCGAGCGGCTTGGGCATGAAACTCGCCGCGACACCGGACTGGCGGGCGAGCTCTTTCACCACGTGTCGAAGTGACATCACCGTGTCGGCCATCGTGAGTGCGTCGGTGTAGCGAAGGTCGATCTCGTGTTGGCCCGGGGCGTCCTCGTGTTGAGCGTGTTCCACGCCGATACCCATCTCTTCGAGCGTAAGGACGGTCTGGCGCCGGAGTTGGCTCGCGGTGTCGTCGGACAACAGGTCGAAGTAACTGCCGCGGTCGATGGGGACGGGCTGTTCGTAGGGGTTGAGATCGTTGAAGTAGAAGTATTCGATCTCGGGCGCGACGAAGAACGTGAAGCCTTGTGCGCGAGCGTTGTCGAGGACGCGACGGAGTTGTTGGCGGGGGCAACCCTCAAAGGCGGTGCCGTCGATGTTGACGATGTCGCAGAAGACGCGCGCGACGCCCGCGCCCTGCTCGTACCAGGGCAGGAGTTGAAACGTCGTGAGGTCGGGTCGCGCGAGCAGGTCCGACTCGGTCGTCCGCGAGAACCCGTCGATGGCGCTGCCGTCAAAGGTCATGCCCTGATCGAGCGCGTCTTCGAGCTCGGCGGGCGTGACGTGAAAGGCCTTATGGCGACCGAGGACGTCAGTAAACCAGAGCTGGACGAAACGAACGCCCCTTTCCTCAACGGTCCGTAGGACGTACTGCGCCTGACTTTGCATGTGGGTCATTCTCGCACCTTCTCTCTAAGACCGCGATGTGGCGGAGAAATCAAGAGGCCCGCCGCTGAGAAGCGGCGGGCCTCTTGAGATCCGTGGGGCTTAACGCTTTTTTGCTGCTTTCTTGGCGGGGGCCTTCTTCGCCACCTTTTTAGCCGTGGTCTTCTTCGCGGCGCTCTTCTTCGCTGGCGCCTTTTTGACGGCCTTCTTCACGGCCTTCTTCGACGATGCGGGCTTCGCGGCACCGCAGATCGTCTCGACGATGATGGCGGACACGACGTAGGGGTCGATGTTGGCGTTCGGACGACGGTCTTCGAGGTAGCCCTTCTTCTCACGCGCGACCGCGGCCGGGATGCGCACGGAGGCACCGCGGTCGGACACGCCGTAGGAGAACTTTGAATAGGGCGCCGTTTCGTGCGCGCCCGTCAGTCGATCCTCGATGCCCGGGCCGTAGGCGGCGATGTGCTCTTCGACGCGAGTCCCGAGGGCCTCGGCGCCGGCGATGATGGCGGCGATACCACCGTTCGCACGCATCTGGTTTGTGGAGAAGTTCGTGTGCGCGCCCGCACCGTTCCAGTCACCCTTGATGGGCTTCGCGGCGTAGCTGACGTCGACGTCGAACTCTTCGGCGATGCGCTCGAGCAGCCAGCGCGCGGTCCAGAGTTGGTCACCGATCGCGACGGGTCCGAGCACGCCGATTTGGAACTCCCATTGGCCCATCATGACTTCGGCGTTCGTGCCTTCAATGGAGATGCCCGCACGCTGGCACGCCAAGGTGTGAGCTTCGACGATGTCACGTCCGGGCATCTTCGCCCCGCCGACGCCGCAGTAGTACGGACCCTGGGGTGCGGGGAAACCCTCTTCAGGCCACCCGTAAGGGCGGTCGTCCTGGAAGAACGTGTACTCCTGTTCGATCCCGAACATCGGACCGAAGCTCGCGTACTTCTTCGCCGTGGCGACGGCGTGCGCGCGCTTGTTGGTGACGTGGGGCGTCATGTCGGGGTTCAGGACCTCGCACATGACCAGCACGTCCTTCGGCCCACGAAGTGGGTCGGGGCAAGTGAACACGGGCTCCAACACGCAGTCCGAGAAGTGTCCCGTCGCCTGATTGGTGCTGGAACCATCGAAGCCCCACTGCGGCGGCTTCTTACCGTCGGCGACGATCTTGGTCTTGCTCCGAAGCTTGTGCGTCGGCTCGGTCCCGTCTATCCAGATGTACTCAGCCTGATACGACAACGCTGCTCCTTCGTAGTGTCATCGCGTGCTCACGCGACCTCCTCCAGTCTTATGGGTCGCGTCCCCCTTCTACCCCGAGTTCTGTTAATGGAGTGTGAAACATTTTCCACGAACGTTGAGAACCCGCACCATTAGGCTTCCGGCGTGGCTACGCTTCGACTCGCCCTGGCCCAGATGAACGCGGTGGTGGGCGGCTTCTCACAGAACGTCGAGACGCTCGGACGCTTTCGCGCCCAGGCGGCGCTGGTGGGAGCTGACCTCGTCGTCACCCCCGAACTTTCCTTGATGGGCTACCCGCCCGAGGACCTCCTCTTGAAGGAGGGTTTCATTGAGGCGAGTGCTCAAGCGCTCGCCGATCTCTCGAAGGCGGACAATCTTCCTCCGATCTTGGTGGGCACGGTCGCCGAAGACGGCACGAACGGCGTGACGTTGGCGCCCGCGAGTGACGGGCGCGACGCGACGCGGGTCTTCGAAGAAGGTCGTCTCAGTCATATCGCTAACGTGCTCGTCGCACTCGGCGACGAAGGCATCGTCGCGACGGCGACGAAACGACTCCTTCCTAATTACGACGTCTTCGACGAGCGCCGGTACTTCCATCCCGGCGTCGGTCCCCAGGCAATCGTGAACGTGGGTGGCGTCGCCGTGGGTCTGTTGGTCTGTGAGGACGTGTGGATCACTGACGGGCCGGCAATGGCGTTGGCGAACGAGGGCGCGACGTTGCTGGTGGTGGCGAACGCGTCGCCGTACGCGAGAGGTCGGCGCGAAGAACGTGAGGCGATGCTGCGCGAGCGCGCGCTCGAGACGAACTGCCCCATCGCCTACGTCAACCTGGTCGGCGGTCAGGACGAACTGGTCTTCGACGGCCAGAGCATGGTCGTGAACGCAAAGGGTGACGTCGTCGCGCGAGCGAGTGCTTTTCGAGAAGAGCTCTTGATCTGTGAGATCGAAGCCCGTGAGGCACCCGTAGGCGCCGTCCTCGAATCGTTCTACGCGCGCGACGAGTCGCGTGCACGCGCAGTGCACCTCAATCACGTGGAAGAGCCGTTGGGTGACGTCGAAGAGGTCTACGAAGCACTCGTCATGGGTACGCGTGACTACCTGAGGAAGAACGGGTTTCGCGAGGCGATCGTGGCGTTGTCGGGCGGCGTCGACTCGTCACTCGTCGCGTCGATCGCCGTCGACGCTGTCGGCGCCCGTGCCGTTCGGGGCTTCTCGATGCCCAGTCGCTACTCGTCGGAACATTCCGTCAGCGACGCCCTGGAACTCGCTACTCGACTTGACATTGACATCGCGACGTTGCCGATCGAGGAAGAACACACCATGTTCTCCTTCTCGTTGGTCGACGTCCTCGGCGGCGCGCCGTCGGACCTCACCGACGAGAACCTGCAGTCACGTATCCGCGCGGTACTCATGATGGCCATCTCGAACGCGACGGGCGCCATCGTGCTCACGACGGGCAACAAGTCCGAGATGGCGGTCGGCTACTCCACGCTCTACGGCGACTCCGCGGGCGGCTTCGCGGTCATCAAGGACGTGCCCAAGTTGCTCGTGTACGAACTCTGTCGCTACCGCAACCAACGAGCGCGCCTCGACGGCGACCCCGAGCCCATCCCCGAGTCGGTCCTCGCGAAGCCACCGTCGGCGGAACTCCGTCCCGATCAGCGCGACGATCAGTCGCTCCCGCCCTACGAGGTGCTCGATCCCTTGCTCGAGCTCTACGTAGAAGACGACGCGACGGCGGAAGAGATCATCGCGCTTGGCTACGACCGCTCACTGGTCACGCGCATCACGCGTCTCGTGGACCGCAGTGAGTACAAACGACGACAGATGCCCCCGGGCGTGCGCATCACGAAGAAGGCCTTCGGGCGCGATCGACGTATGCCGATCACGAACGCCTTCCGTCCCGAGGACTGATGGACGCACGCGACTCGATGGCGTACCTCTACTCGTGCTTCGACACGATGTACGTGGCCTACGGCGAGGCGGCGCCGACGTTGACGAACGACGCTTACGTCATCCGCGCCTACGAGGCCGGTCGCGCTTTCGGAGAGGTCGCGCTGGCCTTTCGCGACTACCTCGACGAGTCGCCCGGCGAGCCGGTCGCGCCCCTCGAAGAGGCGTTGCGGTTCGCACGGGTGAACGACGACACCGGCACGATGATGCTCTACGCCCTGGCCCTGGTCGTCGGACCGAGAGTGCTGGTGTCGCTGCGTGATGCCCGTGACCAGGTCGACTTCGACGACGCGGCCCTGGCGGTCCTCAACCGCGGCTCCATGGCGCTGGTCGAAGAGATCTTGAAGGTGGGCGAGGTGTCGAAAGACCAGGCGCCCATTGATGATCCGCGCTGGCAAGAGGACGCCCAGGCGCTCGGACGAGGTCTCGATGAAAGCGGAAACGCTGAAAGTTTCGGCATTTCCCGGTAGGTTGCGTACCTCCGTATAACTAGAAGTATCGGGGATCCCAGCGAACTCCACCCAGCAAAAGAGGAACCATGGCCAAAGACCGTATAGACCGTGACGATGAAGACCTCGTACGTCTCTATCTCTCCGACATTGGTCAGTACACCCTTCTGACCAAGGACGATGAAGTCCACTTGGCCCAGACCATCGAGGAGGGCCGTGAAGCGAAGGCCGAACTCGAGGCCTCCGAGAACGACAAGAAGATCAAGATCACGCCGAGCCGCAAGCTCGCCCTCAAGCGCTCCGTTCACCGCGGTGACCAGGCCGAACGAGACTTCGTCCAATCGAACCTACGCCTCGTGGTCTCGATCGCGAAGAAGTACCAGGCCTCGGGCCTGCCGCTCCTCGACCTCATCCAGGAGGGCAACCTCGGTCTCATGCACGCCGTCGAGAAGTTCGACTGGCGCAAGGGCTTTAAGTTCTCGACCTACGCCACGTGGTGGATCCGCCAGGCCATCACGCGCGGCATCGCGAACACCGGACGCACGATCCGTCTCCCGGTACACGCCGGTGACACCTTGGCCCGCGTGCAGAAGGCGCAGTCACGCCTCGAGCTGAAGTTCGGTCGTCCCCCCACCATCAAGGAACTCTGCGAAGAGTGTGAGATGCCCGAGGACAAGCTCATCGAGGCGCTTCGTTTCCGCTCCGAGCCGATCTCGCTCTCCGAGCCTCTTCGTGAGGACGGCGACGCCGAGTTGGGTGACGTCGTCGAGGACCGTTCGGCCGAGTCGCCCTTCGACGTCGCCGCAGTCAAGATGATGCCCGCCGCGATCGAGAAGTTGCTCCAGCCGCTCGACGAGCGAGAGCAGAAGATCCTGCGTATGCGTTTTGGTCTCGACGGCGCCGGAGAGATCCGCACCCTCGAGGACGTGGGCGCGGAGATGAACTTGACGCGTGAGCGTATCCGTCAGATCGAGGCGCGCGCGATGTCTAAGTTGCGCCACCCCTCGTCCGACACGGGCGCGCGCGACCTTTTGACTCTTTAACGACGCTGGTAGCGCGCGCCGCCGAGTCCGAGGATGGCGGCGACGCCGACGACCAGCGCGCTCAAGAGAAACGGCGTGTGGGACTTCGAACGCGTGAGCGCGGTCACGGGATGACTGAACGTGAGGAGCGGCCACTGGTTCTCGTGCGCGATCTTCTCTAGTTGGCGGTCGGCGTTCACCGCGAACGGGTGACCAACGGCCTTCAACATCGGGACGTCGGTCTCGGAGTCGGAGTACGCGTAGGACTCACTGAGATCGATCCCTCGACGCTTCGCGAGTTCGCGCATCGCGAGGGCCTTGTTCTCGCCTTGCGCGAAGAACGCCATCTCCCCCGTGAACTTTCCGTCGTTGTCGATGAGCGCCTGCGATGAGATGGCGCCGGTGAGTCCAAGGAGTTCCGCGAAGGGTTCGACGATCTCGGCCGGCGCGCTCGAGACCAGAAAGACCTCCTCGCCTTCGGCGAGGTGATGATCGATCAGCTCCAGGGCTTCTGCGTAGATCAGGGGCTCGATGACGTCACTCAGCGTCTCTTTGACGAGTAGGCGCACCTCTTCGCGGTCCCAACCGCGGGTGATCTTCAGCACCGTTTCACGGACTTTCTCGAGACGCTTCTCGTCGGCACCGAATCGTTGGAACCAGAGTTGCGCGACGCCCGCTCGTATCAGGGTGCGGCGATGGAGCAGGCCGCGCGCGTGGAGTTCGGGACCGAGCGCGACGAGCGACGACTTGACGATGACCGTCTTATCTAGATCGAAAAAAGCGGCGCGCACGCTTTCATGCTAGGTCCAGATGTTGGCGACACCGGGTCGCTGTTAGCCGATGAAGGCAGCGGCGCAGTCTTGCGTCGCGTCGACGCGCGCCATCAAGACGACGTGATCTTCTTCGAGGAAGCGCATCGATGACGACGGCACCAAGGGCTGTTCGTTGCGCACGACGGCGACGACACGAAGTGAATCGGGAAGTCGAAGTTCGTCCAACGTCAGATTCTGGGCGACGGCCGGGGCCTTCTCGTCGAGCGTGACTTCGATGAGTCGCATGCGCCCGTGCGCCAAGGTCATCAACTGGATGATGGCGCCCACCTCGACGGCCTCGTCGACGAGTGAGGTGATCAACGCGGGTGTCGAGACCGACACGTCGACGCCCCAGCTCTCGTTGAAGAGCCACTCGTTGCGCGCGTTGTTGATGCGGCTGATGGTGCGTGGCACCCCGAACTCTTGCTTCGACAGCCAACTGATCACGAGATTGTCCTCGTCGTCACCGGTCGCGGCGATCATCACGTCGGCACTTCGAACGTCAGCGGCCGACAAGCTCGCGAACTCGCACGCGTCCGCGGCCATCACGGTGACGCCCGGCAACATGGTCTTCAACTTCTCCGCGGTGTCGGCGACCTGTTCCATCAACGTGACGTCGTGGTGACGATCGATGAGGTCGAGGGCAATCGAGGTCCCGACGGATCCGCCGCCGGCGATGACGACTCTCACGACGGGCCCGTTCCGAGCAGGGTGTGTAGGTCACGAAGACCCTCGTTGTTGACGAGGAACTCGAGGATGTCGTCTTCTTGGGCGAAGAGACCCTCGACGTTGACGCGCGCCTGACCGGCGCGAATGAGGCCGACGAGTCGCACGTTCTCACCTACGTGAAAACTGGTGACGGGTTTGCCGGCGAGGTTGTCGGGCACGATGCGTTCCACCAAGTGCATCGTATTGGCCGAATCAGTCCATTCGATCGAGTCGTCCGAGGGCAACATCCAGCGTTTTACTTGCTGAGTCGTCCATAAGGACGTGGCGACCGTAGGGATGCCGAGCTTCATGTAGATGTCTGCTCGCGCGGGGTCGTAGATGCGCGCGACGACGTTCTTGATGTTGTAATGATCGCGCGCGATGCGGGCGCAGAGGATGTTGGTGTTGTCGCCGCTCGTCACGGCCGCCAGGGCGTCGGCGCTCGCCGCTTCGGCTTGGAAGAGTACGTCCCGATCGAAACCCGAGCCGACGATGGTCTTGCCGTGGAAGTGGGTGAGGCGGCGAAGGCTGTCGCGCTTCTTTTCGATGACGACGACGGAGTGGCCCTCTTCGGAAAGCTCCATGGCGAGTTCTGACCCAACTCGGCCACAGCCGACCACAATGATGTGCACGCTCTTATCTGACCACACCGCGGCTTTTAACCGCAACTTCACGCAAAGCGAGTGACCGTGAGGAGTTATTCGCCGAGGGGAGTGGCTTAGTATCGTCTGCGTGTCAGATGAGGATAAGCCAGCGCCGACGCGCGCGCCCGTTCTGACCTCACACGCCAATCTGTTGAAGTTTTACCCCGAGACGTGGGACTATCGCCTCAAGCGACTCTTTCTCGGTAAGCCCCTCGTCTCCGAGCAGTTGAGCGGCGAGCGACTCAAACGACCGATCGCCCTTGGCGTGCTGGCGCCGGACTGTATCTCCTCGTCGGCGTACGGTACTGAGCAGATTCTGACCCAGATGACGCCCGCGATCGGACTCGCGGCCTTCTCCCTCGTCGTGCCCATCATGTTCGTCATCATTGGCGTGTTGTTGTTCGTCACGCTGTCGTACCTCGACGTCATCAAGTACTACACGACCGCCGGCGGGGCGTACGTCGTCGCTCGCGACAACTTCGGGCCGAAGATCGCGCAGATCGCGGCGGTGGCCCTATTAATCGACTACATCGTGACCGTCGCGGTGCAGTGTTCGGCCGGCACCGCGGCACTGACGACGGCGTTCCCGGCGTTGACGCGCTACACCCTCGTCATCACCATCGCCGTCGTACTGGTGTTGATCTTCGGGAACCTTCGCGGACTACGCGAGGCCGGTTCCTACTTCGCGGTCCCCACGTACTTCTACGTCATCATGCTGTCGGCCACGATCGTCATTGGCTACTACAAGAAGTTCATGGGCACGTTGCACGTGATCGCCCAACCGGCGTCGCACAGCCTCGTCGGCGGAGGACTCGGTCAATCCGGGCATGGTCTCTTGATGGGCTTGGCCTTTCTCACCCTGTTGAAGGCGTACGCGAACGGCGGCTCGTCGCTGACGGGCCTCGAAGCGATCTCGAACGGCGTCGGGAGTTTTCGCCGCCCCGAGTCGAAGAACGCGCGCGCGACGCTCGTCATGATGTCCTCGATCCTGGCCTTCCTCCTCTTGGGCACCACGTTGCTGGCGTCGTGGACGCACGCGCTGCCCTACGCCGTTGGCTCGCCGACGGTGGTGGGACAAATCGTCTCCGACGTCTTCGGCGCGCACGGCTTTGGTCATGACATTTTCTTCGTCGTGCAGTTCGCGACGGTTTTGATTCTCTACACGGGTGGCAACACGTCGTTCAACGGGTTCCCGTTCCTCGCGAACTACGTCGCCACCGACCGTTACCTGCCGCGCCAACTCACCAAACGAGGCCACCGCCTCGCGTTCTCCAACGGCATCCTCCTTCTCGGTGTCGTGTCGCTCGCGTTGATCCTCGTCTTCAACGCGAGGGTCAACTCGCTCATCGCGCTCTACGCGATCGGTGTCTTCACCGGTTTCACGTTGGCCGGCGCGGGGATGGTGGCGCGCCATCTACGAGAGAAGAGCGGGCGCTGGCGCCGCGGTGTCTTCGTGAACGGCCTCTCGGCGAGCGTCACTGCCATCGTGGTGCTGGTCTTTGCGATCGCGAAATTCACCGAGGGCGCGTGGATCATCTTGATCGTCGGACCGATCATGTACGTCGGCCTCATGCGATTCCACAAGCAGTACTTGCGAGAAGAGAAGGCGTTCGAGGCCAACAGCGCGAAGGCCTCCATCCAGATTCGCATGAATCGCGTCATCGTCTTCGTCGACAACTACGACCTGGCGACCGAACGCGCACTTCAGTACTGCAACTCGCTGAACCCGTATTCCGTTCGCGCCGTGCACTTCGACATCGACCCCCTCGTGACCAAACGACTGCAGATGCGTTGGGGCGCGGCGAACACCGCGTCAGCGAGCATCAGCCTCGAGATTCACGACTGTGAGGACCGACGGGTCGACCGCGCGGCCTTGGAATTAGTCGCCGACGCGGTGCGCGACCCCGACGTCTTCTGCATGGTCATCTTGCCGCGACGGGGATTCGTCTCTCGTCTGCAACGGCTCCTTCACGACCGCACCGCCGACAACATGGCGAGCGCGGTAATGCACGTGCCGCGCACCGCAGCGACGATAATCCCGTACCGCGCGCTTCGTCGCCGCATCCCCGAAGGGGAACTCACGGAGGAACCCGTGAGTGACGAGGTCACGCGAGGGGGTCTGCGTGAGGACGCGCACCTCGAAGCGGACGCCAAGCTTCGCGCACGCTCGAGTGACTCCGCGCCTATTGGTGGCGTGTCGGAGCGACAGTTCGTGGAGATTGCCGGACGCGTTCGCTCCATGGCGATCGGCAACGAGAGTGGCGTGTCCGAACTGCGCTGCGTCATCACCGACAACACCGGTTCGATCACGCTGGTCTTCCAAGGTCGCCTGGGCGTTCCGGGCATCGAACGAGGCACGAGACTCTTGGTGAAGGGCACCGTGACGTCACTTCGTCGAGAAGCCGTCATCCTCAATCCGCAGTACGAAATCGTCGCCGCGCCACAGAGCGAGAGCTAAATTCT
This sequence comes from Acidimicrobiales bacterium, assembly GCA_035937905.1. GTDB lineage: Bacteria > Actinomycetota > Acidimicrobiia > Acidimicrobiales > RAAP-2 > RAAP-2. Next base: position 12,118 of record DASZHK010000118.1, read on the forward strand.
TAACTTTCGCGGGTTCGCTGAACAGGCCTAATGATTCCGCGACCATTGGGCTCGGTCGGGCGACCATGACCTTGGAAGACGCCAGTCCGTGTCTACCTTTATGTAACGGCAGTGCAAGGTGGCGATAACGTGTCACGCCGTGAGATACCTGAGAGGTGGTGAGCGTGGCTAAAGCACTCGTCATCGTTGAGTCTGTAGCCAAAGCGACCCGCATCCAGGGGATGCTCGGGCCGGACTACATCGTCAAGCCCTCCATCGGCCACATTCGCGACCTGCCCCAGAGCGCGGCCGACATTCCCGCCTCGGTGAAGGGCGAGAAGTGGGCCCGCCTCGGTATCAACGTGAACGACCATTTCAAGCCGGTCTACGTGATTTCCAGCGATCGCAAGAAAATTGTCGCCGAATTGAAGGCGGCCCTCAAACAGGTCGACGAGCTCTACCTCGCCACGGACGAAGACCGCGAGGGCGAGGCCATTGCCTGGCATCTCCAAGAGGTACTCAACCCGAAGGTCCCGGTGAAGCGGATGGTCTTTCACGAGATCACGCCGGCGGCGATCACGAAGGCGGTCTCGGAGACGCGTGACCTCGACCTACGACTGGTCGACGCCCAAGAGGGTCGTCGATTCCTCGACCGACTGGTTGGCTACGAGGTCTCGCCCGTGTTGTGGCGAGCCGTCGACAAGGCGCGCTCGGCTGGGCGCGTGCAGTCGGTGGCGATCCGACTGGTCTGCGAACGTGAACGTGAACGCATGGCGTTTCGTTCCGCGTCGTGGTTCGACGTGACGGCGACCCTTCGTGCCGAGAGCGCGACGTTCGACGCCACGTTGGAGACGGTCAACGGCGCCGCGCTCGCGACCGGCAAGAACTTCGACGCCGCCGGCGTTCTCGAGACCAAGGCCTCGGTCGAAGTCTTGAGTGAAGCCGTCGCGACGTCAATCGCGCACGAGCTCGCGGGCAAGCGTCTGCGCGTCGAGTCCGTGACCTCGACGCCGCGCACGCAACGTCCTCAACCTCCCTTCATGACCTCGTCGCTGCAGATCGAGGCGAGTCGCAAGCTCCGCTTCGATCCCGAACGCACGATGCGCGCGGCCCAGCGCCTGTACGAGCAGGGCTGGATCACCTACATGCGAACCGACTCCACCACGCTCTCGGGCGAAGCGATCAACGCCGCTCGCGCCCAGGTCGCGTCGATGTTCGGTGACGACTACGTGTCGGACCAGCCGCGTCGCTACGACCGAAAGGTCAAGAACGCGCAGGAGGCGCACGAGGCGATTCGTCCGGCGGGGGAGTCCTTTCGCACCCTCGACGAGGCGCAAGCTCACCTCAGCGGTGACGAGCGCGCGGTCTACGACCTCATCTGGAAGCGCACGATCGCCTCGCAGATGGTCGACGCGCGCCTCACTCAGGACCGGGTTCGACTCTCGGGCACGATCACGGGCGTCGCCGAACGCGACGGCGAGGTGTCGGTCGGACTCAGCGCGAGCGGGCTTCGTATCGAGTTCGCCGGCTTTCGCCGGGCCTACGTCGAAGGCACCGACGACCCGGAGGCGGAACTCGCCGATCAAGAGCGACTGTTGCCCGTGCTCAACGAAGGCAGTGACGTACCCGTGGAGAAGGCCGACGCGAAGTCCCACGACACGCAACCGCCCGACCGTTATTCCGAGGCGACGCTGATCAAGAAACTCGAGGACCTGGGCATCGGTCGTCCGTCGACGTACGCCTCGGTCATGAAGACGATCGAACGTCGGGGCTACGTGTGGAAGAAGGGTAAGTCACTGGTGCCGACCTTCAGGGCCTTCGCCGTCGTCAACCTCCTTGAGTTCTACTTCGCCGATCTGGTCGACTACCAGTTCACTGCCGCGATGGAAGACCAGTTGGACGAGATCGCCCAAGGTCGTCAAGACCTCGAACCTTGGCTAAAGAAGTTCTACTTCGGCGACGAGTCGGCGACGAGCGAGTTCGCGCGTCTCGGTCTTCAACACGTAACCCACGAGCCCCACGAGTTCGACTTCGCTGCCATCAACTCACTGCCCCTCGGAGACGCGCCGGACGGCGTTGGCGTCTCCGTGCGCTCCGGGCGCTACGGCCCGTACCTCGTGCACGGCGACGATCGCGTCTCGATCCCTGAGGCGACGGAGCCTGATTCGCTCACGGTCGAGCACGCTCTGGAGCTGCTGGCGGCACCGAGCAACGACCGAGAACTAGGTATCGACGACGCGGGTGAGACCATCTTTCTGAAGGCCGGACGCTACGGGCCTTACGTGCAAGTCGGCGAGATGACCGATCCGAAGGAGAAGCCCAAGACGGCGTCGCTTTTTTCGACCATGGCACCCGAGAGCGTGTCGCTCGACGACGCGAAACTGCTCTTGTCACTGCCTCGCACCGTCGGTGAGCACCCTGACGGTGGAGCCATCCTCGCCCAAAACGGACGGTACGGTCCGTACTTGACGTGGGGAAAGGAGACTCGTTCACTCGAGGACGAGGCGCAGATCTTCAGCGTCGACCTCAGTCGCGCGGTGGCGCTCTTGGCTGAGCCAAAGCAGCGCGGTCGCCGCGCCGCCGCCGGTCCGCTGGCGGACTTGGGCGAAGACCCTGTTACTAAACGAAACGTCGTCGTTCGCAGCGGTCGCTTCGGTCTCTACGTCACGGACGGCGAGACGAACGCCACGCTTCGCCTCGGCGACACGCCCGAATCGATGACGATGGACCGCGCCAGTGAACTGCTCGCGGAACGTCGCGGCGCCGAACCCTCGACGCGCGCTCGAAAGAGCACGAAGAAGGCGACGAAGAAGGCTCCTGCGAAGTCGGCGGCGAAGAAGACGGCCAAGAGAACGACGAAGAAGGCTACGACGTCAACGGGCGCGGCGAAGCGGGCCGCTGTCGCGCAAGGGGCGGAGGCGAACGCGACGTTGCTCAAGAGCGCCCGTCACGAGGACGAGGCGTGAGCCCACGCGGTACCTTCCTCGTCTTCGAGGGCATCGACGTGAGTGGCAAGAGCACGCAAGCGCGACGCGTCGCCGAATTGCACGACGCCCTCTTCACCTTCGAACCCGGTGACACCGAGCTCGGCGTTGACTTGCGACAGTGGTTACTCGACGCCGCGAGGCCCATGGACCCCGCGACCGAAGCGCTGTTGATGCTCTCGGACCGGTCTCATCACGTGCGCAGCGTTATCGAACCGGCGTTGCTCGCGGGGCGAAGCGTCGTGAGCGATCGCTTCTACGCGTCAACCCTCGCGTACCAGGGGTACGGCCGAGGCGTCGACTTGACGCTCTTGGAAGCCGCGAGCGAGTTGGCCATTGGCTCGTGTCGCCCCACCTTGACGATCCTGCTCGACGTCTCGCTCGAGGTCGTGAACGAGCGACGATCGCACGACGCGAAGGACCGCTTCGAATCGGCCGATTTAGCGTTTCACCAACGAGTACGCGACGGATACTTAGCGCTAGCCCACACCCACTCGTGGTTCGTCGTCGACGGATCGCTGAGCGTGACGGACGTCGCTGGCCTGATCGACGAACGAGTGGCGGACCTACCCTGGTGACATGACGGACGTCTTCGATCGCCTCGTGGGCCAGGACCGAGCGGTGGCCGCGCTTCGCCAGTACGCGATGAATCCCGTGCACGCGTATCTCTTCAGTGGTCCGGCGGGCGCCAGCGTGCACGACTCCGTGCTTTCGTTCGCCGCCGCCTTGCAGTGTCCACAACACGGCTGTGGCGTCTGCGATATCTGTCGTCTGGTCCTCGCCGATCAAGACCCCGACGTGTACTTCGCCGAACGCTCGGGCGTGTCGTGGCGCTTGGAAGAGATTCGAGAGGCGGAGCGCGTCGCGAGGCGACGTCCCCTCGGTACCGGCTACCAGATCGTCGTCATCGAAGACGTCGAGTTGACGACGACGGGGGCGTCACCCAGCGCGCCGGCGCTCTTGAAGTCGCTCGAAGAGCCTCCGAGTCGCACCATCTTTCTGCTCAGTGCCGAAGAGTTGCCCGCGGCGCTCGACACCGTTATCTCGA